>DXBC01000068.1 GCA_019116745.1 Candidatus Lachnoclostridium stercorigallinarum
TTACGGTGACGCCGGGGTAACGCAGCTTAAACCGGCGAAGCACCGCCGGCAGTATATAAGTGCCGCGGAAGGTGCTGATGCCCAGCTCCAGCGTACCGCTTTTCAGGTTCTCGATATCGGAGATTTCATTCTGAACTTTTCTGTACTGAAACAGGATTTCCCGCGCCTGTTCCGCAAACAGTTTTCCGGAGGCAGTGAGGCGAACCCCCGATGAAGTGCGGACAAACAGCCGGGATCCCAGTTCCGCCTCATACTGCTTTAAAAATTCGCTCAGGCTGGACTGGGCCATAAAAAGCCGTTCCGCCGCCCGTGAGATACTCCCTTCTTCCGCGATCGCGATAATATATTCCAGTTCTTTTAAAAACATGGCCGGTTCCTTTCTGTCCGGCAAAAACTGCTTCTTCCGGTTTCCATCCGTCTGGACAGTTTTCGCGGGCCTCTGTTTAAGCTATCGGAAAAACCGATGTTGTACATCAAGATTATTCGTTTCAACGATAACAAAAACAGTATATATTGAAGTTACACAAAAGGCAACAAAATAACCCCGGTTTTGTTGAAAAATTGAGATAAGCGTTTGAAAAAATGACGCAGAAAGGAGAATTTATGTCCAAAATTTCTTTGAAAGGCGTCATCGATATGCACGTTCACTCCAATCCGGATCTGAGAATACGGGCGTACGATGACTTTGAGCTGATGGAGGCCGGTATCCGCGTGGGAGCCAGGGCGATTGTCATCAAGACTCACCAGGGAACGACCATGGACCGGGCTTATCTGTGCAACCGCCATAACGAGATTGTTCACGGCGGGGACAATTCTTTTACCATGTTCGGCAGCATCACCTTAAATCGGGTGGTAGGAGGCATCAATCCCAAGGCAGTGGAGACAGCCCTGAAGCTGGGGGCAAAGGTAGTGTGGCTGCCGACTCAGTCAGCCAGAGGACATATGGAAAAAATGGGTCAGGACCCGTCCGGATGCGTGGAGGTCACCAGGGACGGGAAAATTCTTCCGGAGGTAAAGTCGGTGATGCAGCTGGTGAAGGATTACGGCGCAGTGCTGGGAACCGGCCATGTTTCGCCGGCGGAGTGCTTTGCAGTGGTGGAGGAAGCCAGAAATATGGGGCTTCAGAAAGTAGTGGTAACTCATCCGGAGTGGTGGGTAGTAGGAATGAGCGTGGAAGACCAGCTTCGCATGGTCAGGGACTACGATGTGATTCTGGAGCGGTGCTACGCTCAGAATATGGGCGGCGGAGCTTATAAGAGCAATCTTCCGGACAATGTGGAGATCATAAAGCTGTGCGGATACAAAAATGTGATGGTAAGCACTGACGGAGGCCAGGTGGAAAATCCCCATTGGGAGCTGGCTCTCGGCGAGTATCTGGATTATCTGGCAGATCACGGAATTCCGGAGGACCAGATTTACTATATGACTCACACCATCCAGGAGGGGCTGCTTGGGCTGAGTGAAAACAAATAATGATGTGCCAGAGACAAATTTGAGGAGGTTTTAAAATGCTGAGTATTCTTATTGTTGCCAGTATTGCCGTTTCAGTGGCTATTGGCTATAAGACCAAATTTAATACGGGCCTGTTTGCCATTGTATTTGCCTATCTGATCGGCTGCTTCGGGCTGGGAATGTCCGCCAGCAGCGTGATAAAGGGATGGCCCATCAGCACCATGTTCGTGATTTTTGCGGTTTCCCTGTTTTACAACTTTGCCATGGTAAACGGCACCCTGGAAAAGACGGCCGGAGGTCTTCTGTACGCCTGCCGCCGCTTCCCGGGCCTTCTGCCTTTTGCGCTGTACTTTGCGGCGGCGCTGATTGCGGCTCTGGGAGCCGGTTTCTTTACGGTTATGGCCTTTATGGCGCCTCTGGCCCTTCTGATCTGTGACGAGGCGAAGATGGACAAGCTGGTGGGCGCGGTAGCTGTCAACTGCGGTGCCCTCTCCGGAGCCAATTTCATGACCAGCGGAAGCGGAGTGATTTTCCGCGGCCTGATGGATGAGGGCGGTCTGGCGGATGTGTCCTTTGGATATACGGGAGTCATTTTTGCGGCCAGCGTGATTTTCTCTCTTCTGTTCATCGCCGGCTTCCGCTATATCCCCAGAGGAAACCGGAACATCGGACAGGGAATGTCCTTTAAGAAGCCGGAGCCCTTTACCAGAAAGCAGAAGCAGAATCTGTATCTGATGGTGGCCATGATCGCTGTGGTGCTGATTTTCCCAATCCTCCACATTCTCCTGCCCAACTCAGAAATGATCACGTTTATCAACTCCAGAATGGATGTGGGGCTGGTAGCCATTGTGTTTTCTGTGATTGCTCTGTTTATGGATCTGGCTCCTCAGAAACAGGTGATTGAGAAGGTGCCGTGGAATACCATTATTATGATCTGCGGCGTAGGTATGCTGATCAATGTGGCCATTGAAGCCGGTACCATCAATCTTCTGGCTTCCTGGGCTGGCTCCAGCCTCCCGGTATGGCTGATCCCGGTAATTTTCAGTGTCATCGGAGCGGTTATGAGCTTCTTCTCCAGTACGCTGGGAGTAGTATGTCCGGCTCTGTTCCCCCTGGTGCCGGCCCTGGCGGACACGACAGGCATCAGTCCGCTGATCCTTTTTACCTGTATCGTTATCGGCGCGCAGAGTTCTGCCATCTCTCCCTTCTCCTCCGGCGGAAGTCTGGTGCTTGGCTCCTGCGCCGATGAGGAGGAGAGAAACGTCCTGTTCCCCAGACTGCTTTTTGTGGCGGTTCCCATGAGCGTGCTGAGCGCTACAGTCTTTAACGCAGTGCTGTCGGTGATCCTGGGCATGATTGCTTAAAACCTGATTGTAAACAGACAAAATGCCGCTGGCGGCCGTTCCTCCGGAAGAGATCCGGGGACGGCCGCCAGCGGCATTTTCTGTATGAGTAAACTTATATGGAAAGTTCTTTTTTGCGGTTTGCAGGCACAAACGATCCGCAGTCCGTGCCGTGATAAATCGGTTTCCACTCCACTTTCTTTACCAGAGCCACCGCGGAGATGGGAACATAGGTAAACATGAAAATGGGGAACGTAAACAGGTACAGAAATTTCTTCGCGGCAGGAATCTGTATAGCCCGCCATTCTGTAATGGTGGTTACAGCCCCGTACATCAGAAGGCCCAGATAAAAGGCCAGTATGGTCCGGCCGATAAAGCCCAGGCACTCTTCAATGACTATCTGTGCTTCAGCTGTGGGCAGAGTAGCGCAGGCGGTGAGCATGATCAGGTTGATCAGGATGGCTGCCAGGGTCAGGAACATACCAGGAGCTACAGTCATAAACATATCGTAGCAGGAAAAGCCCTTTCTGCCGCCTGAAAATACCCCTTTTAACAGGGACAGGCCGTAATGATAGTCAATCTGGTAAAAACCTTTGGACCAGCGGAGACGCTGATCCCAGGACTGCTTGAAGGTCACCGGCTGTTCGTCGTAGATAACGGCGTTTTCACAGTAACCGATGACTTTTCCCTGCAGAGCGCAGTTTACGGAAAACTCAATATCTTCTGTGAGCAGGTGGAACGGCCAGCCGCCGTTTTCCCGGATCAGATCCCCGGAAACCAGAAAACCGGTTCCGGAAATGGCACAGCTTGCTCCCACGGCCATTCTGGGAGCGTTTAAAAAGCGGGCTTCCCGCAGAAACCACAGGCCGTATCCGGCGGAAATCCAGTTGGCGCCGAAGTTTTTGGAATTGCGGTAGCTGGTGAGCGCCGCATACTTTCCGGTGTCAAAGACCGCATTCATTTCCTTTACAAAATTCGGATCCACATAGTTGTCCGCGTCAAATACAAAATAGCCGTCGTAATTGTTCTTTCCCTCTTCCGTGAGCAGGCCGAACAGGTAATTTAAGGCGTAGCCCTTGCCCACCTGAAGGCGGTTGAAGCGCCGGTATACAATGGCTCCGGCGTCTGCCGCCACCTGGGCCGTATTGTCGGTGCAGTTGTCGGCAATCACATAGATATCCAGCAGTTCTTCCGGATAATTCTGGTCTTTCAGACTTTTTATCAGACCGCCAATGACGTTCGCCTCGTTGCGGGCCGAGATGATCGCCGCGTAGCGGTGCTGTCTGGCCGGCTCAGCCCTGCGGCTGGCCATTTTCTTCTGTACAATGCCGATCAGCAGGTAACCCAGCTGATACAGATACAGCAGGGTCAGAAGCACTGCGATGGCAGTGTTAAAAGATTGTGTGAATTCGTTCATAGTGTCTCTTCCCTCTTTTATAATTTCCCGTCGGAAAGACGGGTTCTTATATGAACAAAACACTACCACATTTACGGGATATTACAAGTATTTTTCCTGAATTTAATATAAATTTAATAATTCTGTACGTATTTTGGAAAATATGGAAGATGTATATTTTGAATGTACAAATCTGAACTTATTCGGAGCAAATAAGCATTTTGTTGAACGGTTTTGAGAATGTTTTACAAAATGCAGAAAAAACCTCTATTTGCTCTCGATAAAAGGAAATGGCGGCTGTGGAAAATCATGTTTTTCAGAATATAAAACAGAAGCAATTCCCCGGGATTCTTTGCTTTTTGCGGGAAAATCCGATATAATAAAGCCAAAGCGATGCCCAGCGTTTCTGCAGGGCAAATAAAAGAGATAAGAGGTATTTTTATGTATCAGATAGATTTTGGAAAACCCTGCCATGTGCACTTTATCGGAATCGGCGGCATCAGCATGAGCGGCCTGGCGGAAATCCTCATGGATGAGGGATTTACGGTCAGCGGGTCGGATGCGAAGGAATCAGATCTGACCAGAAATCTGGAGGCGAGAGGGGCAGCGGTGGCTTACGGTCAGCGGGCGGCCAATATCACAGACGATGTGGACGTGGTGGTGTTCACCGCGGCAGTGCACCCGGACAATCCGGAGTACGGTGAGGCAGAGCGGCGGGGCATTCCCATGCTGAGCCGGGCGGAACTGCTGGGCCAGATGATGAAAAATTACCGCCGGTCCCTGGGGGTGTCCGGCACCCACGGAAAGACCACTACCACCTCCATGATTACGGAGATTCTGCTGGCAGCAGACGCGGATCCCACCATCTCTGTGGGAGGAATTTTAAATTCCATAGGCGGAAACATCCGTGTGGGAGGGCCGGATCTGTTTGTGACGGAGGCCTGCGAGTATACCAACAGCTTCCTGTCCTTTTTCCCCACCATGGAAATCATCCTGAATATTGAAGAGGACCATCTGGATTTCTTTAAAGACCTGGAAGACATCCGCCATTCTTTCCGCCTCTTTGCGGAAAAGCTGCCGGAAGACGGACTTCTTATTATAAACAGTGAAATAGAACGTCTGGAAGAGCTGACCGACGGCCTGCCCTGCCGGGTGCTCACCTTTGGAAACGGCGAAGGAAGCGATTTTCAGGCGGAAAACGTCCGCCACGATCAGCTTGCCAGGGCGGAGTTTGACCTGATCTGCCGGGGAGAGAAGCTGGGACATATTGTGCTGGGAGTGGCCGGAGACCACAACGTGTCAAACGCCCTGGCGGCGGCGGCGGCCTGTCTGGAGCTGGGAATTCCCTTTGAAAAGGTCGCCGGGGGACTGAAAAAATTCACAGGCACCAACCGGCGCTTTGAGAAAAAGGGAGAGATCGGCGGAGTGACGGTGATTGATGACTATGCTCACCATCCCAGCGAGATCCGGGCGACCCTGACGGCGGCCAGAAATTATCCTCACAGAAAAATCTGGTGCGTGTTCCAGCCCCATACCTACACCAGGACGAAGGCGTTTATGGACGAGTTTGCAAAAGCCCTGTCTCTGGCGGATGAGGTGATTCTGGCGGATATTTACGCGGCCAGAGAGACGGATACTCTGGGAATCAGTTCCAGAGATCTGGCGGAAAAGATTGAAAAACTGGGGACAAAAGCCGCCTATCTGCCGTCCTTTGATGAAATTGAGACATTTATTCTGGAAAATTGTGTACACGGCGATTTGTTGATAACTATGGGGGCCGGAGATATAGTAAAAGTGGGAGAAAAGCTGCTTGGACTGTAGTTATCCACATTATCCACATAGTTTTCAACATTTTATGTAAAGAAACTATGTGGATTTTTTAATTTACATAATGAATCGTCTGTAAATTTTGGAATGCTTGAATTTACGCAGGATTCGACATATTTCCCTTAAATATTTGAGATTATGTAAACATTATTTCCACGTTATCCACATTATCCACATTTCATGCTGTGGATAAACGGGCCTATTTTCTTTTTAAATGGAATGTGTTATGATGGGAACAGGGAAATCTGCCTGATCTGGAAAAGGGGAATCTGACTGTGAAGAATCAGTTTGAAATCCATGCAACCCTGGTTGCAGATGAGTTTATTGATACATATATGGCCTCCGCCAACGGGGAATATGTGAAGGTTTACCTCTATATTCTCCGCCATCAGAATGAGAACGTGGACCTGCCGTCCATTGCCGACGCCCTGAACCACACAGAGGCGGACGTGCGCCGCGCCCTGGCCTACTGGGAGAAGATGGGAGTGCTTGGCGAACGGGGAGATGGGACTGACCGGGCCCGCAGGGAGTCTGCCGCGGCAGTTCCGGAGGCACCGGCGGCGGAAGGCCGCGGTTCTTTTGCCGGGGCGGTACAGGAAAATGCTTCCGGCGGGAAACGGGAGCCGTCTCCTCAGCCTGCCGTGGCCGCGGCGGAAAAACGGAAGAATTACGGAAAAGCGGAGCTGGACCGCCTGCAGAGAGACGGGGAGTTCAGCCAGCTTCTCTATGTGGCAGGCCAGTATATGGGCCGGCTGCTGAAGCCTCAGGACGCGGATATGCTGGCCTATCTCTACGACGGCCTTCATATGTCCTGCGATGTGATTGAGTATGTGATCGAATACTGCGTCCAGAACCGCCACAACAGCATCCGCTATATGGAGAAAGTGGCGCTCAACTGGCACGAAAAGGGAATTGATACGGTAGATAAGGCAAAGGCGTGGACGGAACATTTCAACCAGGACGCCTTTGCGGTGATGAAAGCCTTCGGGATTAACGACCGCCGCCCCGGCAACACGGAGTGGGATGCCATTGAACGGTGGTACAAGACGTGGGGCTTTTCCCGCCAGATGGTGGTGGAGGCCTGCAACAGGACCATGGAGGCCATCCACAAGCCCAGTTTTCAGTACGCGGACCGGATTCTGGAGGAATGGCACAAAAACGGCCTGCGCACCCTGGAGGAGGTGGCCGGCGCGGAGAGCATGAGAAGGAAGCCGGCGGCTGCAAAGCCGGGACGCCGGGGCGGCAATCAGTTCCGGAATTTTGAGGAGCGTCAGACAGACTATGACGCCATGATACTGGAACAGTGGCAGTAAAGGAGGATGAGACATGGCACTGAGCAATTCCCAATATGATGCCATCATCCGGGAGTATGGAAGGCAGCAGCTTCAGAACAAGCACGATCAGGATAAGCGGGTGGCGGAGATTTACCGGGTGATTCCGGCCATGAAAGAGCTGGACGACGCCATCAGCACTACTGCGGTGGAGGCCGCCAGAAAGATGCTGGGCGGCGACCAGGGCGCTCTGGAGAGGATGAGAGCAGATCTGGCCGATCTGCGGGAGCAGAAAGAGGTCCTTTTGAGGGCCAAAGGCTATCCGGCGGACTATATGGAGATGCGCTATCGCTGTCCGGACTGCCGGGATACCGGTTATGTAAATGGAAAGAAGTGCCATTGTTTCCGAAAGGCTCAGATGAGGCTGCTCTATGCCCAGTCCAATATTGAGGAAGTGGTGAAGCGGGAGAATTTTTCCACGTTTTCCTACGAATACTATGATGATGAAAAACAGCTGCCCGGCCTGGGCAGAACGGCGAGAGCCCATATGCGCCAGGTGGTGGAAGCCTGCCGCCGCTTCATCGAAGAATTCGGTGAGACAAAGGGCAGCATCCTTCTCACCGGGAGCACCGGGGTGGGGAAGACCTTTCTCGCCAACTGTATTGCCAAGGAGCTGATGGACCGATACTATTCCGTGATCTATCTGTCGTCCGCAGACCTGTTTGACATTTTCTCCCGGACCAAGTTCGGCTACCAGGGAGAGGATGAGATGAAGGATATGTACAGCTACATTCTGGACTGCGACCTTCTGGTAATAGACGATCTGGGCACGGAGTTAAACAACAGCTTTACTTCATCACAGCTGTTTTACTGCCTCAATGAGAGGCTGAACCGCAAGGTGGGGACGGTGATTTCCACAAACCTTTCCCTGAATGCTCTGCGGGATACTTATACGGAACGGGTCACATCCCGCATTATGAGCTATTACCGGATCCTTCCCGTGTACGGGGACGATATCCGCCTGAAAAAACGGCGGGAAGGCCGGGAATGACCTTGACGATTCGGGATGTTGATGCTATAAATATACGGGTAACCCCCGAGCCGCCTGGTGCGGTGTCACAAAAAGACAAATAGGAGGACAAAGATGATTTACGAAGAGAAGACCATCGAAACAATACCAGTGGGCCCCCTTGGGCTGATCCCATTGAAGAGCTGTGCGGAACTGGGAGAAAAGGTAAACAGACATCTGGTAGAGTGGAGACGGGAACGGCAGAGCGAGCACAAATCCACCATCGCATTTACCGGATACCAGAGGGATAACTACATCATTGATGCGCAGACCCCCAGATTTGGTTCCGGTGAGGCCAAAGGAACCATTGGAGAATCCATCCGGGGAGATGATCTTTATTTCATGGTGGATATCTGCAATTACAGCCTCACCTATTCTCTCTGCGGCATGGTCAATCATATGTCTCCCGATGATCATTTTCAGGATCTGAAGAGAGTGATTGCGGCAGCAGCCGGAAAAGCCCGCAGAATCAATGTCATCATGCCCTTCCTTTATGAGGGACGTCAGCACAAGCGTTCCGGAAGAGAATCCCTGGACTGCGCCACAGCCCTTCAGGAGCTGGTAAGCATGGGAGTGGAGAACATCATCACCTTTGATGCCCATGATCCCAGAGTGCAGAATGCCATCCCGTTAAAGGGATTTGAGACGGTGCAGCCCATCTATCAGTTTATCAAGAGCCTTCTGAAGGTGGAGCAGAACCTTCAGATCGACAGCGACCACATGATGGTCATCAGCCCGGATGAGGGAGGAATGAAGAGAGCCATCTTCTTTGCCAACGTTCTGGGCCTGGATATGGGTATGTTCTACAAGAGAAGGGACTACACCCAGATTGTCGACGGCCGCAATCCTATCGTGGCCCACGAGTTCCTGGGTTCCGATATTGAAGGCAAGGACGTAATGGTTATCGACGATATGATTTCCTCCGGCGAGAGCATGCTGGATGTGGCCAAGGAGCTGAAGATGAGAAAGGCCAGAAAGGTGTTTATTTTCGCCACCTTCGGACTTTTCACCAACGGTCTGTCCAAATTTGACGAGTATTATCAGAACGGCCTGATCGACCGTATTTTCACCACCAACCTGGTATACCAGACGCCGGAGCTTCTGACGAAGCCCTACTATACCAGCGTGGATATGAGCAAGTATATTGCCCTTATTATTGACAACCTGAACCATGACGACTCCTTAAGCGAGCTTCTGGACCCCACAAAGAGAATCAACAGGGTTCTGAATCTGTACCGCAAGGGAGAGTACAGGTAATTATTGATAACTGGATAGGGATAAGAAAAGGCCGGAAAATGGGATTTTCCGGCCTTTTAATTTCAGATTTATTTTATATGCTGATCTGATGGTAGGGAATCTTCTCCTCATTTAAAATCTGAAGTTCCCGTTTATGACAGGTGAAAATGATGCACTGGCCGTCGTAAGTCCGGGAAAGCCAGCTGAGGGCTGTCCGCAGCCGCTCATCATCATACTGGACAAAGCTGTCGTCGAAAATCAGGGGCAGGGGCTCCTGCTCTCCCTGCATCAGCCTGGCCACAGCCAGCCGAAGTGCCAGGTAGATCTGGTCCATGGTGCCGCTGGAAACCTGCTCGATGGGCACCAGCTTTGTCCTGGTGTTCATGAAAATGTTCAGGTTTTCGTCCACGCTCATACTGCTGTAAGTGCCTCCGGTGATGCCGGCGATCAGGTCAGAGGCCGTTTTGTTGAGAAGAAGGCCGAAGGAAGAGCGGATGGAGGTGGACACCTCCGTCATGGTCTCCAGGGCCAGATCGATGGCGGTGATTTCGTCCCGCAGCCGGTCGTTTTCATCGATCACCCGCTGGAGAGCCGCCACCTGATCCCGGCAGAAAGAGAGCCGTTCTAGCTTTTTCTCCAGTTCCCACTGAAGCCGCTGCTGGTTTTCGATTCCTGTGGAACAGGATTCTGACTGCTCCTGAAGGGCCTGGATTTCCTCCTGCTGTTCCCTCATGGAAGTCTCCGATTTTTCCAGAGCGGCGTTCAGGCGGATAAATTCCTCCATTCTTTCCGACAGGGCGTTCATGGCGTCGTCGGAAATGGAGCTGTCCCCCAGATGTCTGGCGAAGATTTCACGGATCAGTCCTGCGCTCAGTTCCAGCTCCTTCTGATACCGTTTGCCCCTCATCTGCAGAAAGATTCCCAGAAACAGGAACACTGCCGCAGGTACGAGAAGCAGGCCGCCGATCTGCAGGGAAGGAAGAGGCAGGGAGAGCAGGCCGGAGAAAACAGCGGCAGAGAGGGCGGCTGAAAGAGCTGCAAGGAGAAAGCAGATCACAGACAGAACCGTCCGGGATTTCTTTTCTGATGCGGATTTTGCGCTCTTGTATTCTTCATAGACCTTTTCTGCCTTCTGGAGATAGGCCCGGATGGACTCCTCCCCGTCAAACTGGTTGCTGTTGAGAATCTGGCGGCCTTTGGCGATCTTCTGAATCAGTTCCTCTCTCTCTTCCCGTTTCTTTGCAAGCTGCTCATTGACATCTTTCTGCCTGGCCCTGTATGCGCTCAGCTGATTTTCAAATTCCGGGGCGGCGATTTCCTGCTCGATGGAGCGGATTTCCCCCAGAAGGGTAGTGTAGTTTCTGGCAGCTTCCGGGACGATCTGATTTTCCAGATCCTTTTTCTGCTTTTTCAGAAAAGCGGCAGCTCTGGTGATGTTTAAAGCCATGCTGCCGGAAGTGTTTAAGTTGGCAATGTAGTTTTTCAGCTCGGACACCATGGCGCTGTCCGTGGCGCTTTTGAGCTGGCCGATGCTGATGGTATTGTTGTAGGTGGTCTCTGTAAGACCGCACAGAACCTGATCGTAAAATGCCTTGTCCGGGGAAATCTCTTTTCCCAGAGTTTCGTCGATGACGTGGACTTCTTTATTGTTTTTGCTGAATTTTCTTTCTATGCGGTAGGTATGTCCGCCGCTCTCCAGCCGGAGGCGTCCCTGATAATCGGCGCTGTTTTCCCAGGGTTCATATTTGGTGTAAAGATCATTTTTGGAAACCCGTCCCCGTCCCCGCTCAATGCCGAAGAGCATTCCACGGATAAAGGTGTGGAGCGTGGACTTTCCGGCCTCATTTTTTCCGTAAACCACATTGAGACCGTCCTGAAATTCTATGGATTTGCCGTGGAATTTCCCAAATCCGTTTATGTACAGATCAAGCAGCTTCATGACTGGCTCCTTTCGTCAGTGGTGTGCAGCAGGGCGTTGATACCGTAATAGAGGGCTTTCTTCTCTATGGGGCTGGCGTTTTCTTTTTGAAGAGCCTGTATGTAAAATCCGATCATATCGCTGGGATGTCTGGCGAACAGGGCGCTGAAATCATACTGGGGTTCTGATTCGTCTATGATTTCCGCAATTTTCCAGCGGTAGGACAGGCTGTCCAGATCAAATTTCATATCAGGATCCCGCATTCCCCGGATGCGGAAGCGGTAAATATGCTCCTGCCCCCGTTTCTGGATTTCCTCATCGATCCGGTCGGCCAGCTCAGCATTTGTGGTCTCCGGCGTCACATGGACGGCCAGGGAAATATACTGAGTTTTGGAGAGGGGGACAAATTCCAGGGAAGTGACCTTTCCCGTCATGTAATTAATATCTCCCACGATCATGCCGTGATGTCCCGATTCCGTTTTGTCCAGAGGCTCCGGTGATCCGGGATAGGCCATACGGTTTCCGGGGAAAATTTCCGGTTTGTGGATATGTCCCAGAGCGATGTAGGAAAAGCTGGTGGCCAGAAGCTGGTCTCTGTCAAAAGGCAGATGCTTGGAATCTCCTCCATGGGCCATAAGAATGGAAATACGGCCGTTGGCGGGGGCCTGTACTCCTGCCAGCCGGTTTTCCGTGATCTCTGCGCTGTGATAGGAAAATCCGTAGACTTCCGTGTTGATGTCTTCAAAATAGACGGAGGACAGCTCCTCACCCATGAAAAACGTCACGTTGGAAGACCAGGTGAAGCTGTGGAGAGCGGAGCTTTTCCGAATTCGGTCGTGATTTCCGGCGATGATGCAGACATGGATGGCGGGAATGGTGGAAAACAGATAATTGATTTCCTTTAAATCCCGCACCAGAGGCTGGCTGTGGAACAGGTCGCCGGAGATGAAAATGCAGTCAGCGTCTCTGTCCTTGGCCTCCTTGATAATGCGTACAAAGGTGTCTTTGACAGCCTGGGCTCTCTCCCGGCTCCAGGGCTTGTCACTGTCCGGATTCATACCCCAGTGGACGTCAGCTGTGTGGATAAATTTCATAGTAGACCTCCCCGGCCCATGCGCCTCCCGTGGAAAAGCGTCACAGGCAAAATTTAAGAAACGGGCTGCCAGAAGGGCAGCCCGCGTGCGAATGTGCGCTTCGGCGCACAGGTTTTACAGTTCGCAGTTGTTTACAGTCCGCGGGAAAGGAATCACGTCGCGGATATTGGCCATACCGGTAAGATACATGACACAGCGCTCAAAGCCCAGGCCGAATCCTGCATGCCGTGTAGAGCCATATTTGCGCAGATCCAGATAGAATTTGTAGTCGTCCTGGTTCAGACCCAGCTCGTTCATGCGGGTCAGCAGCTTCTCATAGTCGTTCTCCCTCTCGCTGCCTCCAATGATCTCTCCGATACCGGGAACCAGGCAGTCCATGGCGGCTACGGTTTTTCCGTCGTCGTTCTGCTTCATGTAGAAGGCCTTGATCTCTTTCGGATAATCGGTAACAAATACGGGACGCTTGAAGACCTCCTCCGTCAGATACCGCTCGTGCTCCGTCTGAAGATCGCATCCCCAGAAGACCTTATAATCGAATTTATCGTTATTCTTTTCCAGAATCTCAATGGCCTCCGTGTAGGTTACATGGCCGAACTCCGAATTGAGAACTCCATTTAACCGATCCAGAAGGTTCTTGTCCACAAACTGATTGAAGAAGTTCATTTCCGCCGGAGCGTTCTCCAGTACGTAGCGGATCACATACTTTAACATTCCCTCCGCCACTCTCATGTTGTCGTTCAGATCCGCAAATGCCATCTCCGGTTCGATCATCCAGAATTCTGCCGCATGGCGGGTGGTATTGGAGTTTTCAGCGCGGAATGTGGGACCGAAAGTATACACGTTCCGGAACGCCATGGCATAGGTCTCCACGTTTAACTGACCGCTTACGGTCAGGTAGGTGGCTTTGCCGAAAAAGTCCTTGGAATAATCGATGGCGCCGTCGGGAGTCTTCGGAGGATTGGCCAGGTCCATGGTAGTCACCTGGAACATTTCGCCGGCTCCCTCGCAGTCGCTGGCCGTGATCAGAGGAGTGTGAACGTATACAAAGCCCTGCTCCTGGAAATACTGGTGGATTGCGTAGGCGATCAGAGAGCGCACGCGGAACACAGCCTGGAACGTGTTGGTTCTGGGACGCAGATGGGAAATCGTGCGCAGGTACTCAAAGGTATGGCGCTTTTTCTGAAGAGGATAGTCCGCGCTGGACGGTCCTTCCACCGTCACCTCGGCGGCCTGAATCTCGAAGGGCTGCTTTGCCTGGGGAGTAGCCACCAGAGTGCCTTTTACGATCAGGGCAGCGCCTACGTTTGCCTTGCTGATCTCTGCGAAGTTGTCCATGGTGTCATGGTAGACAACCTGAAGGGTGTCGAAGCAGGAGCCGTCATTGAGCACGATAAAGCCGAAGGCTTTGGAATCGCGGATGCTCCGTACCCAGCCGCCCACCGTCACTTCTTTATTCAGGTAGTCTTCACGGTTTTTGTATATTTCTTTTATGGTAATCAGATTCATAACCGTATCTCCTTCTATTTCTTCCTATTTTATGACCTACAGCTGATTATACTGTATTTTTTACAGCTGTTCAAGGTTTTGTAAAGAATTTATTGATCGCCGTAATACGGGAAAATTCGGGAAGGAGGAGAGAGTTTACCATATGTGGGAAATATCCAGAAACGGCATACTAGATATAGTGACGAAAAAGGGAAGTGTAAATCTTACGTAAAAAATGTCGGAAAATGCACAAAAAATACAATAGAAATCAAATGAATTTGTTCACTATTTATGAAAAGTATGATATAATGATTCCATAACTAAATTTAACAGCAAGAGGTGATAACGTGATTAAGAAGGAAATGATTGCCATGCTTTTAGCTGGCGGACAGGGAAGCCGTCTGGGCGTCCTTACCCAGAAAGTGGCGAAGCCGGCGGTATCATTTGGGGGCAAGTACCGCATT
>DXBC01000069.1 GCA_019116745.1 Candidatus Lachnoclostridium stercorigallinarum
CCGCGCCTTATTCCTCAGTAAACTGATCCTTGCCTACTCCGCATAAGGGGCAAACCCAGTCCTCTGGCACATCCTCCCATGCTGTTCCCGGCTCCACACCGTTGTCAGGATCACCGGTCTCCGGATCGTAAACATAGCCGCATACATCGCAGATATACTTTGCCATTGTCCCATTTCTCCTTTCTCACGCCTCGTTTTATTTATAATGGGCGTATTTCAAAATGATATATGACCTGCAGAGCCGGACTCCGTCCGACTGCCGCCACGCCCTCATTATAGCACATGGCCGCCTCTTTGTCTGCCCTATTTTCAGACTCTCTCCATCTTTTTTCAGCACATCTCGCTGACACAGATGGCTCCGTAGGGACGAATGCTCATCCGGTAGGCGTTTCCCTGTCCCAGAGCCTTCTCTATGTATTCCACATATTCGTCCACCAGATCGTTGGGCAACATGGCCATGATCACGCCGGCAAAACCGCCGCCGTGGACGCGGCAGGCTCCTCTTTTCTTGTCTCCGATGAACAGCTCGGTCAGAGCCAGGGCTATGGTAATTCCCTGTTCCTGATAGCTGGAATTGGTAAAACAGTTCTGCAGCCATTTCCAGGAAGAGTTTCCGGAAGCGGTAATATTTTCCAGGAACACGTCAAATTTTCCTTCCTTCAGGGCTTTTACCATGATCTCTACCCGTTTGTTCTCCTCAAAGAAGTGAAGGGCACGGAGCACGGAACGGTCTCCCGCATACTCCCGCACCTGCGCCAGATTGTCGATCACGTCTTTTTCCGTGATCTCGGAGCAGTATTCTTTTCCGAAGAACTCTGCCACTTTTTTCATTTCCGCGGGCACGGCGGAATAATCGGCGCTCAGATCCGCATGGCCCCGTCCCGTCTGCACGATGATCAGGCTGTGGTTCCGGGATCCGAAGTCAAAATCGATCTTCTCCACCTTCGGATCCGACGGCTCCATAAAGTCAATGGTGATCAGGCCGCCCACAGCGCAGGCCATCTGATCCAGCAGGCCGGACGCCTTGTCCCAGTAGTGATTCTCCGCATACTTTCCGATATGGGCATAGGCCACGGTGCTGATCCGGCCCCCGTTGAAGAGAGTGTTGATCATGGAGCAGAGAAGCATCTCAAAGGCAGCGGAGGAGCTGACTCCCGCTGAGCTGATCACATTGCTGGTAATGTAGGCGTTAAAGCCGCCCACCTCATATCCCGACTCCTGAAACCCTTTTAACAGTCCCTTCACCAGATCTTCCGTGCCTGCCTTTCTGCGGCTGGGCTCCAGATCGTTCAAATCTACGGTAAACTCCTGGCCGAAAGTAACGCTCACAATCTTCACCAGTGACGAATGGTTTTCCGCCGCCACGCCCACGCAGTCCAGATTGATGCTGCCGGCCAGCACCTTGCCGTGGTTATGATCCGTATGATTTCCGCTGATCTCCGTCCTTCCCGGAGAGGAAAACAGCTTCACGTCCCCGTCTCCGAATTTATCCCTGTATCCTGACAGCAGTTCCCGGTATCTCTCTTTCTGTCCTTCCGTCTGATCCGCTCCGTAAAGGGCAGCAAACAGCTGTTCCGCTTTCTCCCCGTTCAGCATTTCCATCGTCTGATCCACATTCATGACCTGTCTCTCCTTTTTCTCTGCTTTCGGCCGGCTTCTTCCTCTGGCCCGCCGATTACCTCAACTATAGCACAAAATACTGTCGGCAAACAATAGAATATTTTATGAAATATGCTCAAAAATATTGGGTCTCTTGCGCTCCCGGACTTTTTTCGCTATGCTTATGAAAAAAAGGAGGGGAACCCATGGACTGGAACGGAAAACCTTATCATTCTCTGGACTGTTACCTGAGAGAAACTTTTGGAAAAAAAGTCTATAAACTGGCTCTGGACGGAGGCATGACCTGCCCCAACCGGGACGGTACTCTGGGAACCGGCGGCTGCATTTTCTGCAGCGAGGGAGGTTCCGGCGACTTTGCCGCCCCCAGACTGGACACAGTATCCCGGCAGATCGAAGAGGCCCGGAAACGGCTGGACGCCAAGCTGGGAAACCGGGACGTCTCCTATATCGCCTACTTCCAGTCCTACACCAACACCTATGCTCCTCTCCCCCGCCTGGAGCAGCTCTTTTCCCAGGCCATCCGCCACCCGGAGGTGTCGGTTCTGTCTGTGGCTACCCGGCCGGATTGCCTGCCCCCGGAAACGGTGGAGCTTCTCGCCAGGCTGAACAGGGAAAAGCCGGTGTGGGTGGAGCTGGGGCTGCAGACCATTCACGAGGCCTCCGCCCGCTTTATCCGCAGAGGCTATGAGTATCCCGTCTTTCTCGACGCTTTCCGCCGGCTGAAGGAGGCGGGGCTGACGGTCATCGTCCACGTCATCCTGGGCATTCCGGGAGAGACCAGGGAAATGATGCTGGAGACGGTCCGCGCCGTCGGCGATCTCCCCGCGGACGGTATCAAGCTCCAGCTTCTTCACGTGCTGGAGGGCACCGACCTGGGCCGTCTCTACCGCAGCCATCCCTTTCCGGTGATGGAGCTGGAGGAATACCTGGATCTGGTCATTGACGCCATATCCATCCTTCCTCCTGAAGTGGTCATCCACCGCATCAGCGGGGACGGACCGAAGCGGCTGCTCATCGCCCCCTTATGGAGCGCAAATAAGCGCCTGGTCCTCAACTCCATGACCAGGCGCTTCAAAGAACGGGGCGCATTTCAGGGCTGCGCCCGCTGACAGCTGTCTTCTGTTTTACTCTCTCCAGCTTTTATTTGTCCTTCAGCAGGATTTCCTCCACCAGCCGGGCCGCGTCCCTGACGCAGTCCGGGCAGGAGCAGATCACTTTTTTCGTCTCAATTCCCTTCAGCACATGACAGCTGATGGTCTGATTCTTCTCTTCAAACCGGCGGATGATCTCCTTCGCCAGAGTATAGGTCTTCATCTTGCTGTCAGGTTTTTCAAAATTGGCGGTGCTGGTCTTTAAGCCGGCCAGCACACAGGCTCCGGCCACAGCGCCGCAGGTCCCCTCAAAGGTTCCCGCCATGCCCCGTCCCAGGCCTTCCGTCGCCTTAAACATCTGTACTTTATCTGCCCCAAACAGGTCGCAGTAGGTGCAGACCACCGCCTGGGCACAGTTATATCCTTTCAGGTATTTTTCCACTGCCTGTTCTGCTCTCGATTCCATCGTATGTTCCTCCTTACTCCCTTGTCTCTTTTCTCTTTTCCGTCATAAGCTGGTGCAGATGAATGGTCAGATAAAGCTCCTCCTGCTTTGTGATCTGTTTTCCGTATTTTGCCAGAACAAAACGTCCGATCCGCTCCACGCACGCATATTCTTCCGGGCACATTTCCAAGATCCTCCGCCGCAGCGCATCCTCCTGATCTTCGTCTGTCATCTGCCCCCGCAGCAGACGGGACACAAACAGCCTCAGATGAGTCAGGAGGCGGGAGTAGGTGATGCCTTCCTCCAGAGAGGATATTTTCAGGCCGTACCGGACGATATTTAAAATCTGGCCTACCACCTCGTCAATCTCCCGGTTGCGCTCCTCAAACTGCCCGTTCTTCTGGGCGTTGATAAAATGGAAGGCAATATTTCCGATCTCTCCTTCCGGAAGCTCCATGCCAAACCGCTCCTGAAACAGTTTTGCTCCATACCTGGCCACATCGTATTCTTCAGGATTAAACCGGCGCAGATCTGCGGTGTAAAAATTCTCGATCACCACATGATCTCTCAGCCGCTTCTCTGTAAACGCCAGATGATCGGTCAGAGCCAGATAAATGTGATCCATCAGCTTCATGCGGTATGTTTCCACTGCGTAGGATACGATGTTCTTTGTAAGGTTGAAATAATCCTCCCCCACTTCTGACGCCAGACGGATCACATCCCGGACCACGCTCCGCTCCCGCAGAACAAAGATCTTCTGGATCTCGCTCTCCTTCAGTTCATAGCCGATG
>DXBC01000070.1 GCA_019116745.1 Candidatus Lachnoclostridium stercorigallinarum
CTGACGCGGTGGTATTTGGGAAAGAGTGCACTTACGAGAAAATTCATGAGCTGAGAGATCAGTACGAAGGTAAGGGCATTGACATGGTATTCGGCATGGGCGGCGGGAAAGCCATGGATACGGCAAAAGGAGTGGCCTGGGAACTGGGAGTCCCGGTGTTTACCTTCCCTACCGTTCCGTCCAACTGCGCAGCTATGGCGGCCCTGTCTGTGGTATACCGCCAGGACGGCGTGTTTGACAGCTTCTATTTTTATGAGAGGCCTGCTGTCCACTGTTTTATGAACACGGAAGTGCTGCTTCATGCCCCGGAAAAATATTTTCGCGCCGGGATGGGAGATACCATTGCAAAATATTTTGAGTGCTGGTTCTCCGCAAGGGGAGACTGGCTGGATTATCATTCCGCCCTGGGCCGGGAGATTAGCAGGCTCTGCTATGAAAGAATCTGCACCTGCGGGAGAAAGGCTTTTGAGGAAGTGCGGACGGGGGAAGCCGGAGACGCATTTGTTCAGACGGTGCTCACCATTGTGGTGAATACGGGACTGGTATCTCATATGGTGGAGGACTGCTACAACTGTGCCGTGGCCCACTCCGTCTGCTATGGATTGAATCTGATTCCCGGATTGGAGGAAAAATTTCTTCACGGGGATCTGGTGGCCTATGGGGTGCTGGTGCAGCTGATGCTGGATCAGGACAGAGCCCAGGCAAAAGAAGTAAAATCCCTGCTGAGAGACCTGGGAATTCCCACAACGCTGGCAGAGATGGGGCTGTCTCCGGACCGGGAAAAACTGGATCCTGTGATTCAGGAGACCGTGACAGGGCCGGATATGGAGCATATTCCCTATCCTGTTACCGGGGAAATGATCTGGAAGGCCATGGAGGAAACGGAGATTTTGTAAATCGCGGAGATTGCAAAACACAGACAAAAACTGTGTAAAAAATAGAAATCAAAGATTGACATTTCGCCCTTCTGGTGATATTATTCACATAAATATTCATTAAAAATGTAATATTATTCATTAAGAGGAGAGCATAATTATGAAAAAGAAATGGTTGGCAGTGATTATGGCTGGAACAATGGCGCTCAGTCTGACCGCCTGCTCCGGGGGAAGTACGGAAACGACGGCGGATGCGGAAACCACCACTGCGGCGGAAACCGCCGGAGAGGAGACTTCCGGTGAGGAAGAGACAGATTCATCCGCTTCTGAGGAAGAGAACGGTTCTGCAGAGGGCCAGGAGTTTACCGGTCGGATGGCGGAGATCATGGAAAGCGGAGTCCTGACTGTGGTCACATCTCCCGATTATCCCCCCTACGAGTTTGTGGATCTGACGAAATCCGGTCAGGATCAGTATGTGGGAGCAGATATGGAGCTGGCGAAATATATTGCTGATGCCATGGGAGTGGATCTGGTGATCAATGCCATGAACTTTGATTCCTGTATGGCCTGCATCGGAGAGGGCAGAGCAGATCTTGCCATCTGCGGCATGGTTCCCAAGGAAGAGAGGATGACCTCCATGGACTTTTCAGATGTGTACTACAATGACGGAGAGCAGGTGATCGTGATTCTTGAGGAGAACGCGGATCAGTATCAGACTCTGGCCGATTTCCAGGGACAGAAGGTGGCAGCTCAGAACGCGACTCTTCAGAGCGAGCTGGTGACGGAGCAGATCGGCGCGGATGCGCTGGAATCTATCACATCTATCCAGGATGGTATTATGATGCTGCGTTCCGGCAGAGTGGCGGGACTGGCGCTGGCCAGCGTGGCTGCGGACAATTACCTTTCCAATTACGATGATCTGACCACCTGTGCGGAGAAGTTTGAGTATACTTCCCTGGGGGTAGTGGCAGGTGTTGTGAAAAATGAACCGAATCTGCTGAATGAAGTCAATGCCATTATTGAAGAGGTTGTGGAAAGCGGAATCTATTTCCAGTGGATCGATGAGGCCAATCAGCTTTCCAATGAGCTGCAGGTCTGATATAGGAACAGACAGATGGAGGAACAGACAGATATGCCGAAATTAAGTGACCGGGTGGGGACATTTACGGAGTCCGTTATCCGCAGTATGACGAGAATCAGCGATGAGACGGAAGGGTCCATCAATTTATCCCAGGGATTCCCTGATTTTGATCCGCCGGAGGAGATCACCGATGCCCTGGCGGTGGCGGCGAAAAAGGGACCGCACCAGTACAGCATTACATACGGGGCGGACAATATCCGGGAGGCCATTGCCAGAAAACATGGCGCGGCCATCGGAAGAAAAATAGATCCGGATAAGGAGATTGTGGTGACCTGCGGAGGGACGGAGGCCATGATGGCGGCCATGATGACCGTGTGCAATCCGGGAGATAAGGTGATCGTCTTCTCCCCGTTTTATGAAAATTATGCGGCGGACGCCATTTTGTCCGGGGCAGATCCCATATATGTTCCCCTGACGCCGCCGGAGTTTGATTTTGACCGGAAGGTGCTGGAAGAGGCATTTCAGCAGGGGGCAAAGGCCATCATTATCTGCAATCCGTCTAACCCCTGCGGAAAGGTGTTTACCAGGGAAGAGCTGATGTTTATCGGTTCTCTGGCAGAAAAGTACGACGCCTTTGTGATCACCGACGAAGTGTATGAACATATTATTTTCAAGCCTTATGTTCACGTAATGATGGCGGGACTGCCGGGAATGTATGACCGGACAATCACCTGCAATTCCCTGTCAAAAACTTATTCCATTACCGGATGGAGACTGGGATATCTGGTGGGACCGGAATATGTGATTGAAAATGCGAAGAAAGTCCATGATTTTCTCACTGTAGGAGCGGCATCCCCCCTGCAGGAAGCTGCCACAGTTGGGCTGAATTTCGGGCCGGAGTATTATGAGCAGCTTCAGGAGCTGTACACGAAGAAGCGGGATTTCTTCATAAAGGGGCTGGATGAGATCGGATTAAAGCACACAGTGCCCCAGGGATCCTATTTCATTCTTCTGGATATCTCCGACTTCCTGGCTATGGAACAGTTTTCCGGCTGGACGGATTTCCAGTTCTGCGTCTGGATGATCCGGAATTACGGGGTGGCTGCAGTGCCGGGCTCCAGTTTCTTCAAAGAGCCGGTGAACCATCTTATCCGTCTCCATTTTGCCAGAGAAGAAGAAACTCTGGCTGAAGCGCTGAGACGTCTGGGAAAAATGGCAGAGGTCTTAAAGGAGAAATAAAACAAAAAGAGGTTTGGCGCAAATGCCGTTCCCCATCCTGTTTCAGGTGTGCGGGACGGCATTTTTGCGCCGTAAGAGAGGAAGAAAGACGTCCGGATTGATTGTCAGCCTGGTTCTCTGCAGGGCCAAAAGAGACCGGAGACGGCAATAGGAATGATATG
>DXBC01000071.1 GCA_019116745.1 Candidatus Lachnoclostridium stercorigallinarum
CACCATCAAAAATCTGGTGAAAAGCGGCATGGGCGTCACCTATCTGCCACGGTTTGCGGTGGAGGAGGAACTGGAACGGGGGGAGCTGGCGGAAATTCCCACGGAGGTGGCCCACTCCAGAATTACCGCAGAGTGCGCCCACCACAAAAACAAATGGGTGAGCCCGGCCATGGAGCTGTTTATCCGGCTGATGACGGGGGCGGAGAAAACTTCGCAGTAAGTGAAAAAAGTTTCAGAACTTCGTAATCATAAAAATTTCATTTTTGTGGTAGATGAAGCAGCTGCATCACTGCTTTCCGAATAAAAAATGGGCGGCTGCTCCGGCAGCCGTCTTACTTTATTTTCAGAAAAGGAGCAAGTTGAAAAAATGAGAGGATATATGGTTGCAACCTGGAAGATGGCCTGGGACGGCGTGAAAAAGGGCCAGGAAGTTTTAAGGGCCGGAGGCAGCGTTCACCAGGCGATTATCGAGGCGGTGAAGATGGTGGAGGATGATCCGGAATATCATTCCGTGGGGTACGGCGGACTTCCGAACTACAACGGGGAAGTGGAGCTGGATGCCGCCTATATGGACGGGGATACTCTGGGATACGGAGGGATTATGGGAGTAAAAAATTTGAAAAATCCCATTGAAGTCGCTTTTGATTTATGTCATTATAAAAGAAATTGCCTTCTGGCGGCAGCGGGAGCGGAGGAGTATGCGAGAAAAAAGGGCTACGCCTTCTGCGATATGCTGACTGAAGAGGCATATCTTCGCTACAGCAGACAGACAAAGCAGATGGACATGGAAAAGCTGGAGGCCTACGGAGGCCATGATACGGTGTGCGTCATAGGAAAAAGCGGAGATACCATGGCCTGCGGCGTTTCCACCTCCGGCCTGTTTATGAAGCTCCCGGGCAGAGTGGGAGACAGCCCGGTCATCGGCTCCGGCTGCTATGCGGATTCCGAGGTGGGAGCGGCTGCTGCCACAGGGGTGGGAGAGGATATTATGAAAGGCTGCCTGTCCTTTTCCGTGGTGGAAAAGCTGAGGCAGGGCGTTCCAGTTCAGCAGGCCTGCGAGACGGCTCTGAGAGAACACATGGAACGGCTGGGACGGTCCGGTCACCGGCCGGGAAGCATATCCCTGATAGCCATGGACCGGGAGCACAATATCGGCGCGGCTACGAATAAGAAAGCGTTCCCCTTTGTGGTGGGCGATCTGGAGAGAAATACCGTTCTTTATGCAGCGGTAAATGAAGGAGGAAAAATGTCTGTCATCTGTCCTGACGAGGCCTGGATTCAGGCGTACCAGGGAGATTGACTGAAAGACGGAACATGAATACACAAAAACGCAGAAAATGTATTATAGCGGCTCTGGAACAGGAGGGATCCGTAAAGACTTCGGAGCTGTCTGAGGAATATCAGGTATCGGTAATGACCATCCGGAGAGATCTGAATTATCTGGCCGGAGAAGGAATTGTGACGCTGACTCACGGCGGGGCGGTTTTGAACCGGGGGAGTCTGATCGAGCATGCCATGATGTATAAAGAGGACACTCTGATCGACGAAAAACGGCGGATCGGCGCTTTCTGCGCCAATTTTGTCCACGAGGGAGACGTGGTGATGATCGATACGGGCTCCACGGCAAAAATGGTGGCGGAGACCATGATCAACCGGAAAAATATTGTGGTTGTGACCCACTCTCTTCCGGTTCAGGATATGCTGGCCCACGCGTCCGGGATCAAGCTGATCGCAGCTCCCGGGGTGTTTCGGGAAAAGACCATGGGCTTTCTCGGCCAGATGACCTGCGATTTCGTATCGTCACTGAAGCTGGACGTCCTGTTTCTGGGAGTGGAAGGCGTGGATGTGAGGCACGGGATCAGCGTTCCGGATGTGATTGACGGAGAGACGAAGCGGGCTCTGGTGCGCCAGGCCAGAAAAGTGGTTGTGGTTGCGGATTATACAAAGATCGGGAAGAGCTTCTTTCTGTCCATTGTGCCGGTAAAGGAGATGGATGTGCTGGTGACCAACCGGGAAGCGGACCAGGAGATCATCGGGCAGATCAGAGAGGCGGGAGTAGAAGTATTTCTTGTGTAGAAAAGGAGGAAAATATGGTTCGTCTGGCCATAATTGGAACGAGTAAAATTGCCGCCACATTTGCGCAGGCGGCCCGTATGAGCGGATGCTGCAGCCTGGAAGCAGTGTATTCCAGAAAAGAGGAGACTGGAAAGGCATTTGCCCAGATTCAGAATATCCCGAAGGTGACGGTTTCTCTGGAGGAACTGGCAGCCATGGACGGAGTGGATGCCGTTTATATTGCCAGCCCCAACAGCTGCCACGGCAGTCAGGCGCTGGCCATGCTGAAGGCCGGGAAACATGTGCTGCTGGAGAAACCGGCTGTACCCACGGAGAGGGAGTTTCAGGCTCTGGAAGAAGAGGCGGACAGGCAGGGAGTGATTTTTCTGGAAGCCATGCGCACGGCCTTTGATCCTGGGATGGACCGGATTAAGGAACTGCTGGAGCAGATCGGACCGGTCCGCAGGGCGACTCTGGAGTACAGCCAGTATTCCTCCCGGTATGATGCCTATAAGCGGGGCGAGATTCTGAACGCCTTTAATCCGGCTCTGGCCAACGCGGCCGTCATGGATATCGGCGTATACGCTGTATACAGTCTGGTCCGTCTGTTCGGGGAGCCTCAGAGTGTGTGCGGGACGAGTGTTTTCCTGAAAAACGGCATGGAAGGAATCGGGACGATTCTGGCAGGCTATCCGGATATGATCGGGGAAGTTCTCTATTCCAAAATCACGGATTCGGCCAGGGGAAGCCAGATAGAGGGGGAGAAGGGCTCTGTCCTCATCGACCGGATTGAACAGCCCGGCCGGATTGTGGTAAAGACAAGAGGCGGGGAGGAACAGGAAATCCTGCTGGAGAGCCAGGAAAATCCCCTGTATTTTGAGGTGAAGGAGTTCTGCCGCATGGCGGAGGGCGGTCTGAGAGAGGAAGCGGCCGTCCATCGGGAGCGCACCAGGATTCAGCTCCGGATTATGGAAGAATTCCGGAAAAAAAGCGGCATTGTCTTTCCGGGAGAAGGATGAGACTGCCGGAAATATGGCGAAAAAGGGCGAAAGGCGGAAGAAGATCCCGCGCTTTTGCCCTTTTAATTTTATACAGTCCGGTCATTTTCTCTCGTCAGATCTTGATATAAATATCACAATATGAGATAATAAATTCAGTCCGTTGCCGGCATTGTGCATCAAAACCGGCAGATAAAACGAGAGAAATTATACATAATTTGGAGGTAAGAATCATGAGGGTAACCATATGCATCGGCAGCGCCTGCCATTTAAAAGGATCCAGAGAGGTGATTTCTCAGATGCAGGCCCTGGTAGCGGAAAAAGGTCTGGGAAACAGGGTGGATTTAAACGGGGCGTTCTGCTCCGGAAACTGTGTGAAAGAGGGAGTGTGCGTGACGGTGGACGGAGAACTTTTCTCCGTAAAGCCGGAGGAAACCAGAGACTTTTTTGAGAGAGAGATCCTCGGGAGGGCGTAGGTATGGGGATCATTGATTTTAAAGCGACAAAGTGCAAGCACTGTTATAAATGTGTCCGATACTGCGATGTGAAGGCCATTATGATCAAGGACGAGCGGGCGGAGATCATGCCGGACAAATGTATCCTCTGCGGGCACTGCCTGCAGATCTGCCCTCAGGAGGCGAAGACTTTAAACAGCGACCTTCAGCTGGTACAGTCTATGATCCGGCGGGGAGAAAAGGTGATTGTGTCCATCGCACCGTCCTACATGGGACTGATGACCTATAAAACTATCGGACAGGTGAAGAATGCCCTGAAGCGTCTGGGATTTTACGATGTGCGGGAGACCTCCGAGGGAGCGGCTGTGGTGACTGCGGAGTACGCCAGGCTGCTGGAGGAGGGGACTATGGAGAATATGATCACTACCTGCTGTCCCAGCGTCAATTCCCTTATCGAGATTTACTACCCTCAGCTGGTGCCCTATATGGCGCCGGTGGTCTCTCCCATGATTGCCCACGGTATGATGATCAAAAAGCAGCATCCCGATGGGAAAGTGGTATTTCTGGGGCCCTGTATCGCCAAAAAGCAGGAGTCGGAGGACAGCCGCCACGCCGGCGTCATCGATGCCGTATTGAATTTCAACGATATCAATCAGTGGCTGTCGGAGGCGGGGATCGTGGTTTCAGAGTGTGAGGATGAGCCTTTCGTGCAGATTGACCCGAAAGTAAACCGGCTCTATCCTGTGACCAACGGCGTGGTAAATTCCGTGCTTTCCACAGAAAAAGGGGCGGACCGCTATCGGAAGTTTTACGTCCATGGGCTGTCCAACTGCATTGATTTGTGCCGCTCCATGATCCGGGGAGAGATTAAGGGCTGCTTTATTGAAATGAACAGCTGTTCCGGCGGCTGCATCAAAGGCCCGACGGTAAACGACGAGACTATCTCCCGCTTTAAGGTGAAGCTGGATATGGAGGAAACTATTTCCAGAGAGCCGGCAGACAGCGGGGAGATTGAACAGGTATTGGAGAGTCTGTCCTTTGTGAAAAACTTTGAGGACCGGTCCGTAAATGACCCCATGCCCACGGAGGAGCAGATCCGGGAGATTCTGCGCATGACGGGAAAGACGAAGCCGGAGGATGAGTTAAACTGCGGCGCCTGCGGCTATCCCACCTGCCGGGAAAAGGCCATTGCCGTGTTCCAGAAAAAGGCGGAGCTGAATATGTGTATTCCGTTTATGCATGACAAGGCGGAATCTTTCTCCAATCTGGTGATGGAGACTTCCCCCAACGTGGTGCTCATAGTAAACGAGGATATGAAGATTCTGGAGTATTCCGCAGTGGGAGAAAAATATTTTGGAAAAACCAGAAAAGAAGCCCTGGATATGTATCTCTATGAGTTTATCGATCCCACGGACTTCCAGTGGGTTTTTGACACCCATCAGAACATACACGGAAAGAAAGTGACATACACGGAGTACGGCGTGACCATGCTCCAGAATATCGTTTACATAAAGAGGGAAAATGCGGTGCTGGCCACATTTATCGATATCACAAAACAGGAAGAGAAAGCCAGACAGGATTACGAGACGAAGCTGGCCACCGCAGATCTCGCCCAGAAGGTGATTCACAAACAGATGATGGTGGCGCAGGAGATCGCAGGTCTTCTGGGAGAGACCACGGCGGAGACCAAAACCACTCTGACGAAGCTGTGTCAGTCTCTGCTGGACGACGGAAATGAAAGTGAGGTTCGGTAGATGGGAATTACAGTGGATGTGGCCTACAAGAGCTTCAATAAATTCGGCGAGGTTCTCTGCGGCGACAAGGTGGAGATGCTGAAAACGGAGGATTCCGACATCCTGATCCTGGCCGACGGCATGGGAAGCGGGGTGAAGGCCAATATTCTGGCCACCCTGACTTCCAAAATCCTGGGCACCATGTTTTTAAACGGAGCCACCCTGGAAGAATGCGTGGAAACCATAGTGGACACTCTTCCTATCTGCCAGGTAAGAAAGGTGGCTTACTCCACCTTCAGCATTCTCCAGGTGTTTCACAGCGGCGAGGCCTATCTGGTGGAATTTGACAATCCGGGCTGCATTTTCATCCGGGACGGGCAGCTGGTTCCCATTCCGGAAAACATCCGGGTGATTAAGGACAAAAAGATCAATGAATTCCGATTCCAGGTGAAAAAGGGAGACGCCCTGATTCTGATGAGCGACGGCACCGTTCATGCCGGAGTAGGGCAGCTTCTCAATTTCGGCTGGCAGTGGGAGGATATAGCTGCCTATGCCCTGAAGCAGTACGGAAAGACCATTTCCGCATCCCGGCTGGCCACGGCCATCTGCCAGGCCTGCGACGAGCTCTATATGTACCGCCCGGGAGACGACACCACCGTGGCCTGTATGCGGATTATCAGCTCCAAAACTGTCCATCTCATGACGGGACCGGCCCAGAACAAAGAGGATGATCAGAAAATGGTGGCGGACTTTATGAGCGGGGATGACACTACCAGGAGAATCGTGTGCGGAGGAACCAGCGCCACCATCGTTTCCAGGGTGCTGGGAAGGCCTATGGACGTTTCTCTGGATTATGTGGATCCGGAGATTCCGCCCATGGCCTACATTGACGGGATTGACCTGGTGACGGAAGGAGTTCTCACCTTAAACCGGGTGATAAAGCTCCTGCGCCGGTATGTGAATAAGGACGTGGTGACGGAAAACTTTTTCCAGGAGCTGGACGAGCCAAACGGGGCGTCTATGGTGGCCAGAATGCTGATCGAGGACTGCACGGAGCTGCACCTGTTTGTGGGCAGAGCCATCAACAGCGCCTATCAGAATCCCAGCCTGCCCTTTGACCTGGGAATCCGCCAGAATCTGGTGGATCAGCTCAAAAAAGCGGTGGAGGATATGGGGAAGACGGTAAGGGTAACTTACTATTGATTCTTCAGACAGGTATTGTATAATAAAAGTGTTATTGAAGGTTTGTATAATAAGTAGTCTGGCACAAATGATCTGCCGGGGAGCTGACCTGCCTGGCCGGCCCGCCCGGCTTTTTGTGTACAGAAAAGAAAATGAGGAGGATGAAAAATGGTAACCAACGACGCGACACTGCTGCGCATTAAACACGACGTGCTCTGTGAAGTGGCAAAGGGTGCCTGGGAAGGAAAGCTGGATCAGACAAAGGATGACATTGCCTATACCCTGATTCCGGGGCCTCAGGCTCAGTTTCGCTGCTGTATTTACAAAGAGCGGGAGATTATCCGTCAGAGGGTGAAGCTGGCAATGGGTCAGTGTCCGACGGGAAAGGACTCCTACAATGTGGTTCAGGTGATCAATGCGGCCTGTGAGGAGTGTCCCATCGCGTCTTATATAGTGACGGACAACTGCCGGAAATGTATGGGAAAGGCCTGCCAGAACTCCTGCCGCTTCGGAGCCATCACCATGGGAGAGCACCGGGCCCATATTGACCCAAATAAGTGCAAGGAATGCGGAATGTGCGCCAACGCCTGCCCCTACAATGCCATCGCCCATCTGGAGCGGCCCTGCAAAAAAGCTTGTCCGGTGGACGCTATTACCTATGACGAGTACGGTATCTGTGTGATCGATGAGAAAAAGTGCATTCAGTGCGGAATGTGCATTCACAGCTGCCCCTTCGGAGCCATCGGCTCCAAGACCTTTATAGTGGACGTGATCAACCTGATCCGGGCCGGTAAGCGTGTGGTCGCCATGGTTGCTCCTTCGGTGGAGGGACAGTTTGGTCCGGATATCACTATGGCCAGCTGGAAGACGGCTCTGAAGAAAGTGGGATTTGACGATATGATAGAAGTCGCCCTGGGAGGGGATATGACGGCGGCGGCTGAGGCAGAGGAGTGGGCAGAAGCCTATAAAGAGGGAAAGAAAATGACCACATCCTGCTGTCCCGCCTTTGTGAATATGATCCGTCAGCATTTTCCGGATCTGCTGGAAAATATGTCCACCACCGTATCGCCCATGTGTGCCGTATCCCGTATGCTGAAAGCGGAGGATCCGGAGGTGGTGACTGTGTTTATCGGCCCCTGCATCGCTAAAAAGAGCGAGTCCCTGGATTTGAGTATTCAGGGAAATGCGGATTATGTACTGACTCTGGGAGAGGCCCGGGCCATGCTGCGGGCCAAGGGTGTGGAGCTGGAGCCGGAGCCCAACAGCCTTCAGGATGGTTCCGTCTATGGAAAGCGGTTCGGCAACGGAGGCGGCGTGACAGCCGCCGTGCTGGAATGCCTGAAGGAGACGGGAGAGAACACGGATATTCAGGTGATGAAGTGCAACGGGGCGGCGGAGTGCAGAAAGGCCCTGCTGCTTCTGAGAGCAGGCAGGCTGCCGGCGGACTTTATCGAAGGCATGGCCTGCGTGGGCGGCTGTGTGGGGGGACCCAGCAAGCATAAGAGCGAGCAGGAGGCAAAGAAGGCCAGAGATCTGCTCATCGGCCAGGCTGACACCAGAGAAGTTCATGCAAATCTGGACCGCTATCCCATGGATCAGTTTTCCATGCACCGCCGCTGAGAGCGTAGGGAGAGGCGGAAAAACTGCGGAGGCGGAATTTGAAAAAATTTACCCGTGACTTTTCCCGGCTGCTGTAGTATAATATATGTACTACAGATTTGGGAGAAAAAATGCGGAAGCTTTTGAGAATGACAGCCGCTTTGCTGGCGGCGATATGGATAGGAGCACCGGCGCCTGCGTTTGCGGCGGAAACCGGTACGACAACAGCAGTGACAAAAGACACGGCAAGGGCAGCTGCCGGCAGCCTGGTTCCGGAAGACAGTGAGTTTCAGTATGCGGAACAGAGCGGCGACGCCTTTGAGGTGCTGTACTACAGTGATGAGGACAAGGCTTACTATTCTGTCCGGGTATCGATTTTCACGGGAGAGGTGTCTTCTGTGTCTACGGCCCTGGTGGATAACCGGGGGAGCCGGGAGGCGGTTCTCACGGAGGATGAGGTGACAGCTATCGCCTCTGAGGATGCCGGAGATGTGAATGTGGATTCGGTGGCTCTGGACACCGTGGCAGGCCGGAAAAAATACGAAGTGCAGTGCAGCGGCGACGGGTTTGAGGTCAGCTATCAGATCAATGCGGAGAGCGGCCGGATTTTGAAGAAAACAGTTCAGTATCTGTAAAGAAAATGGCTGAGAGCCCCTGCTTCAGTTAGGAAGCAGGGGCTTTTGTCATAAGAAAAAGCCGGAAGGGAACGGCGAAGTGGAGGATACACAGGATGAGAGACGGGATCCTGATGGAAATTCAGGAGACAGTGGAACGGTATGCGGACATCATTTCAAAGGTGGCGTCTGTGGATGTGGAAGTGGTGGATCGACGGCTGTTTCGGGTGGCGGGAACCGGCGTGTTCCGGGAACACGTAAATGAGGATATGTCAGAAGCCGGATATGCTTACAGCCGCGTGCTCCGCACGGGAGAACTGCAGATTGTATATGAACCGGGAAAGGATCCGGTATGCAGCCGGTGCCCTCAGAGGGACAGCTGTGTGGAGGAGATTGAGATCGCCATGCCGGTGCGGCTGGGAGATGAGATCATCGGTGTCATCGGCCTGGTGGGCAGCTCCAGGTCCCAAAAACGGATGATTCTGAAAAAAGAAAAGCTGTATCTGGACCTGTTGGAGCAGATCTCCGGTTTTATTGCAGGAAAGGCAGCTGAGGTGGAGGAGACCAAAAGCCGTCTGGCGCTGATGGGAGCTCTGGACAGGGCCATTGACCACATCGATCAGGGAGTCCTGCTGCTGGGGGAGAACGGCGTCGTGGCTATGGCCAACGATTATGCAAAACGCAGGCTGAAATCAGAGACTCCGGAGGGAAAGCGGGTGGGAATCCGCCCGACGGGAGACACCATGAATCACAGGAAAGAGTACCGGCTGACCCTGGGACAGAGAGAGCTCCAGGTGCTGGGAGAACTTTATCCGCTGCCGGAACCCACTGACCAGTATGACAGCGTGTTCCTGTTTGAGGATACCAGAGATGTTCAGAAGAAGTATTATGAGATGACAGCGACAGTCCGGGCACTGCGGGTGGACAATATTATTGGAAGCAGCCCGGCTATGAGAAGGCTGAAGGAAGATATTGCCAGAATTGCCGGAAGCAGCTCCACCGTGCTGATTACAGGGGAGAGCGGAACGGGAAAGGAAATGGTGGCCACTGCCATCTGGGATCTGAGCGGCCGGAAAAAGAATCGGTTTGTAGCTCTTAATTGTGCCGCCATACCGGAGGCTTTGCTGGAGGCGGAGCTCTTTGGGTATGTCAAGGGCGCATTTACCGGGGCAGATCCCAATGGGCGTATGGGTAAGTTTGAACTGGCAGATAAGGGGACCATTTTTCTGGATGAGATTGGGGATATGCCTCTGTATCTGCAGGCAAAACTGCTGAGAGTGCTTCAGGAGAGGACGATTACCCGTATCGGCTCAAATCAGGTAATTCCGGTGGATGTGCGGGTGATTGCAGCAACTAACAAAGATCTGAAGGAAATGATCCGGGAGAAAAAGTTCCGGGAAGATTTGTATTATCGGCTGAATGTAATTCCCCTAAAAATTCCGCCCCTGAGAGAGAGGACAGGGGATATTGAGGAGCTGACGGATTATTTTGCCGGGAGATATGCGGGGCTGCTGGGAAAGCAGGTGCACCGGATTACAGAAAGTGCCAGGCAGAGGCTGGCCGCCTGCCCCTGGAGAGGAAATGTGCGGGAACTGGAAAATGCGGTGGAGTTTATGGTGAACATGATGGGGGAGGACGGCGTTCTGGATGAGAATACCCTGCCGGGGGATCTTTGGGAAGAGACGGAGGAAGAGCAGGCGGTCAGGCCGAAAAGTCAGAGGGAAACTGAGGGGACAGGCTTTCCGGGATGGAGTTTCCAGGAGGGAGAATCAGCAGAAGGCGGTTTTCCGAAAACCGGCTCACGGGAAAAGGCAGAGGATATTTTCTCTCTGAAAGATCTGGAACGGAGGGAAATTGAGAAGGCAATCAGAATCTGCGGAGCCACTACAGAGGGAAAGAAAGCCGCCGCTTCCAGGCTGGGAATCGGTGTGGCAACTCTTTACCGAAAACTGGAACAATATTCTCAAAATGAGAAAAAATAATTCTCAAAACGATAAAATTCTCAAAATGATAATCAAAAAGAGCCTTTTGCAGAAGAGCATCCACTGGGATTTCTCAGCAAAGGCTCTTTTTCTTTCGGAGATGAGAAATGGAAAACTTCGGATTTCAGGGGATTTTGAAATTTATTTGTAGATTTAAACGGAAAAGAGAAGAAAAAACGAAAAAAACTGGTGCTTATTTTGCAAGTTGGCACGATGGTTGCTTTTTATATGGGCAAAGAGATTTCGGAAAGGAACGAAGGATATGAAAGAGTCTTTTAAAATGGTAAATCGGAAGCAGGACCGCGAAAAAGTCTGCAGATTTGATTTTCTCAGCAGAGAAAAAGCCGAAGAGATACAGAGCTTTCACAAAAGCTTTCCCATGTATGAGCCCACGCCGCTGGCCTGCCTGTCAGACACGGCAAAAGAGCTGGGGCTGGGAGCCGTTTATGTAAAGGATGAGTCCTATCGGTTTGGCTTAAACGCCTTCAAGGTACTGGGAGGTTCCTACGCCATCGGCAATTACCTGGCCGGACGGCTGGGAAAAACGGCCGGAGAGATGGAATATAAGGATCTGATCTCCAGTGAGACCAGAGAGAAACTGGGAGATGTGACCTTTGTTACCGCTACCGATGGAAATCACGGGAGAGGCGTGGCCTGGACAGCCAGACAGTTCCATCAGAAAGCGGTGGTTTACATGCCAAAGGGCAGTGCTGCAGAGCGGCTGGCCAACATTCAGGCGGAGGGAGCAGAGGCTTCCATTACTGATTTAAACTACGATGACGCCGTGAGACTGGCCAACAGCCAGGCGGAGAAAAACGGATGGGTTATGGTTCAGGACACTGCCTGGGAGGGATATGAGGACATCCCCACCTGGATCATGCAGGGCTACGGCACCATGGGGCTGGAGGCATGGCAGCAGCTTCCGGAGAAGCCCACCCACATCTTCCTTCAGGCGGGAGTGGGATCCATGGCGGGAGCGGTGGCCGGATTGTTTACCAATATTTACGGAAGTGAGCGGCCGGTGATTACCATTGTGGAGCCCAATAAAGCGGACTGTCTGTACCAGACAGCGGAGGCAGACGACGGAACCCGTCACTTCGTCACGGGGGACATGGATACTATCATGGCAGGCCTGGCCTGCGGAGAGCCGTGCAGCATCGGCTGGGAAGTGCTGAAGCAGTGTGTGGATCACTTCATCTCCTGCCCGGACTACGCAGCGGCGGAGGGAATGAGAATTCTGGGAAATCCCGCAGGAGCGGATCGGAAGGTGGTGTCCGGAGAGAGCGGGGCGGCAGCCTTCGGCTGTGTGGCTGAAATTATGACCAATCCTGAGCTGGCAGATCTTAAGAATCAGCTGGGACTGGATGAAACTTCCCGGGTACTGTTCTTCAGCACTGAGGGAGATACGGATAAAGAGAACTATAAGGCGATTGTATGGGATGGAAAATATCCCAGCACCAAATAAGGAGGAAAACAGATATGTTGACAAAGGAAAGAGAGAACCAGGTTATTGAGCTTTGCCAGAAGCTGATTCAGCAGAAAAGCTATTCCGGACATGAAGACGGCGTTGCCGGCGTGTTAAAGGAGGAGCTTCCCAAGCTGGGCTTTGACTCCGTGACAGTGGACAGATACGGCAATGTCATCGGCTGCATCAAGGGAAAGAGACCGGGAAAGAAGCTGCTGTTTGACGGACATATTGACACGGTTCCGGTGACTGACGAGACCGAGTGGCAGTATCCTCCTTTCGCTGCGGAGATCCACGACGGAAAGATTTACGGAAGAGGAACCAGCGACATGAAAGGAGCCGTTGCGGCGTTTGTCAGCGCGGCGGCCAATTTTGCGGCTGATACGGATAAGGATTTTGCAGGAGAACTTTACATTGCCGGCGTGGTCCATGAGGAGTGCTTTGAGGGTGTGGCGGCCAGAGAGATCAGCGCTGCGGTGAAGCCGGATTATGTGGTGATCGGTGAGGCTTCCACCCTGAATCTGAAAGTAGGACAGAGAGGCCGCGGAGAGATCGTGGTGGAAACTTTCGGAAAACCCTGTCATTCCGCCAACCCGGAGAAGGGCATCAACGCTGTTTACAAGATGGCGAAGGTGATTGAGGCTATCCGCACCTTAACTCCCACCCACCATCCGGTGCTGGGAGACGGCATCCTGGAACTGACGGACATCAAGTCCTCTCCCTATCCCGGCGCTTCCGTGGTGCCGGAGTACTGCCGGGCTACCTATGACAGACGTCTTCTGGTGGGAGAGACAAAAGAGAGCGTGCTGGAGCCTATCCAGAAGCTGATGGATCAGCTGATGGCGGAGGATCCCCAGTTAAAGGTAAAGGTTTCCTACGCAGTAGGCGAGGAGCTGTGCTACACCGGCAATCATATTCAGGGTGAGAGATTCTTCCCTGGCTGGCTCTACGATGAAAATGAGGATTTTGTTCAAGATGTGAAGAAGGAACTGGAGAATATGGGATATACTCCGTCCATCACCCAGTACAATTTCTGTACCAACGGCAGTCATTATGCCGGAGAAGCAGGCATCAAAACCTTTGGTCTTGGACCGTCCCAGGAGAATCTGGCTCACACGGTGAATGAGTACATTGAGATCGATCAGCTTGCAAAAGTGACCGACTGCTACTACGGAGTGATGAAGGCTCTGTTAAAGTAAGGGGAATACAGCAAATGAAAAGAACCCGGGAGACAGGGAGACGCCGGTTTCCCGGGAGATCAGAAAGAAGAGGGGGATAAAAAGAATGAGCAATAAGCAGATGATAGCACTGGGAATCATTTTCGTGTATATGATCGCCACCATCGTACTGGGTCTGGCGGTCTCCAAGATCAAGGCGGCAAAGGCGGGAAAGCAGAGCAACGATGATTTCCTTATGGCCAGCAAATCACTGGGTCCTGTAGTTCTGGCGGGAACTCTGTTCGCGGCCAACACCGGCGGCGCCAGCACCACAGGAATAGCGACCAACGTATACACCTATGGCCTGTCCGCCAGCTGGTATGTGATTGCAGCCGGAATCGGATTTGTACTGGTGTCTTTTATTGCGCCTTATTTCCGCAGGGCGCAGGCCAGCACCGTACCTCAGATTATCGGAAAGAGATACGGAAAGGCATCCCATATTTTCACGGCGTTTACCTCCATCACAGCTCTGTTTATGGCTACAGGAGCTCAGATTATTGCCACCGCGTCCATTATCAACGTGGTGACCGGGCTGGATTTTAACATCGCGGCAGTGGTAATCACCATTGTGGTTATCGCCTACACCATGGTGGGAGGATTTCAGTCTGTGGCGGCAGCCAACCTGATGCACGTGCTGTTTATCACTGTGGGAATGACCATTGCCATGTTTATTATGGTGATGGGAAGCGATGTGGGCGGATTTGGAGTCCTGTTTGAGAAGGCGGCAGTTATGACGGATGCGTCCGGCAGCAATCTGGATCTTTTGAGTATGACAAAGATTGGCGCCACCACCATCATCGGATATATTGCCATGTATTTTATGACGTTCCCTACCGGACAGGAGATTGTGCAGACCTTCTGCTCCGCAAAGGATGGAAAATCCGCCAAGATCGGCTCTGTGATTGCGGGCGTACTCTCCGCAGCCTACGCCATTGTTCCGGCTGTCATCGGACTGATCGCTTATACCTGCATTGATGGTTACGCGGCAAACGGTGCCCAGACCAACGCCATGGCAGACGCCACCATGAGGTTTGCTCCGGCAGCTATCGCGGGAATCGTGCTGGCGGCAGTGGTGGCGGCGACCATGAGCAGCGCTTCCGGAAATATGATCGGAACGGCCACCATGTTTACAAATGATGTTTTCCGTCCCTACATCAACCACGGAAAACAGGATGATCAGAAAGAAATCTGGATCTCCAGAGTGGTGATGGTGGTTGTAGGAGCTGTGGGCTTGTTCGTGGCTCTGACGGCATCCAACATTATCAGCGTTATGATGGGGGCCTTTGCTCTTAGAAGTGCCGGACCGTTCGCTGCATTTATCTGCGGCCTGTTCTGTAAGAACATTACCCAGAGAGCAGGATTCATTTCCATCGTGGCAGGTACTGCTGTGGCTGCCTTCTGGATCTATGGATTGAACAGCCCCTGGGGATTAAGCGCCATCGTTCCCGGCGGAATCGTAGCGTTTGTGGTAATCTTCATCGCCTCCGCTCTGGATCTGAAGGCGGGCGGTGAGCCGGCTCCCCTCATTGAGTTTGAGGAGGATTAATTTTACGTTTTAATTCTGAAAGAAAGAGTTTGCATGGAAGGAAGCATTTACACAGATAAAGATAAAGGCGTTTCGGCGCCGGAAAGGAAGGGATTGGGTTTATGAAGACATGGATTAAAGGCGGAACGGTTGTTGACGGCACGGGAAAGCCGGGGTATCAGGCGGACGTGCTGATCGAGGATGATAAGATTGTAAAGATTGGAAAGGCAGAAAATGAGGAGGGGTGTCAGGTTATTGATGCCTCAGGACTGGTGGTGGCTCCGGGATTTATCGACACCCACAGTCACAGCGACCTGCAGATCCTGACAGATCCGGAGGTGCGGCCCAAGGTGATGCAGGGAATCACCACGGAGGTGCTGGGACAGGACGGCATTTCCATGGCTCCTCTGCCGAAACAGTATATCAGCCCCTGGAGAAAGAATCTGGCCGGACTGGACGGAGATTCCGACGACATCAACTGGGAGTATGAGACCACGGAAAACTATCTGAAGATGATCGAGGACGTAAAGCCGGGCTTAAACGAGTGCTATCTGGTTCCCCACGGCAATATCCGTATGGAGGCCATGGGTCTGGAGAATCGTCTCCCCAACGAGGAGGAGCTGGAGAAGATGCGTCAGATCACCAGAAGAGAGATGGAGGCGGGAGCCATCGGACTTTCCACCGGCCTGATCTATATGCCCTGTGCCTATTCCGAGTCCAAGGAAATCATCGAGATGTGCAAGATCGTGGCGGAATATGACGGACGTTTCGTGATCCACCAGAGAAGCGAGGCGGATACCATTCTGGATTCCATGGAAGAAGTGATCAAGATCGGCCGGGAGTCGGGAGTGAAGATCCATTATTCTCACTTTAAGGTCTGCGGCAAGAAGAACTGGGACAAGATTGACCAGGTGATCGAGCTGCTGGAGAAGGCGGAAGCAGAAGGCATCGACGTTTCCTTTGACCAGTATCCTTACGTGGCAGGCAGCACCATGCTGGGTGTGATTCTGCCTCCCTGGGTGCATGACGGCGGCACGGACAAGGTGCTGGAGAGACTGGCAGACAAAGAGCTGCGCAAAAAAATGGTTTACGACATTGAGCACGGCATTCCCGGCTGGGACAACTTCGTGGAGTTTGCCGGACTGGATCAGATCTTTGTCACCAGTGTAAAAACAGAGAAGAATCAGGACGCTGTAGGACTGAATCTGGTACAGCTGGGAGAACTGAGGGGCAAGGATCCCTACGACGCCACCTTCGATCTTCTTTACGAGGAAGAGAACGCTGTGGGCATGGTGGACTTTTACGGCACGGAAGAGCACGTAAAACTCTTCATGAAGCGGCCGGAGATGAACGCCTGCACCGACGGACTGCTGGGCGGCAAGCCCCACCCCAGGGTATACGGCGCTTTCCCCAGAATTCTGGGAAAATATGTGCGTGAGGATAAGGCTCTGACTCTGGAAGAAGCCATTTACAAGATGACAAAGAAGCCGGCCACAGCCTTCCGCATGACAGACAGAGGTGAGATCCGGGAAGGAGCTTACGCGGATATCACCATCTTTAATCCCGATACAGTAATTGACAAGGGTACTTTTACTGATCCCATCCAGTATCCGGAAGGAATCGAGTACGTGCTGGTCAACGGTCAGGTGACCGTTAAGAACGGCGAGCACACCGGAGTGAGAAACGGCGCGGTGCTGAGAAAGAAAGGCACGGAAGTGGTGAAGTAAAGCCGTAAAAGAAGAAAAAAAGCCTCCGCCTGGAGTTCTCCGGGCGGAGGCTTTTTCAGTGGGCAGCAGGAATCTGCGAGGAGATCTTTAATAGGTTCCGCGGCCGCTGCAGGTATGGCAGGTCCGTCTGCCGCTTCCATTGCAGATGGTGCATTTCTTCTGAACGTTATAATAATCGTTTCTTGTATGGCAGCTTCCGCCGCAGTTTCCGGGACAGTCAGAGTGATGGAGAACGAGGCAGAGCGAGTTTTCCCGCACTTCTTTGTAGCCGAGGCCATTGCAGCTGGAACAGATGGTGCTGCCGGCTCCGTTGCAGCTGCCGCAGGTGATCGGCTTAGGACTGTAGGCGTCAGGAAGCGGCATATAGGGAACATAAGGCGTATAGGCGTCTGAGGAACCTCCTGTCTCAGTGGAAGAAGAATCGTTGCTGCCGAACGCCTGCCGCAGCTTTGCCACCAGATTGTCGTACTCTTCCTGGGACATGGTATCTTCTGTGGAGAAGGTAAGTTCCCCTCTGGACTGACAGAAAGAACAGTCCTTTCCATGGGTGCTTACAGTGATGTCGGCGGAGCAGCCTGCCTTAAAGCCGGAGGAAAGATCGAAGTTTTCCGGCTGGAAGCTGGGAGCGCTGCGAACGACGGTGTAGCTCCAGCGCTCGCCGGGAGCCAGTTTTACATCGCTGAGGGAGCTGGAATTTAAGGTTGTTTCTGTGATTTTTTTGTCGTTTTTGTCAAAGACAGAAAAGGTGGCGCTGTTGATCCGGGTGATGTCTTTGCTGTCGCTCTTGTTGGCAAAATATCCGGTAACGGTAATATTTGTACCGTCCCAGCTGAAATTTTCCGGCTGATAAACCAGGATGTCGATGGCCGCGGCGGAAGCCTTCGCTTCGGCCAGAACCGGCAGAGCGGTCATTCCGGAGAGACAGACACAGCAGAGAAATCCGATCAGATGCTTCATTAATTTTTTCATATATATATTCCCCCTTCGTTTATGAAATGAAACTGCCGGCAGGAAAAACGGGATGTTTTCCTGTCAGATTCATCATAACTCAGCCGATTTGCCGGGGATGGAACTTTTTTCCGCCTGCCGTTTTCTGATGAGGCGCAGCCATCTTTTTTCCAGTATGATACAATAAGGCGGGACACAGGAAAATCAGAGGTTTATGAGCCAAAAACACAGATTTTCTGTTATAATAGGTTCAGCAAAAGAATTTCTGCTTTTGCAAAAAGTCCGGACGAAGGAGAATATACTGATATGGGACCGTTGCAGCTGCTGATCAAGCCGGCGTCTGCCGGCTGCAATTTGAACTGCCGCTATTGTTTTTACTGTGATGAGGGAAAGAACCGGGAGAACTTCAGCTATGGAATGATGAGTGAGGAAACGCTGGAGATCCTGGTAAAGAAGGCGCTGGAGGAGGCGGACGGATACTGCGGCTTTGCTTTTCAGGGCGGAGAGCCGACTCTGGCAGGCCTGCCCTTTTTTGAACGTCTGCTGGAGTTTCAGAAAATATACAACAAAAAGAAGATTCCCGTGGACAACAGCATCCAGACCAATGGATACGGTCTGTCCGAGGACTGGGCCCGTTTTCTGGCCGGGGAAAAGTTCCTGGTGGGCCTGTCTCTGGACGGGATCAGGGCAACCCACGACGCTTTTCGTGTAAACCGGCAGGGGGAAGGCAGCTTTGCGGAGGTAATGAGGACGGCAGAATTGTTTGACCGGTTTGGAGTGGAGTACAATATTCTCACGGTGGTCAACGGGAAGACGGGACTGCGGGCGGCGAAGATCTATGATTTTTACAGGAAAAACGGCTTCCGCTATCTGCAGTTTATCGCCTGCCTGGATCCTCTGGGCGAGGAGCCGGGAAAACAGGACTATTCCCTGACGCCGGAGGTATACGGCCGGTTTCTCATGGATCTGTTTGACCGCTGGTATGAGGACGTGAAAAAGGGAGAACAGCCCTATATCCGCCAGTTTGAGAACGTGGTGGGAATGCTGGCCGGAGGGGAGCCGGAGTCCTGCGAGCAGAGAGGAATCTGCTCCGTTCAGAATGTGATCGAGGCAGACGGATCGGTTTACCCCTGCGATTTTTATGCCCTGGATGAATACTGCCTGGGAAATGTGCGCACCGGAACTTTTGAAGAGTTTCGCACCGGTCCGACAGCGGAGAGATTTATCCGGGATTCGGCGGAATCCCTGAAAGACTGCCGGACCTGCCCTTATTTTGCCATCTGCCGGGGCGGCTGCCGCAGAAACCGGATCACCATGGCAGACGGGAAGCGGAGCAATTATTTCTGCCGGGCTTACCGCATGTTTTATGATTATACCATAGAGCGGTTTCTGCGGCTGGCGGGGAGATGACGGGCGCAGTTTTACACAAAGTAATCTCCGTAATGCTCTTTTAAATAATCCACCAGTTCTGCTTCGCTTTTCCCCGCAATTTCAAGGGCGAAGGATGTGACGGGAAAACGGTGGCGGAGTCTGGAAAATCCCAGACGGAGCAGATGATTCACGTCTTCATCGGTCACGAAGAAATTCAGACGGACAACGGGAAGTCCGGCGGCGTACAAAATATTGAAGATCCGGGAGGAAAAGCAGAGGATATAGTCGTAATCCATC
>DXBC01000072.1 GCA_019116745.1 Candidatus Lachnoclostridium stercorigallinarum
TATAGATGTCGCAGTGAAATCCGTTGGCCGCCTGAATCAGTACCGATATGGGAAGCGGCTGACTGGTCTCTCCTCTGTAAACACGGTATCTTCTCTCCACCATACGCAATCCCTCCTCCTGTATGGTTTTCAGCGAGACGATAGATTCTTATAATTTTATAATATCACCTTTTTAAATTCTGTCAATACAATAAACAGACAGATATTTTATTTTAGCAAAAAATTAACAAAAACTTTATACTTTCTTGTCATATTTTCTCAAAAATACGGAGAGAACTCCGTTTTCACAGATATTCTCTCCGTTTTCAAAATCAGGATCACGATTCAGACAGTTCTATCGCCCGTCTTGTCAGCTCATCCGCCAGCTTTCCTTCCGGAATATAGTACTGCATTGTATAGTAAATCTCCCGGTCGGTCATGGTGTAGTCCCCATCTCCTCTGGCGTTGGCTTCCTCGGCGCTGTCCGCAGTAAAGTTCACGCTCAGATAAACGTTCTCGCCGCCTTCATAGAGATTGCGATACCCCTCGTAGGGTCTGTATATCATCTCCTCCGCAATCCGGCGGATCATCTCCCGGTCAGTCTCCTCGTACAGATAATACTGGGAATCCCAGGATTCCTCCAAAACCACATCCCCGCTCTCTTCCCCGCTGTCCCGGTTCACAGGAACATAGGCTTCTACCTGAATGGAGCGGATCGTGTCAGGATCCGTCTTCTCTTCCAGATACAGTCCCAGCTCCTGAAGAAGAGCCCTGGTCCTCTGACAGGCAGGATAAACAGGATAAAATTCCGCATCTTCGTACCGGTAATCTCCGTTCTCCACCGCTTTCAGCCTCTGTTCATCCAGGAAACGGATCTCCGCCAAAGGCGTCTCCTCCGAATCCTCCAGAGTCAGATCCATCAGATCCTGCTGATAAGCCTCCAGCAATCTCACCAGATCTTCCTGAGGCACAGCCTTCTGCCGCCCTAAAAGGATTTCATTGCTGCGGACAGACAGCTGCACCTCTCTCAGTTCCTCTCCATTCAGGTCCAAAAGAGGATATCTTCCCTTTTTGTAGCCGTCATCCTCATAGACGTCTCCAAATACCTCCTGCAGCGCCTTGTCGGAAAAACGATACTGTCTCAACACCTTTCTCCCGTCTGTCAGACGGTATTCCACGTACACCTGCTGCCAGAGCTCCTCCTCCCCTGATTTCGAAAGCTCCTGCCAGCTCTCAGCCAGCTTCCGGGCCAGATTTTTGTCCTCCAGCTCCATGCGTCCAAGGATAACCTCACGGGTTTCCGTCCAGCTCCAGGCCCCTTTTCTTCCCGGCTCCTCAAAGCTGCCCACGTCCACCCAACTGTCCACATTTCCGGCGTACACCGCCGCCGACTCCAGCCTTCCCGCGTCTGGAATCCAGGCGTCATACCCGGTCAGATCCCAGTAAAACAGGGCAAAAAAGCCAAACGCCAAAGCCATGGACAGCCCCATCTGAAGTCTGTGGGAAAACAGTTTCTTAAAATCAAAATGATAAATAATCTCAATTACGCAGTGAGAAATCACTCCGCCGGCCAGAAGACCGAAAACAGCCCAGCCCAGCCCGTTTCCCAGGGTCCAGAAAAACAGAAGTCCCGCCACGGAACACTCCGTCACCAGGAGAATCCGTATCACTGGCTGACTGGCGGAAAACGCCATGGCTTTTCCTGCCGCTTCAGATGGACGTTTTTTGTGAAGAAACAGGGCGATCAGGAGAAGGATTCCCCACACTGCCAGACGGGAGATAATTTTTCCCGCCGAGAGATCTCCATTCAGTCCTGATATATAAAATGCAAAGGGCGACGTTCTCGGCACCCAGTCAGCCATCATATTGGTATCGCAGAAAGTGTCAAGGCAAATCTCCGCCAGACTCTGCCAAAGGCCGAGAAACAGCGGAATGCAGGCGCAGAACACCAGAAAGCCCAAAACAGACACAACGGTATTTCCCGTCATCATCACAGCGATCACCGCCGTGGTATACAGGATCATAAAGGACAGCATCAGAAATGCCCATCCTTCCAGAGCCGTGGAGAACACCTCTCCCGCCGGCGCCCCGTTGACCGCAGCCACCGCCGCGCTCACCACCGCAAAAAACAGATAGGGCACTGCGGCGATCAGCGCGCCGGTCACGTACTGCACGGCAAACAGCTTTTCCCTCCTGATGGGAAGGCTGTGATAAAAATCCACTTTCCTCCTGGAATGCAGGTAGGCAAACCCGGAGATTCCCAGCAGAGCCGCAAGAACCGCCATAAGGAAAACCAGCCATCCATTGTCATAGCTCAGATACTTTATGGCGTCTGCTCCGAATTGCCTCGTCCAGTCCCCGCCGGAATATTCCACCGTAGTCAGATAGACCATCACCACCGGAAGGGAGAAGAAAAAGACCAGCACTGAGAGGGCCGCCGCCCACAGCCGCCGCTTGATTTCCTCCGTCATTCCATTAAAAAACCAGCTTTTTGATGTCATAACCGGCCACCTCCGTTTCGCTGATAAATATTTCCTCCAGAGACAGGGGAATCAACTCGTAAAAGACCGGGTCCGCAGCCTGAAGGGCTGCTTCCACTGCTTCCCGCTCCCCTCTCACCGTCAGAGTGAGCAGCCTTCCCCGGCTCTCCCGCTTTACAATCTCCAGTCCCTTCAGACCGTCTTCTCCCTTTTCCTCTCTCAGCACGCACTGCACCTTATGGATGCTGGTCTTCATCTCATCCAGATCTCTGGAGAGGAGGATCCCGCCTTTGTGAAGCAGCCCCACATGATCACAGATGTCTTCCAGCTCCCGCAGATTGTGAGAGGCGATGATGGGGGTCATATTCCTCTCCTCCATGTCGTTGGCAAACAGGCTTTTTACCGTCTGCCGCATCACCGGGTCCAAACCGTCAAAGGTCTCGTCGCAGAAAAGGTAATCCGTCCCGGCGCAGATGCCGCAGATCACAGACAGCTGTTTTTTCATGCCTTTGGAGAAGGTGCTGATCCGCCTGGAAGCCGGCAGTCCAAAGCTGTCCAGCAGCTTTCCGTACCGGCCGCAGTCAAAGCCGGGATAGCATTTTCTGTAGAAGGCCATCATATCTGCCGGCGTTCCGTTTCCCAGGAAATGCTGATCATCAGAAATATAGAAAAATCTCCTCTTCGCCTCCTCCGTCTCGTATACCGGCACCCCGTCAATGGTCACCGTTCCCTCGTCCGGCTTCAGCACGCCGCTGAGCAGCCGCAGGAAAGTACTCTTTCCCGCCCCGTTGGTGCCCACCAGGCCAAATACATTTCCGTCACGAATGGCAGCAGTCACATGATCCACCGCCACAATATCGTCAAACCGTTTTGTCAGATTTACCGCTTCTATCACACGCTTTCCCCTGCCTTTCTGTATGCTTCCCGGGCCAGCCGGACAAAATCCTCCGCTCCGGCACCCAGCCGCACAGCTTTTTCCGCCATCTCCTTCAGTCCTGCCTCCAGTTCCATCCATTTTGCGTCTTTGATCCGGCTCACATCCGCCGCAAAGCTCCCCTTCCCCTTTACCGAGTAGATATAGCCCTGCCGTTCCAGCTCCATATATGCTCTCTGAATGGTATTTGGATTGATGGACAGCTCCGTGGCCAGACCTCTCACCGACGGCAGCTTTTCATCCTGCTGCAGAACCCCCATGATCATCAGTTCCTGAAGCCGTTCCATCACCTGTTCATAGATGGGCCGCCGGTCCTTGTAGTCCAGGACAATCATCCGCTGATTCCTCCTAACTGTACTAACACTATTAATACAGTTATACACGATTTCTCCCGCTTTTGCAATTAAGAAATTCTTACGTTTTTGACTGTCCTTCCATCATTTCCTCCGGCGGCGGGTCACGGGAGCTGTACTTTCCTTTCCGCCGCAGCTGGATTCTCGCGAAGCTTTTTGATTTAACAGGTAACGAGGTTTTCTGTTAAACAAAAAAACCGCCGGGGAAAATCCCCGGCGGCCCTCACACCGTCTGAATCGGTATAAAATTATTCCTCTTCGGGAGCATACAGAGCAGACAGTCTGGTGAGATGTCTGTATCTGTCTTTTGCATTCTCCGCAGCCTTCTCGAACAGCATTTCTGCTCTTGCCGGATTCTTCAGAGCCAGAGAGGTGTAACGAACCTCGCCCTTTAAGAATTCCTTGTAATCTCCTGTCGGAGCCTTGGAATCCAGAGTGAAGGGGTTCTTGCCCTCGGCCTTCAGAGCCGGATTGTAGCGGAACAGATGCCAGTAGCCGCTCTCCACAGCCTTCTTCTCCTCGGTCTGAGCCTTGCCCATACCAGCGCGGATACCGTGGTTGATACAGGGAGCGTAAGCGATGATCAGGGACGGACCCGGATAAGCCTCTGCCTCTGCAATAGCCTTTACGGTCTGATTGTAGTCAGCGCCCATAGCGATCATAGCTACATATACGTAGCCGTAGCTCATGGCAATGCCGGCCAGGTCTTTCTTCTTGATCTCCTTGCCGCCTGCAGCAAACTGTGCAACCGCACCGATGGGGGTGGATTTCGCGGACTGTCCGCCGGTGTTGGAGTAAACCTCGGTATCGAATACCATTACGTTTATATCCTTGCCGCTGGCAAGTACGTGGTCTACGCCGCCGAAGCCGATATCATATGCCCAGCCGTCGCCGCCGAATACCCACTGAGATTTCTTTGCCAGGAAGTCCTTGTTCTCAACGATCTCCTTGCAGAGCGGGCAGTCAACTCCCTCAAGAGCTGCAACCAGCTTGTCTGTAGCAGTGCCGTTGGTTGCGCCTACGGAGAAGGTATCCAGCCACTCTTTGCAGGCAGCCTTCACTTCGTCGGAGGATTTCTCGGACTCATAAACAGCAGTTACTTTATCCTTTAACCAGTCTCTCAGAGCATTGTTGGCAAGGAGCATACCATAGCCGAACTCTGCGTTGTCCTCAAACAGGGAGTTGTCCCATGCCGGACCCTGGCCTCTTCTGTTCACCGTGTAAGGAGTGGACGGTGAGGAGTTGCCCCAGATGGAGGAGCATCCAGTTGCGTTGGCGATGTACATTCTGTCGCCGAACAGCTGGGTGATCAGCTTCGCATACGGAGTCTCGCCGCATCCTGCGCAGGCGCCGGAGTACTCAAGCAGCGGCTGCTTGAACTGGCTTCCCTTAACAGTAGTCTCTTTGAACTTCGCAAGCACTTCCGGTTTCTCGGACAGCTTCTGGCCGAACTCGAAGATCGGCTGCTCGCCAAGGTTCTTCTCCAGTCCATCCATGCTGAGAGCCTTCTCGCCCTTCTTTCCAGGACATACGTTCACACAGGAACCGCATCCTGTACAGTCAAGCGCGGAAACAGTCATGGAGAAGTAGTATCCGGGCATTCCGGTCATGGGGATCTTCTTCATCTCAGCCGGAGCTGCTGCAGCCTCCTCCTCGTTCATGACTACCGGACGGATTACTGCGTGCGGGCAGACATAGGAGCAGAAGTTACACTGGATACAGTTGTCAGAATTCCAAACCGGAACGTTCACAGCGATGCCGCGCTTCTCATAAGCTGCGGAACCGGAGGGAGTGGAACCGTCTACATAGTCCTTGAATGCGGATACCGGTAAGGAGTAGCCCTCCTGAGCGTTTACCTTGGACTGAATGTTGTTTACAAAGTCCACAACATCCTGTCTGCCTTCCTCAGCATGAGCCATCTCAAGGCCTTCGTCCTCGCAGTTCTTCCAGGACTCGGGAACCTCTACCTTCACAACCTGCTTAGCGCCTTCCTCAATAGCGGCCCAGTTCTTCTTAACCACATCCTCGCCCTTGCGGCCGTAGGTCTTCTGAGCAGCGTCCTTCATCAGTTCGATGGCACGCTCCTCCGGAATGATGTTGGCCAGCTTGAAGAATGCGGACTGAAGGATGGTGTTGATACGGGTGGAGCCCATGCCGGTCTCGATACCGATCTTCACACCGTCGATTACGTAGAAGTTGATGTTGTGATCTGCGATGTACTTCTTTACCTGTCCGGGAAGATGCTTCTCAAGGCCTTCCATATCCCACGGGCAGTTTAACAGGAAAGTACCGCCGTCCACCAGCTCCTGAACCATGTTGTACTTACGAACGTAAGCCGGATTATGGCAGGCAACAAAGTTTGCCTTCTTGATCAGGTAGGTGGATTTGATCTTCTCATGTCCGAAACGCAGGTGAGACATGGTCACACCGCCGGACTTCTTGGAGTCATAATCAAAGTATGCCTGAGCATACATATCGGTATTGTCGCCGATGATCTTGATGGAGTTCTTGTTTGCACCTACGGTACCGTCAGCGCCAAGGCCCCAGAACTTACAGTTGATGGTTCCCTCGGGAGTGGTTACCAGGGGAGTTCCCTCCGGCAGGGACAGATTGGTCACATCGTCCACAATACCGATGGTAAATCTCTTCTTCTCCGTATTCTCGTATACAGCTACGATCTGAGCCGGAGTAGTATCCTTGGAACCTAAGCCGTAACGGCCGGTAAATACCGGAACATCGTTGAACTGAGTTCCCTTGAGAGCTGCAACTACATCCAGGTACAGCGGCTCGCCTAAGGAACCGGGCTCTTTGGTTCTGTCAAGAACGGTGATCTGCTTTACAGTAGCCGGGATAGCGGCAACCAGAGCGTCAGCAGCAAACGGTCTGTACAGACGAACCTTCACAAGGCCCACTTTCTTACCCTGCTTAGCCAGGTAGTCGATAGTCTCCTCGATGGTCTCGTTTACGGAACCCATGGCGATGATCACATGCTCAGCATCCTCAGCGCCGTAGTAGTTGAACAGCTTGTAGTTGGTGCCGATCTTGGCATTTACCTTGTCCATGTAGTCCTGTACAATGGCCGGAAGGGCATCATAGTACGGGTTGCAGGCCTCTCTTGCCTGGAAGAAGATATCCGGGTTCTGAGCAGAACCTCTCTGGCAGGGATGGTTCGGGTTCAGCGCCTGCTTGCGGAATGCAGCCAGAGCATCCCAGTCCATCATTTCCTTTAACTCATCGTAATCCCAGGTCTCGATCTTCTGGATCTCATGGGAAGTACGGAATCCGTCGAAGAAGTTGATGAACGGAACCTTTCCGGTAAGGGCAGCCAGATGAGCTACAGGGGTTAAGTCCATAACCTCCTGTACACTGGACTCGCACAGCATTGCGCAGCCGGTCTGACGGCAAGCGTATACGTCAGAGTGATCGCCGAAGATGGACAGCGCGTGGCTGGCCAGAGCACGGGCGGATACGTTAAATACGCCGGGAAGCTGCTCGCCGGCAATCTTGTAAAGGTTCGGAATCATCAGCAGAAGTCCCTGAGAAGCCGTATAGGTGGTGGTCAGCGCACCTGCGGCAAGGGATCCGTGCACAGCGCCTGCTGCGCCTGCCTCGGACTGCATTTCAGTAATCTGCACCGGGCGTCCAAAGATGTTCAGTCTTCCATCCGTTGCCCACTCATCCGTATGCTCCGGCATAACAGAGGAGGGAGTAATCGGATACATAGCAGCGACTTCTGTAAACGCATATGACGCATGAGCAGCCGCTTCATTGCCATCCATGGTTTTCATTTTTCTTGCCATTTGATTTATCCTCCTAATAAAATATGAATATTGTATAGTTCCCCGCCAAAACAAAAGCCCCGAAAAAGGGCACAGTTCTGTCAGGGAGTGACCTGTCTTTATTATAACAAATGTTTCCTGAAATGCAAAGAGATTGTTCGTGAAAATAAGTATTATTTTACGAACAATCTCTTTCATTTATCCATGTTTTCTTTTATTTTTCACATTACTTACACGCCCGGGCCATTCTCTGCTGTGGGAACTGCCATATCAGGCGGAGGTGCCACTGTCTGCACATCCGACGCTCCGGTAGCCGGACTTCCCGGTGCCTGAACAGACGCCGATTCCGTGGATGCCGGCACTGTAGGCTCCTGAGCGGAAGTCGGAGTCTCCGTGCTCTCCGCCGTCTGGGCGTTGCTGGCCTCCAGGCCGCTGTTGTCCTCCGGAATTCCGCCGGTCTCCATGGGAGTAATCTCCCCTTCCACCGACGATGCGGTTGCAGACGACTCTGACGCGCCCTCGCTGGTCTCCAGCACCTGCTCATCCGTCTGGTTTCTGTGGATCACTGCCGCGTGGCCGCGGTAGGTGCTGTTGTGCAGCAGCTCGTCGCTGATTACCTCTCCGTCTTTTGTGATCACCAGGTTGGTGGTCCAGCGGCTTCCCATCTCCGCCTCCTCAACCACCTTCTCCGTGTGAGGCGGCAGCGTCAGGTCATCCACATACTCCGGCTCCGGCGGATCCAGATCCGCCACTTTTTCCGAGTGCATGGAGTAAGTCACGCCGTCCTCCAGGATGGGAATGCCAACCACGGAAACCGTCAGAGTCATTCGCCCGGAAAGGCTGCCCTCCAGCTTGGCCCGCAGAGCGACGGCCGTGTCGGAGTTGTTGATAAATTTCATATCCGGACCGCCGTAGCTCACCGCCGCATCCTCTCCCGGCGTCACATAGGACGGCTCGTAGCTGTGGGCATGGCGCTCGGTGGTCTTTAATCCGGAAAACACCACTGCGTTGTAAAGAGTGGAAGACACCTGGCAGACTCCGCCGCCCGGCTCCGCCACCAGCTCGCCGTTTACATAGGCTCCCGCCGGCTTGTAGCCCTTGTCCTCGCTTCTTGGACCTGTGGTTTCATTAAAGGAAAACGTCTCTCCCGGCTGAATGATTTTTCCTTCCAGGCACTCGCTGGCCAGCTGGATATTGGTATTTCTGTCCCGGTTGGCCGTGGTAGTGGTGGAATACTGTCCAATCACCTGATACAGATCTTTCGCTTCCGCGGCCGTCAGCTCCGGCTCCACCTCATTAGCCGCAGCCGTCAGCCGGGCGCTGAAGTTCTTGTCCTCAATAGCCTGCCGGATATCTGCCGCAAGCTGATCCTGGTCTATCTCCACGCCGTTTTCCTCCGGAGAATAAGTGAAGGAATTGGATTCTTTGTCAAAACCGGAAATCTCTCCGTTCTTCGCCGGCTTATCCCACTGGGCCGCCATGGCCTCCACCTGTCCCTGAATCAGTTCTTCCATACCGCTGGTATCCAGAGTGTAATTTTCCTGGGGCTCAGCTGTGCTGAAGATCTCATCCAGCAGCTGATCCACCCGGTCTGCAATCAGATTCTCCACCTCGTAGGTCTCGTCTCCGTAAGAAACGGTCATATCCCAGGCATAGCCTGCCAGAATGGCTTCCCTGGCCTGCTCCCTGGACATTCCGGTGATGGACACGCCGTCCACAGACACCGTTCCGGAAATCTGAGACTCTGTCTCCGTCTCTCCCGCCGTCTCCCGGCCGCCGCAGCCTCTGGCCGCAAGAACAACCGCAAGAATTACCAGAATCAGCACTACGCCGGCCACAGCCGCCGTCATATAATTTTTCTGATTTTTTCTTTTTCTTCCTCCTCTGCGGCCTCCGCCGCCGTAGCTTCCGCGGCCGGAACTGCTTCTGCCGGCAGAACCGGAGCTGCTGTAGGAGCTTCTGCCCCCCCGGAAGCTCTCTCCTGCGGCGTTCCTCGAAGAAGCCGTTTCCCTGGAGGAATAGCGGGCAGAGGACACACTCTTAGAAGTTCCGGTCCCGCTTCGTGAAGAGGAACCGGTTCTGGAAGTTCCCCCAGTCCGGGATGAGGCGCTCCTGGAGGTCCCGGAGCTGCTTCTGGAAGTTCCCGAACTGCTTCGGGAGGTTCCGCTTCTGCCGGAACCGCTCTTCCTGTTGTCATCATAAAGATTCATACTATATATTCACCCGTTCTTCATTGATAATTTTTCCTGTGGATCTGTCCTCCTTGATATGGGCACAAATCCATGGAGTACAGTATAGCACATTTTTCTGAAAAAGAAATGCCTATTTTTTCTCTTTTCTCATAAAAATTTTTGTATTTTACTTATCTGTAAAATCATGTTACCATACTGTTAGCTTTTTATTACCAAACTGTTTCAAGGGAGGAATTTCATGAGTCTGATTGATCTGCACGTACATTCTACCGCCTCCGACGGCACCTGTTCCCCGGCGGAAGTTGTGGCTCTGGCTGCAAAGGCCGGCCTCTCCGCCATCGCCCTGACGGACCACGACACGGTGGACGGCGTTCCGGAAGCTCTCGCCGCCGCGAAAAACGGTTCCACGGAGGTCATTCCGGGAGCCGAACTCTCCGCTCAGTGGCATGAGAAGGAAATCCACATTCTGGGGTTCTTTCTTCCGCCGGACTCTCCCGGACTCCGGGACGCCCTGAGCCGGCTCCAGGAAAAGAGGGAGGAGAGAAATGACGAGATCATCCGCCGCCTGAGCCGGGCAGGCTTTTCTGTCACCAGGGAAGAGCTGCAGGCAGGCTCTCCCCGCACAGTGATCACCCGCGCCCACTTTGCCCGGGTGATGGCGGAAAAAGGCTATGTTTCCTCCATGAAAGAGGCTTTCAGCCGTTATTTAAAACCCGGCGGCACCTATTGTCCCAGAAAGGAACATCTCTTTCCGGAAACTGCCGTGGACCTGATCCGAAGCTCCGGCGGCTTCGCCGCCCTGGCCCACCCCCTCCAGTACCGGTTCAGCAATCAGGAACTGGAGGATCTCACCTCCTTTCTCGCCGGCCTCGGCATGAAAGGCCTGGAGGTCTATCACTCCTCCAGCAACAGCTATGAGAGCCGGAAGTTAAAAGAGCTGGCCCTGCGCCATGGTCTGCTTCCCACTGGGGGCTCTGATTTTCACGGCGGCAACAAGCCGGACATCTCCATCGGCTCCGGCCGCGGAAATCTGCGGATCTCCTCCGCTCTTCTGGAGGACATCCGCCGTTCCCTGACATAATTTCCGGTTTTCCCGTATCTGCGGCCTTTCCGGCAGCGTGCTGCACGATTTTTCTTCCGGATGGTCTGGTATTTTTAGGTAATTTGATTCTTGTCCTCCCCTGTCTGCTCTGCTATAATGAGCACGCAGCAGGCGAATAGCCTATTTTACACAGGAGGTTTTCAATGAAAATTCAGAATATCACGGATATAGAAGGATTTTTTAAGGTAGTGGACGAGTGCAGAGGTCCGGTGGAGCTGATCTCTCCGGAGGGAGACCGGATCAACCTGAAGTCCAGACTGAGCCAGTACCTCTCCATGGCCGCCATGTTCTCCAACGGCTACATCAGCGAGCTGGATCTGGTGGCTCACGAGAAAGAGGACATTGAGCGTCTGATCAAATATATGTATCAGGGAGAATAACTTTACGGAAACACCGTATCCGAAAGCTCCCCGCCGGAAAGAGCCGCACAGTCCGCGGTCAATCCCGGCGGGGAGCTTTTTTACGTTTGTTCGCTTTTTACTGTTTTTATTTACTGAGAGCGGAGGCCGTCCCGCCTTCTCTCCCTGCGCCGCACCTCGTTTTTTCCAATGGAATAAAACACGGAGCACAGGGGAATGAAAATCAGCATTCCCACAACTCCCATCAGGCTGCCGCCCACCGTAACCGCCATGAGCACCCAGATGGAGGGCAGACCCACGGAATTCCCCACCACATGGGGGTAGATCAGATTTCCCTCGATCTGCTGAAGCACCAGGAACACCACAATAAATTCCAGGGTAGTGAAAGGACTCACCATGAGCATGAGGAACACTCCCACCGCGCAGCCGATGAAAGCTCCAAACACGGGAATCAGCGCCGTGAAGGCGATGAGCACGCCGATGAGAACGGCATAAGGCATGTTCAAAAGGCTCATGGTCACAAAAAACATGGTTCCCAGAATGACAGCCTCCGCACACTGTCCCGCCAGAAAACTGGAGAAGGTGCGCTCCGTTTTCTTAGCAATTCCAATGACAATGACCGCCGTCCTGTCCGGCAGGAAAGCCCGGACCAGACGTTTTGCCTGACTGCAGAGTATTTCCTTCTGCAGGAGAATGTACATGGAAAAAATAAACCCGATTCCGAAATTGGTAACGCCGGAAACGATGGACACCGCAGCGGAAACGGTGGTATCCAGCACAGAGGTAGCGCCGTTTCTCAGGAAGCTCATAATCTGCCGCAGCGTGCCGGGCCAGTCGATCTCAATGCTGTTGAGATATTCCACAATCTCCGGATACCGGGCAAACAGCTGTTCCGCCTGCGCCAGAGTTCTCTCCATGAAAGCCGGAATACTGCTGCTTAAGCTGACCATGGTCCGCAGCACTTCCGGGGTCACTACAAAGATCACCAGAAACAGGACTCCGGCCACCAGGATGATAGTAATGAGAAGTCCTGCCGGCCGATGCCATTTTTTCCTGGCGCCGCGTCCCATCAGTACTTTTTCCACTTTCCTCATGGGCACATTCAGCACAAAGGCAATGGCCGCCCCTAAAAGGAAGGGGGAACATATATTTATGAACCTGGCCAGAACCGCCAGGCACTCCCGGTAATGAACGGCGGCCACAGCCGCCACAATGGTAAACAGGATCAGTCCTCTGATTTTTTTTACCGTATCTCCCGTCAGTTTCATTTCATTTCCTCTTCCGCGCTGGCAAAAAACGCGCTTTCAATCTCTTCTTTTCCTGCCCCAAACGTCCCCTGGGCCATCTGGCTGCTGCCGCCTCCCCTTCCGTTTAAGCGTTCGTTCAGTTTTCTGGAAAACGCACGCATATCCCGGGACCGGCTGGCCACCGCATACTGGTATCCCTCCCCTTTCGGAGAACAGACCAGCACAATTTCTCCTTTTTTTCTCTCGCAGAGCAGATCACAGTACTTTCTCAGCTGCACCGGCTCCATCTCCTCAAACACTGCCAGCGGATCCCGGCTTTCCGGAAGGGCATCCGCTTTCGCCTCTGCTTCCGCCTGCCGCATCCGGGAAATCTCGGCTCCCAGGCGCTCCTTTTCCTCTTTCAGCCGCGCCACTGCTGTCTCCACCTCATCCTGTTTTGCCGCCAGCAGGGCAGACAGAGACGCCACCTGCTTCTGCCGCCTGACGCAGTGAATCAGAGCGCGCCGGCCGCAGAGAAGGGAAATGCGGACTCCGCCTTTGTAGTGGATCATCCCCAGAACCTTGATCAGGCCCACCTCCCCGGTGCGCTCCACGTGAGTGCCGCAGCAGGCGCAGACGTCTACTCCCGGGACAACAGCAATGCGGACCTGGCCCGACAGTTCCTTTTTGCTCCTGTATTCCATGGATTTCAGTTCTTCCTCTGACGGTGTGAGAATCTGAATCGGAAGATTCCGCCAGATAGCTTCATTGGCCTCCAGCTCCATTTCCTCCAGCTCCGTCTCTGACATCAGCCCGTTAAAATCGATGGTGATCTCCTCGCTGCCCATGTGAAAACCCACATTGTCGTATCCGAAACGCCGGTGAATACATCCGGTGATAATGTGCTCCCCGGAATGTCCCTGCATATTGTCAAATCTCCGCTCCCAGTCGATGGTTCCTTCCACGGACGCGCCTACGGCCAGGGGCCTGTCGGTCCGGTGAATAACCTCCTCTCCCCGCTCATGAACCTCCAGAACCCTCGCTTCTCCCAGCGTACCCGTATCCCAGGGCTGTCCTCCTCCCTCAGGGAAAAAGGCCGTCTGATCCAGAGTGACGTCCCACTGTCCGTTTTTTCCCTCCCTGCAGCCGGTCACCTTCGCCTGAAAGGTTTTTATGTAAGATGATTCGTAATATAAGCGTTTCATGTCTTTCTCCTTGTCTTTTTCTTATGAGTATTATACACCACTCTCCTGCCACTTCAATCCGATGTTTTAAATTTTTTCGGGAAAAGGAGAAACTGTGGCAAGCCGGCCGTCATATGATGAAGTGTAATCATCTTATTGGAGGAACAGACATGAGTGATTTGGCTGCAACGAACTGCGGATGTGGCTGCGGATGCGAAACGGGAGGAAACAGCGGCGGATGCAACATTCTTTTCTTACTTCTGATTCTGTGCTGCTGCTGCGGAGGCGAACATAACGGCTGCGGATGCGGCAACGGATGCGGCGGCGGAATTGGCTCCGAATGGCTGTGGATCCTGATCCTGTGCTGCTGCTGCGGAGGCGGCTGGGGAGGCAACGGCTTCTGCTGAAAGGGCTGGAAGCAGACCGGAAAAGGGGGCACGGCGGCAGCCGCGCCTCCTTTCCGCGCGGTCCGGACAGGCCCGGCGAAGCATATCGCCGGAGCCGGCCGGAAATCCATCTTATCTCTCCGTGTTCTTTCTCTTCCCTTCTCCTCCGCCCGCCTCCTGGCCTCTCACCATCCGGCGGCCGTTTTCCTTTTTCTGGCGGTTTTTCAGGCAGTCTTCATCGATCTCGTAAACAGCATTTCCATCTATAATCAGGCGTGTAGCCATATTTCATCACTCTCCTGTCACCATTACTATATGCAGACGGCATGAATTCCTTGAACAGCGCATATACTGTCACCAAAGAACTGAACAGGAAACCGAACCATGAACTATGAAGAACAGCCTTTAAAACTCACGGACCTGGACTATCTCACCGGAGACCATCATCTTCAGATGATGAAAGCCGCCCTGCCTTATATGAACGTCCCCCAGCAGAGAATTTTCTCCACCGTCATCAAAATTCAGGAGCTGCGGAGGACCATGAGTCTGTTTCGGGACGAACAGGTGGCCGCCATGGGAATCGGCTCCGGAGAACACGTCCCCGCCGGCCCGGCAGATATGCTGGACGCCATCAAACCCTATGGAAATACATACGAGCAGGAGCTTATCAGCCTGCTGTCCAATCTGCTCCGGGGTATCTCCACTCCCATGGAACAGATGAAAAACCTCCTGTCCCCGGAACAGCAGTCCCGCATGGACACCATGCAGTTTATGGTACAGGCCATGCAGCAGAACAGCTGAAAGGAGGGGGATGGTCATGAACGACTGGAGAAAGGATCCCAGGCTGAAAAAAATGGATCCGAAGAAAATAGAGATCCTGGCAGATTTTTCCGAACGGCTGAAGCGGACGCCGGGCCCCCAGATGCTCTCCCTTCTGCTCTCCTTTCAGGCAGAGGCAGAACGGAAGGGCATCCGTTTTTCCGACCAGGAGACAGACGTCCTGGTCTCCATTTTAAGCGCCCATATGCCTCCGTCCGAGCAGAAAAAGCTGTCCGTCCTGCGGATGTTTTCCAGAAAGATGGGATCCAGGCGAAACTGATGTCAGAAAAAGCGGCATTCCGGAGCCACCGCCCCGGAACAGCCGCCTTTTTTCCCTTTCCGTTTTTCCCTGTCTCAGCTTTCCAGTATTACAATTTTCGTTTTTTCATCTGCCTGCCGGATGATCTGCTTCATCTCAGGCTCCGGAATGCAGATGCAGCCGCTGGAACCGGCATACCCTTCTGTGGTGCAGTGAAGAAAGATGGCTGATCCCTTTCCCGGCACCGCCTCCTCATTGTATGTGAGGGAGAGGGCGTAGTTGTAATAAGGATCCACTTCAATGAGATGCTCGGCGGAATCCCAGTCCTTTTCCACCTGGGAGGCATCCACCATCCGGTTGTACCAGACGCTGTCCGGATCATCTACCCAGTAGTCCGTCTCCCTTACCTTGTGATAAGGAAAAACGGTGCCCGGATCATCCAGAATCCCGAAGGCCATATTAAACCGGTATACCCCCACGGGAGTCTTTTTGTCTCCTTCCCTTTTTTCCGCAGAGCAGCCGTTCAGTCCCCACACGCCGGAAGTCTCAAAAACCTGGCTCCACACGCTGTCTGATTCCTGGTAGTATGCCGCCCGGACGGAAGCCCCGCCCTGGCCCCGGACTACGATAATCTGATCGGTGTCTGCCGCGATCTCCGGGTCTGACAGCACATCCCTGTCCGGGAGATATTCCAGCACCGCGGCCGGAAGTTCCCCTCCGGCTGTCCCGGCGGGCACTTCAAAGGCTGCCGCTGTCTCCCCGGACGTTCCGGATGTCTCTCCCGGCGCTTCTGCCGTCGTCCCTGCCACTTCCGGCGTTCCTGCCGTCTCCCCGGTGATCTCCTCCCGCTCCGTTCTTCCGTCCTCCGTCCGCACAAGTCCCATTCCCGGACCGGTTCCGTCTTCCGCCCCGTAGGAGATTCCTGCCGCGGCGGCGAGAATCGCGGCCGCTATGAAAAATACTGCTTTTTTTCTGTTCCGTCTCTTCATTTTTGCCTCTCCTGAATATTTCCGAAGATTATCTTCTCAGATACAAAAAGTATAAGAAACGGGCAGGATTTTGTCAATGGAGACCGGGCCGCCTCTCCCCTGGGCCGGCCGCCGGTCCTGTCTGCAGCCAAACGGTGAAAAAGCGTATTGACTCCTTATCCAGGTGAATTCTATAATTGAGATATCTGTTTTTATGATTTCATTTTCACTTGCAGGGAGGAATACCATTATGATAAAACCCATCAGACTGTCTCAGATTGAAGGTTTTCGGACCGGTCACGCCCAGGATCCGGAACACGCTACCGGCTGCACCGCCATTATCTGCGAAAACGGGGCCTGGGCCGGCGTAGACGTCCGGGGAGGCAGCCCCGCTTCCCGGGAAACGGAGCTTCTCCGCCCGGAAAATACTGTCCAGCAGATCCACTGCGTCATGCTCTCCGGCGGCAGCGCCTACGGCCTGGAAGCCGGCGACGGAGCCATGGAGTTTCTGGAAGAGAAAGGAATCGGCTTCGATGTGGGAATCGGCCGGGTTCCCATTGTGTGCGGGGCTTCCCTGTTTGATCTGGAACTGGTGAGCAGCCGCGTCCGTCCTGACAAAAAGATGGGCTACGAGGCCTGTCAGAACGCCTGGAACAGAAAAGAACCGGCCGAGGGAAACGCAGGAGCCGGAACAGGAGCCACAGTGGGGAAATTTTATAATACGGAACGCATGATGAAATGCGGAATCGGCATCTGGGCCGGACAGATCGGAGACGTAAAATGCGGGGCTGTAGTGGCCGTAAACGCCCTGGGCGACGTAGTGGATTATGAAACCGGCCGGATCCTTGCCGGTCTTCTGAACGAAGATCACACCGGCTTTGCCGACACCAGACAGTGTATGTACCAGGAACTCCAGAAAACCAGAGACCTCTGGAGCGGAAATACCACCATCGGCTGTGTGATCACCAACGCAAAGCTGGACAAGAACCAGTGCCGCAAAGCGGCGGTCATCGCCCATGACGGATACGCCCAGACCATCCGCCCGTCCCACTGTACCGTGGACGGAGACACTCTCTTTGTCATGGCTTCCGGGCAGGTGGAGGTAGCACCGGACGCTTTCTATGCCATGGCCTCGGAGGCCGTGGCCCGGGCGGTGAACCGGGCCGCCCTCTGCGCCGCCCCCGCATACGGGCTGAAAGCAGCGTCGGATTTTCTGCCATAGCAGGTCCGGCGCCCCGGCCACTTCCAGAAAATAATTCAGTACCCTGGTATCCAACTGTCATCACTGCCTTTCTGTGTACGCTTCCTCCATTTTACTCCATAAGAAAAGAGGCCGCCAGCAGAACCGCCAGAAAGACCGCATTCCAGAGGGTAAATACCGCCAGGTAGGAGCCTTTCTTCTCCGGATGACGGACGGCGATCTGCTTGTAGGAGATCAGACTGGCCATGGAGGCGATTAAAGTGCCCAGACCTCCCAGGTTGGTGCCGATGATCAGTTCTCTCCACTCATCAGTGAAACCGGAAAGAAGAAGGGCCGCCGGCACGTTGCTGATCACCTGGCTGGCAGCCACAGCGGCGATTCGCTCATTGCCTGTCAGCACCGATTCCAGAAACGCGCAGAACTGGGGCAGCCTTCCCATGTTGCCGATAAACACAAAAAAAGCAGCGAAGGTCAGAAGCAGGCCGTAGTCTACCCCCGCCAGCAGTTCCTTCCGGTCTGCCAGCACCGCCGCCAGAACAATGACGAGAAGGACTCCCTCAGGAAGAACTCCTGATACCGTCAGGATACAGACGGCAAAGAGGGCCAGGTACAGGATCAGCCGCTGTTTCGGGGGAGCTGCCGGCCTCTCCACCTGACAGCTGACTGTTTCCCTCCGGAATGTCAGAAATACAGCTCCGGCCAGCAGCAGAGCGGACAGGGCCGCATAGGGGAGCATGAGAGCCATGAAGGAGACGGCGCTCACCCCCGATCTCCCGTAGAGATACAGATTCTGGGGATTTCCGATGGGGGTGAGCATGCTTCCCAAGTTGGCTCCAATGGTCATAAACGTCACAGCGGCGCAGATCTGTTTTTCCATCCCCGCCATCTCCAGGGCCAGCAGGCCAAAGGGAACGAAGGTGACCAGGGATACGTCGTTGGTGATGATCATGCTCCCGAAAAAGCAGAGGAAAACCAGGCACAGGGTTAGTCCCCGTCCGCTTTTTACCCGCTGGAGAAGTCCTGCGCTCAGTATGCGGAACACTCCCATCTGCTTAAACCCCGCCATTACCGCCATCAGGCAGAATAAAAGGATCAGGGTCCGGAAATCGATATATCCCAGATACTCCTCATCCGGCGTCACAAAAAAACAGGAGACCGCCGCGAGTACCGCCGCCACAGAAAGTACCGTCTCCCTTCTGACAAATTCAGCAATTCGCTTTCCCACTTTTTCTCCTCCGTTTTCTTTCAGTTTTTTCACGGAAAAACAGCGCATGGCCGTCCTTACGCCCATACGCTGTTTTTTACCTTTTCGTTTTTATCCTTTTATTTATTATTTTACCACCAGATTGATAATCTTGCCGGGAACATAGATCTCCTTCACAACCGTTCCGGTGATCTTGTCCGCCGCAGCCTCTTTTCCCGCTGCCAGAGCCTCTTCCTTGGAGACATCCGCCGGAAGATTGACCACCGCACGGGTCTTTCCGTTTACCTGTACGGGAATGGCGATCTCGTCATCCTTCATGGCTTCCTTGTCGCACTCCGGCCAGGATGCGTGGAACACGCTGTCCGTGCCGCCCAGAGCCTCCCACAGCTCCTCGCCCATGTGAGGTGCAAAGGGAGCAAGGAGGATTACGAAGGTCTTTAAGGTCTCCTTGTCGATGCCGCCTTCCTTCTTGGCCAGGTCGATGAGCTTGTTGTTATACTCCATAAATCCGGACACTACGGTATTTAAGCTGAACTGGTCAAATCTCTGCTCGATGTCGTAGACCAGCTTGTGGCGGAGCTTCACCATTTCCTTGGTCTCTTTTACATCTTTGTCCTTGCTGTCCATCACCAGAGTGTAGAATCTCTTCAAGAACCGGGATACGCCCTCGATTCCTCTGTCGTCCCACTCCGCATCCAGTTCCGGCGGTCCCACAAACAGCTCGTAGAGCCTCAGGGCGTCGCAGCCGTAGTCCCTCACCAGATCGTCCGGGGAAACCACATTTCCCTTGGACTTGCTCATCTTGATGCCGTTCTTTCCGGTGATCATACCCTGGTTGAACAGCTTGGTGAAGGGCTCGTCAAAATCGATCACGCCGATGTCATACAGGAATTTGGTGTAGAACCGGGAATACAGCAGATGAAGCACCGCGTGCTCCACGCCGCCGATATACATATCCACCGGCAGGTACTTGTCTGCCTTCTCTCTGGACACCAGTTCCTTGTCGTTTTTGCTGTCCACGTAGCGGAGGAAGTACCAGGAAGAACCGGCCCACTGGGGCATGGTGTTGGTCTCTCTCTTTGCCGGGCCTCCGCAGCAGGGACAGGTGGTGTTCACCCACCAGTCGATGGCGGCCAGGGGGGATTCTCCCGTGCCTGTGGGCTCATATTTCTCCACATCCGGAAGAGTCAGGGGAAGCTGATCTTCGGGAACGGGAACGTTTCCGCACTTGGGACAGTGGATGATCGGGATGGGCTCTCCCCAGTATCTCTGACGGGAGAATACCCAGTCGCGGAGCTTGTAGTTCACCGTCTTTTTGCCGATGCCTCTGGCCTCGATCATGGCGGGAGCCTCTTTCTTTAACACAGAGCTCTCCATACCGTTCCACTCGCCGGAATTGATCATGGTGCCGCTTGCCTCGGTGTAGGCCTCGGTCATATTTTCAATTTCCTTCCCGTCCTTGGCGATAACCTGAACGATGGGAAGTCCGAATTTTTTCGCAAACTCAAAGTCGCGGTCGTCGTGAGCCGGCACGCACATGATGGCTCCCGTACCGTAGTCTGCCAGTACATAGTCAGACAGCCAGATGGGCACCTTCGCGCCGTTTAAGGGGTTGATAGCATAGCTTCCCGTAAACACGCCGGTCTTTTCCTTGTCCTGAAGACGGTCCACATTGGACCTCATGGAAGAATCAAAAATATACTTCTCCACTGCCTCTCTGGTCTCGTCGGTGGCCAGGCTCTTTGCCAGGGCGTGCTCCGGAGCCAGCACCATAAAGGTAGCTCCGTACAGGGTGTCGGGGCGGGTGGTGTAGACCGTGATCTTCTCCTCTCTTCCGTCGATGGGGAAATTCACCTCTGCGCCGTAGGACTTGCCGATCCATTCCGTCTGCATCTTCTTTACCTTCTCCGGCCAGTCCAGCTTGTCCAGGTCGTTTAACAGGCGCTCCGCGTAATCCGTGATCTTTAACATCCACTGACGAAGGTTCTTTTTGGTCACCGGGGTGCCGCAGCGCTCGCAGCAGCCGTTTACCACTTCCTCGTTGGCCAGACCGGTCTTGCAGGACGGACACCAGTTGATGGGAAACTCCTTCTCATAAGCCAGGCCTTTTTTGAACATCTGGACGAAAATCCACTGGGTCCATTTGTAGAAAGCCGGATCCGTGGTATTAACCTCCATATCCCAGTCGTAGATGGCCGCGATCTGATTGATCTGCCTTTTAATATTCTTAATGTTCTCCGCCGTGGATTTTGCGGGATGGACGCCCATTTTGATAGCGTAGTTCTCCGCCGGCAGTCCGAAAGCGTCCCATCCCATGGGATGGATCACATATTTTCCCTTTAACATCTGGTAACGGCTCCAGGCGTCGGAAATCACGTAGCCTCTCCAGTGGCCCACGTGAAGGCCGCTTCCGGACGGATAGGGAAACATATCCAGGCAGTAATATTTCTCTTTCTTGCCGTCGTTTACATTGATGGGGTGCTTCTCCCATCTCTCACGCCACTTTTTCTCAATGGCGGTGTGATTGTACTGTGCCATGACAGTTCCTCCTTACACTTTCTGGCGCGGATATAAAAAAACCTGCGCCTCTATCTGTTTCCATAGAGACGCAGGATTCTTCCCGCGCGGTACCACTCTATTTCACACGCTGCCGTGTGCTCCTCATCATCCCGATAACGGCGGGCAGCCGGCCGGACTTACTCGGATCCTGTCCTTTCAGAAGGCTACTCAAGGGCCAGTTCACCACTCTCCCGCAACCGCCTTTCACCGGCCGGCGGCTCTCTGATGCGTTCCCATGGCTACTACTCCCTGTCACAGTATTTACGCTAAGCCTTAATTTAACACACTTGTCTTTTTCTGTCAACTCCCAAGGGAAGAGGAAGTTTGTCCCGTCAGCCCGTTGTACAGGCTTCTCACCTGGTCTGCCGTCGCCAGCCCGTCCGAAAAGGCGCTGGCGCTTCCCGCAGCCACTCCCATGGCAAAGGCGTGGAAATAATCGTTTTTCTCCAGCCATCCGGCCAGAAATCCGGCCACCATAGAATCCCCGGCTCCTACGGAGTTGACCAGCTCTCCTTTCGGGGCTTTCAGGCAGTGCCCCTTCCCCGTCCGGTCCAGCAAAACGGCTCCGTCGCCGCCCATGGACACCAGCACGTTTTCCGCTCCCATCCGCTGCAGCTTTTCCGCCCCGGAGAGGGCTTCTTCCGGTGACGATGCCCGTTCTCCCAGAAGGCCTTCCAGCTCGTCCCGGTTCGGCTTAATGAGAAACGGGCGGCAGCTCAGGGTTTCCGCCAGGGTCTTCCCCGACGCGTCCACCGCAGTCAGGACGCCCCGTCCGGCCAGCCGCTCCATCATCCGGCAGTACAGATTTTCCGGGCATTGAGCGGGAATGCTGCCCGCCAGAACCAGCACGTCTCCCTGACCCAGCCGGTCCAGTTTTTCCATGAGCCTTTCCAGCTCCTCCGGACCCACAGACGGGCCCGCGCCGTTGATCTCCGTCCCGTCGTAATTTCTCAGCTTCACGTTGATCCGGGAGCATCCCTCTTTCAGGCGGATAAAATCACAGTTCAGGCCCGCCTGGGCCATCCTCCTCTCAATCTCCTCCCCCACAAAGCCGGCAGTAAAGCCCAGGGCCATATTCTCCACTCCCAGATTGCTCAGAACCGCCGACACATTGATCACTTTTCCGCCGCACAGCATCTGCTCGGAAGCCGTGCGGTTGGTCTTTCCCAAAGAAAATCCGTCTACAGTCACAATATAATCCAGAGACGGATTGAGGGTAACGGTATATACCATGATCGTTTCTCCTTTCTGCCCACGGTTCTTTTTTACCTGCGCCGCCTTGACCTTCCCCGAAGGGAAACCGGTTCCGAAGGGCGTCCAGTCTCCGGCCGTCGGGATGTCCGCACCGGGCGTACATTTTCTTCCCTGTCCCGACTGCCGCCTCCGGTCATTACCTGCAGCACGGCTCCTTCCAGCAGACAGAAACATAAATAAGCCGCCCCCTGGGCCGCCGCCAGACTGTAAACGCCGATTCCCGCGCCGGAGAGCAGACCCCGGAGAAGAAGCCCCCATATCCCCAGAGAAATCACCGCAGCTCCGGCGGCAAATACTCTCTTTTTCAGCCGGAACAGGGCGGCCGTGAAAACTGCCGCCAGGGAGAGAAGGGGGACAGAAACGGCGAAAGCCATCAAAAGCCAGGACGCGCTTTCATCCCCAAACAGGCCTCTGTACAGAAACTGTCCCGGAACCGCCAGCAAAATTCCGCCGGCAGCAGCCGGCACAAGGGCCAGCCGGACCGCTTCTTTCAGACGGGCTCTCAGTCCGCTCCGACCCCCCGGCAAAACAGAGGCCTTCCACACGCCCGGGGCGCTCACCGCTGCCGCGACCAGGCAGACTGCCGTCTCACAGCGGGCAAATTCCGCCCAGCCGGAAGGATCTGCCTTTCCATACCAGACGGCTCCCAGCAAAAAGCTGCCGCCTGCGGCCAGCACTGTCACCAGGCCAGGGATGGCGTTTCCCGCCGCGGAAGCGGCCGACAGCAGCGGGCTGCGGCCTTTTCCCATCCCTGCCGGAAACATCTTTTTTCTCCTCAGGACCAGCATCAGAATCAGGAATGCTAGGGAGAGGGCCGCACCGGCTCCCAGCCCTTTCACAGCACCTTCTGCCTGAAATACTCCGGCATAAGTATCTGTCCCGTAAACCAGGCCGGAACGAATCTCCTCCTCTGCTCCACTGAGGGCCAGCCAAAGAGACGCCGCCCCGCCAAAGATCTGTTCCAGGACCAGAGACACCTCTGTCAGCCAGGATAAGCCCATCCCTGAAAAATACCCGCGGATCACTCCCAGACAGACCATCATCCAGGCAGCCGGCGCCAGAACTCTCCACACCGCCGCCTCCATGGGGCGGCCAAAATATGCGGCGATCCCGTCTCCACCAAACCAGAGGGCTGCCGCCAGCACTCCCCCGGCGAGAAACGCCAGAACCAGGGCAGACCAAAACAGGGCAGACGCCTCGCTCCGTCTCCCCTTTCTTCTCTTTGCCGCTGTGATTCCCGCCACCGCCTCCGGCACTCCGAAGGCTGACAGCAGCAGCAGAACCCCGTAAGCCAGACAGGGAGACGCATAAGATACGCCTCCTTCTGTCCCTATCTGCCGAAACACCGCCAGCTGAAATGCCGCTCCCGCGGCGACAGCCCACAGGGCCAGGGGAGAGAGACCTCCAGCCCCGGTGTTTCCTTCTCTTTGTTTTTCCGTTCTGCTTCTGTTATTCCCCATAAAACTCCGTTCTGTCCACATCTTTCGTGGAGAGGATGCAGACCCAGGTTTTTCCGGGATTCAGGCGAATTTCCTCTCCGTCGGGGCCGTAGTAGCGGGTGACGCCGTTCTCTTTTTTCCAGGTAACGGTCACCGCTTTTCCCCCGGTGGCGTAATAGCCCCACTCCGATGTATCCACGTTGATATTTAAATATTCCGTATTGGCATAATATCCGGACTGACAGTACTGGATGATCACATTTTTCACTGCCAGCGGCCCCTCGTCGCTCTCCTGGGGCGCATCCGTCTGATAGCGGTGATAAAGCCCGTCCTCTTCCACGTACCGGAACTCCGGATGAAACATGGTATATCCCGGCACGATCCGCACGGCATCCACCGTCTCGACTCCGCTTAACACCGTCTCCTGTCCCGGCTTCGCGAACTGATAATGCCCCTCATAATCCCCTTCATAGTCCTGGCTGTATCCCAGATCCTTCACCGCCGCCTGAATGCCCTCAAAGCTGGTGTAGGCGTTGTGAGGCGCCTTCCGGTCGGAAAAACGGTAAAATGCCTGTCCGCCCCGTCCCTCAATGCCGTTAATATTGTCAATCTCGCTTAACTGCGGCTTCGCAAAAGTGCTTTGGCCGTAGTGGGCATAGATGGCGTCAAACTCGTTTGCAAATTCAATAAAGCAGTTGCGGCAGCTCCTCACGGACCCGATCCGTTCCAGGTCGTCGTAGTCCTCCATAATGGCAAGGTAGCGGGTCATATTTCCCTCCACCGGCACCTCATAGATCACTCCGGCGCGCCCCATGCCGTAGTGGGGCCAGGCCTCCCGGTCATTGCTGATCATCACCGCCAGAGGTCTGCGGTTTGCCTGATTCACATCCCTCATCTCCCCGGTGAGATAGCTCTGGATCCGGCCGTCCACCTCAATCCGCTCATCGGGCACAAACTCCGCCGTGGTTTCCTCCTGGGCTGCCGTCACCTCCACCGGCTCCGTCTGACGCTCCGTCGTCTCCTCCGGAAGGGTGTTCACCACTTCCTCATACTTTTTTCCGCACCCGGATGCCGAAAGCATCACAGCAAGTCCCAGGCACAGTGCAAATCCCCCCGCACGCCTCATCTCCGGTACCCTCTCCTCTCCAGGATTTCCGCCTGCTTTTTCTCCATTACCAGGCGTTCTTCCTCCTCCATATGATCATAGCCAAACAGATGAAGCATGCTGTGAGCCACCAGAAAAGCCAGCTCCCTGGCCTGAGAGTGGCCGTATTTTTCCGCCTGCTCCTCCACCTTGTCCACGGAAACGATAATATCTCCCAGCATCAGTTCCCCTGTCTCCGGATTGAAATAATCCTCCGCCCGGTCCTCCAGCCCGTCAAAATCCGCCGGCTGCTCATAATCCACCATGGGAAAGGACAGCACATCCGTGGGCCGGTCGATCTGACGGTAATCCCGGTTGATCTCCCGGATCGCCTCATTGTCCGTCAGGATCACGCTCACCTCCGCCTCATAGGGGCAGCCCTCATAGTCCATGGCTTCCTCAATCACATCACGAATGATGGTCTCCCAGGGAAGATCCAGCTTTTTTTCCGCTTCATACTCAATCTCAATGGTCATTTCCTTCTCCTTATGCCTTTTGCCGGCTTTTCTCCTTTGTCCTTCATTTTGCTCTCATAGTCGTCATAAGCCTGAACGATCTTCTGCACCAGGGGATGGCGCACCACATCCTGGTTGGTGAGACGGCAGAAGCCGATGTCGTCTATCTTTGCCAGAATCTTCAGGGCCATGTCCAGGCCGGAAACGCTTCCCGGCGCCAGATCTTTCTGGGTCTGGTCCCCTGTAATAATCACCTTTGAGCCAAAACCGATTCTGGTGAGAAACATTTTCATCTGGGCCGGCGTGGTATTCTGCGCCTCATCCAGAATAATATAAGCGCTGTCCAGGGTACGCCCTCTCATATAGGCCAGGGGAGCCACCTCGATCAGCCCTTTCTCCGAATTGTGAAGATAGCTCTCCGCCCCCATGATCTGATACAGGGCGTCGTAGAGAGGCCTGAGATAGGGATCGATCTTGCTCTGGAGATCTCCCGGCAGAAAGCCCAGCTTCTCCCCCGCCTCTATGGCCGGGCGGGTGAGAATAATCCGGTTGACCTCCCCGTTTTTAAATGCCTGAATAGCCATGGCCATGGCCAGATAGGTCTTTCCCGTTCCCGCCGGTCCGATGCCGAACACAATCATCTTCTTCCGGATCATATCCACGTACTGCTTCTGTCCGACAGTTTTGGGCTTCACCGGCTTTCCGTTGATGGTGCGGCAGATAATATCCTTGTCTATTTCCAGAATCTGGCTGTCGCTCTCCGTAAAAGAAAGAGAGATGGCGTAATCCACATTCTGCTCCGTGATGGTATTGCCCCGTCTGGAGAGTTCGATCAGATTGGAGAACACGCTCCTGGCCTTCTTTACCATCTCCTCCGGCCCGATGACCTTGATCATCCCGTCCCGGGCCACCATGGTCACGTGGAGCGTCCTCTCAATTTTCTTGATGTAGCTGTCAAACTGCCCGCAGACATTCTGCTCATGCTCCGCGGGGATGTCAATCATGGTTTCAATCACACTCATTCTGTTCTGTCATTCTCCTCTACTGCTGGTATTTCACTGTGTTGGATTTCCCGGCTCTCTCCGATGGGTTCCAGCAGGACCGCCCGTCCTTCTATCTGAAAACCGGAGCCGTTTTCTATTATTCTAGCATTATTTTCCTCAATCTGCACCCCTTTTCGCTCTAAATTTTCCGCAAATTCCGCCGCTGTCCGCAATCTGGCCGCCTCCTTCTCCTCCTGAGTATAGGGCCGTTCATAGGAAATATACTCTTCCGACCGGATAACCCCCCACCAGAGAGGCAGGCAGAAATTTTCCGTCAGAGCCAGCTGTTTTTCCTCCATGGCCGTCTTCCAGCTGCTTCCCGCCGCCGGAGGCAGCAGAAAGGCCGAATAATTTCCGGCGCGCACATACAGGCCCAGGCGGCTTCTTCCGGTCATAACCTCCACTGTCTTCCACCGCCCGAACTCCCGCCGGTAGGTCTCCTCACGGCGGATGATTACGTCCCCGTCCGCCCGTACCGGGTGTTCCGCCACCACGGTGCCTCCGTCGTCCGTCACCGGTACAATTCCGCTGATCAGCACCTGACCGGCTGTCACCGTATCTCCCACAGAGACCTGAGGAATTCCGCTTCTGACGATCATATGGGTAATCACGCCGTCCTTTTCCGCTACAATATCGCAGGCTTTCGTGTCCGGAACGGGAATCTCTGACAGAGCTTCATTCTCCTTTATCTTTACCAGCAGCCTGGTTCCCGATACCTGGGCGGACACCCAGGTAATCTCAGGAAAATCGCTTCGCAGACTGTCTTCCAGCCCGTCGCAGTCCACCCGGCTCTTCGGTATGCCGCACCGGATATCCAGGCTGTCCAGATACCTGATCAGAGTGTCCTCGCTGTACATCCGGTTCCCTTCCACCTGAATATCCCAGACAAAAAAGGAGAGGCCGCCCAAAAGCAGGAGCGCGGCGGCCAGACCTGCAAAAAACGCCTTTCTCTTTCTGTTTTTCCGCAGAAAAAAAGGAAGGCCAAACCGCCTGCGCACGCGGATGCGGACGCCGGATTTCTTCTGCGGCTCCCTGGAAGCGCGGACGCCGGAAACCGTCATATAGGCCTCGCAGCCGTCCTCCGTGACCCGCAGATCCCACAGCTCAATCCCCCGGCTGCGGCAGAGATTTAAAAAGCGTTCCGGCTCCGCCCCTTTCAGCCTCACCAACACATAACCTTTCCACCACCGGGCCAGCCTTCTCTCCATGGATTCCCCCTACATGCCTTCCAGCTCTACCCTGCGGATGGTTCCGGTGACCTTCATGCTTTCCTCGTCATAATACTCTATTCTGAGCCCCTTTCCCTCCACGCTCACCTTCCCGGTCCTGGTCAAAAGCTTCAGCCGGTCATCACCGTAAAACAGAATGCTCCTGTAATTTTCAATGACCAGGCTGCGGCCGCCCTCGATGGAGATGAGAGTCTCCCCCAGCACTACGTCCCTGGGAAACTTAAACGTCTCCGCAGCCGCCATCCTCACCCGGCGCCCCATAGGCAGAGCCCCTTTTTTTCCATTCTCTATTACTGTATGCAGAAAGGAAAAGAGATACCACAAAAATCCCCGGCAGACACCTGCCGGGGATTTAACTGCATTGCAATGATTCAATTAGTTGAATTTACGCTTTCTGGCCGCTTCAGACTTTTTCTTACGTCTTACACTCGGCTTCTCGTAATGCTCTCTTTTGCGGATCTCCTGCTGGATACCTGCCTTTGCACAGTTTCTCTTGAATCTGCGCAGCGCGCTGTCCAGACTCTCGTTATCCTTTACGATTACGTTAGACATAGCTCACCTGACCTCCCTCCAGTTGTGTAATGAGTGCAAAAAACAACTGTTTGGGTATTTTATAGCACTGGAATGATTATACCATAAATTCTGTTTTCGTCAACAGGAAATTACAAATTTTATTGGAAATCCCTTTATTTTATCTGCTCTGCCAGGGCTTCTTCCGCTTTTTCCAGGGCAGCTTCCACTCCGGCCGGGTTCTTTCCTCCCGCCTGGGCCATACCGGGACGGCCGCCGCCGCCTCCGCCTACCAGACCGGCAATGGCTTTGATCAGATTTCCTGCGTGAGCGCCTTTCTTCTGGGCCTCATCTGTGGCCGTGGCCATAAGGCTCACCTTCCCGTCAGCCACGCTGGCCAGAACGATCACGCCCTCGCCCAGCTTGTCCTTTAACTGATCTCCCAGATTTCTCAGGCCGTTCATATCCACATCCGCAACCTTTGCAGCCAGCAGCTTCACGCCCTTTACTTCCTTCACCTGGTTCATCACGTCGCCCAGGGAATCATTGGCCAGTTTGCTCTTCAGCTTCTCATTCTCGGAGTGAAGACTCTTGATCTCCTCCTGCATTGCCAGGATT
>DXBC01000073.1 GCA_019116745.1 Candidatus Lachnoclostridium stercorigallinarum
ATAAGATTATGCTTTAAAAGAATTTTCTGAAGACAAGGGCGTCTTAAAACCGGACGGCCGGCACAACCGGCGGTTCCAGGGATTAAGACCCCTTTTTTATTTGGCATTGAAAAAAGAGAGGAGATCAGGAAAATGGCAGTAAAGTATGTGTTTGTCACAGGCGGAGTGGTGTCAGGACTGGGAAAAGGAATCACGGCGGCATCTCTGGGAAGACTTTTAAAGGCCAGAGGCTACCGGGTGACCATGCAGAAGCTGGATCCCTATATTAATGTGGACCCGGGAACCATGAATCCCATTCAGCACGGGGAAGTGTTTGTCACCGATGACGGGACGGAGACCGATCTGGATCTGGGACATTATGAGCGTTTTATTGATGAGAATTTGGGAGAGAACTCCAATGTAACCACGGGAAAAATTTACTGGTCCGTACTCCACAAGGAGCGGAGGGGAGACTACGGCGGCCATACGGTGCAGGTGATCCCCCATATTACCAATGAGATCAAAAGCCGTTTTTACCGGGACCGGGGCGAGGGAGACTGCATTGCCATTATTGAGGTGGGAGGAACGGTGGGAGATATTGAGAGCCAGCCGTTTCTGGAAGCCATCCGCCAGTTCCAGATGGAGCAGGGCAGAGAGAACGCCATTTTAATCCATGTGACCCTGATCCCCTTCCTCCGAGCCTCGGGGGAGCTGAAGACCAAGCCCACCCAGGCCAGCGTCAAGCAGCTTCAGGGAATGGGAATCCAGCCGGATATTCTGGTCTGCCGGTCGGAGATTCCTCTGACGGAGGACGTGAAGGAAAAGATCGGCCTGTTCTGCAACGTGCCTGTGGATCACGTGCTTCAGAATCTGGATGTGGAGTACCTCTATGAAGCTCCCCTGGCCATGGAGAAGGAGCATCTGGCGGAAGTAGTGTGCAGGAGCCTTCGTCTTCCCTGCGGAACTCCCGATCTGGAGGACTGGAGGAATATGGTGTGGAATCTGCGCCATCCGGAAGGTTCCGTGACCATTGCCCTGGTGGGCAAATATGTGCAGCTTCACGACGCCTATTTAAGCGTGGCGGAGGCCTTAAAGCACGGGGGAATTGTAAACCGGTGCAGCGTCGGCATCCGCTGGGTGGATTCGGAACAGGTGACGGAGGAGACGGCGGAAGCTCTCTTAGGCGGAGCCGACGGCATTCTGGTGCCCGGCGGCTTTGGAACCAGAGGAATTGAGGGAAAGATTCAGGCGATTAAGTACGCCAGAACCAGGGAAATTCCATTTTTAGGTCTCTGTCTGGGAATGCAGCTGGCGGTGATCGAGTTTGCCAGGGATGTGATTGGCTATGAGGACGCGGACAGCACGGAGTTAAATCCGGATACCGCACATCCGGTGATCGCCCTTCTGCCGGAGCAGAACGGGGTGACCGATCTGGGCGGAACCCTGCGGCTGGGTTCTTACCCCTGCCTGCTGGAGGAGGGCTCACTGGCGGAGGAGCTTTACGGCACCAGAGAGATCGCGGAGCGTCACCGTCACCGTTATGAGTTCAACAACGAGTACCGGGAGGTTCTCCGTTCTCACGGAATGCGCCTCTCCGGTCTGTCCCCCGACGGCCGCATCGTGGAGATGGTGGAACTGCCGGATCATCCGTTCTTCATCGCCACCCAGGGTCATCCGGAATTTAAATCCCGTCCCAACCACGCCCACCCCTTATTTACCGGCCTGGTAAAAGCGGCGGCGGAGAGAAAACACGGTCAGAGCGGAAAATAGAAAACAGGCGGTCAGAGCAGATCAGCAATACAGCAAAGGAAGGAATGGCTTATGAAACAGAACCCGGACCAGCAGGGCCTTTACCGGCCCTGGTTTGAACACGATAACTGCGGCATCGGAGCTGTGGTGGACATGAAAGGAAGGAAGAGCCGGAATACGGTGGAACAGGCTCTCCGCATTGTGGAGAACCTGGAGCACCGGGCCGGAAAGGACGCCGAAGGAAAGACGGGAGACGGAGTGGGAATCCTCCTTCAGATCTCCCACCGATTCTTCAGGGAAGAGTGTGAAAAAATCGGCATTGCCCTGGGCGGGGAGAGGGATTACGGCATCGGCATGTTTTTCTTTCCCCAGAACGAGCTGAAGAGGAACCAGGCGAAGAAGATGTTTGAGGTGATTGTGGAAAAGGAGGGCATGGAGTTTTTAGGCTGGCGGGATGTGCCGGTGAACCCCGGCGTCCTGGGACACAAGGCCAGGGAGTGCATGCCCTGCATCATGCAGGGATTTGTGGGCCGTCCGGAAGGAACGGCAAAGGGCCTGGATTTTGACCGGAAGCTCTACGTCACCCGCCGGGTGTTTGAGCAGAGCAACGACGGCACCTATGTGGCTTCCTTGTCCAGCCGCACCATCGTGTACAAGGGAATGTTTCTGGTGGGCCAGCTGCGCACCTTCTACCCCGACCTTCAGTCGGAGCACTACGAGTCCGCCATCGCCATGGTCCACTCCCGGTTCAGCACCAACACGGAGCCCAGCTGGGAGAGGGCCCATCCCAACCGTCTCATGGTTCACAACGGGGAGATCAACACCATCCGGGGAAACGCGGACAAGATGCTGGCCAGGGAGGAGACCATGGAGTCCCCCTGCCTGGACGAGGAACTTCACAAGATCTTTCCGGTGATCAATGCCCAGGGATCCGATTCCGCCATGCTGGACAACGCTCTGGAGTTTCTCATGATGAACGGCATGGATCTGCCTCTGGCGGTGATGATCGCCATTCCGGAGCCCTGGGAGAACAACCGGGCCATGGATCAGAGGCGGAAAGAGTTTTACCAGTACTATGCCACCATGATGGAGCCCTGGGACGGTCCCGCCTCCATCGTGTTCTCCGACGGAGACGTGATGGGCGCCGTTCTGGACCGGAACGGCCTGCGTCCTTCCCGGTATTATGTGTTAAAGGACGGTACGGTGATCCTGGCTTCCGAGGTAGGTGTGCTGCCGGTGCCGGAGGAGGAGATCGTATTGAAGGAACGGCTTCATCCCGGGAAAATGCTTCTGGTGGACACCAGGGCAGGCAAGATCATCCAGGATGAGGAGATCAAGAGCCGTTACGCGGAACGCCGGCCCTACGGAGAGTGGCTGGACGGAGGTCTGGTACGCCTGGAGGATTTAAAGATCCCCAACAGGAGCGTGCCGGTTCATACTCCGGAGCAGAGGGCGAGGCTGCGGAAAGCCTTCGGCTACACCTATGAGGAGTACCGCACCTCCATCCGGGAGATGGCCTTAACAGGGGCGGAGGGGACGAGAGCCATGGGTTCCGACACTCCTCTGGCGGCTCTCTCTGACGAGCCTCAGCCGCTGTTTCACTATTTCAAGCAGATGTTTGCCCAGGTGACCAATCCGCCCATCGACGCCATCCGGGAGGAGATCGTCACCAGCACCGCCGTCTATGTGGGACGGGACGGAAATCTGCTGGAGGATCTGGCAGAGAACTGCCAGGTGTTAAAGATCAGCCAGCCCATTTTAAGCAACACGGATATGCTGAAGTTAAAGGAGTTAAAGACCGGCCGTCTGAAAACGGCGGTCCTTTCCATCACCTACTACAAGAGCGCCAGGCTGGAGCGGGCCATTGAGCAGCTCTTTGTGGAGGTGGACAAGGCTTACCGGGACGGGGCGGCCATCCTGATCCTGTCCGACCGGGGCGTGGATGAAAACCATGTGGCAATTCCCTCCCTGCTGGCGGTTTCCGCTGTTCACCAGCATCTGGTGCAGACCAGAAGGAGAACGGCCATGTCGGTGATCCTGGAGTCGGGAGAGCCCAGGGACGTCCACCATTTCGCGGCTCTGCTGGGCTACGGCGCCAGCGCCGTCAACCCCTACCTGGCTCTGGAGACGGTGGGCCAGCTCATCGAGGAGCATATGCTGGACAAGGACTACTCCGCGGCGGAGGCTGACTACCGGAGCGCCGTACTCCACGGCATCGTAAAGATCGCCTCCAAAATGGGCATTTCCACCATCCAGTCCTACCAGGGAGCGAAGATCTTCGAGGCAGTGGGCATTTCCCGGGATGTGATCGACAGGTACTTTACCGGCACGGTGAGCCGGGTGGGTGGCATCACCCTGGAGGACATCGCCAGGGAGGCGGACGAGCTCCACTCCAGGGCCTTCGATCCCCTGGGCCTGTGGACGGACCTGACCTTTGACAGTGTGGGAGATCACAAGATGAGAAGCCAGGGGGAGGTGCACCGGTACAACCCGGAGACCATCCATCTCCTGCAGCAGTCGGTGAAGACCGGCGACTATGAGATGTTTAAGAAGTATACGAGGGCGGCGGACAAGGAGTGCTACGGCAGCCTCCGCAGCCTCATGGAATTTGTGCCGGCGGACCGCCCCGTTCCCCTGGATGAGGTGGAGCCGGCGGAGGAAATCGTAAAACGGTTTAAGACGGGAGCCATGTCCTACGGCTCCATTTCCCAGGAGGCCCACGAGGCTCTGGCCATCGCCATGAACCGTCTGGGCGGAAAGTCCAACACGGGAGAGGGCGGAGAGAGCGAGGAGCGTCTGGACTCCGCCGGGACGGACAACGACCGGTGCTCGGCCATCAAGCAGGTGGCGTCCGGCCGGTTCGGCGTCACCAGCCGCTATCTGGTGAGCGCCAAGGAGATCCAGATCAAGATGGCCCAGGGAGCGAAGCCTGGCGAGGGCGGACATCTGCCGGCGGGCAAGGTCTATCCCTGGGTGGCCAAGACCCGCCACTCCACCCCGGGAGTGACCCTGATCTCCCCGCCGCCCCACCACGACATCTATTCCATCGAGGATCTGGCCCAGCTGATCTTTGACCTGAAAAACGCCAACCGGGACGCCAGAATCTCCGTGAAGCTGGTGAGCGAGGCCGGCGTGGGAACGGTGGCTGCGGGAGTGGCGAAAGCGGGAGCCCAGGTGGTCCTTATCTCCGGAAGCGACGGAGGAACGGGGGCCGCGCCGGGCAGCTCCATCCACAACGCCGGTCTTCCCTGGGAGCTGGGGGTGGCGGAGACCCACCAGACTCTCATGAAAAACGGCCTGAGAGACCGGGTGGCCATTGAGACCGACGGAAAACTGATGACCGGCCGGGATGTGGCTGTGGCGGCCATGCTGGGGGCGGAGGAATTCGGATTCGCCACCGCGCCTTTAGTGGCCTTAGGCTGTGTGATGATGCGGGTCTGCAACCTGGATACCTGCCCCATGGGAATCGCCACCCAGAATCCGGAACTTCGGAAGCGGTTTTCCGGAAAGCCGGAGTATGTGGAGAATTTTATGCGGTTTATCGCCGCGGAGCTGAGAGAATACATGGCCATGCTGGGCGTCCGCTCCGTGGAGGAGCTGGTGGGCCGGACGGATCTGCTGGCGGCAAAGCCGGTGAAGGCGGGCAGCCGTCAGGCGGAGATGGATTTAAGCCAGATCCTGGATGGACGCCGCAGCGGTCCGGGAGCCGTGTTCTGCCGGGAGAAGGCCTACGACTTCCACCTGGAAAAGAGCCTGGACGTGCGGGTGCTGTTAAAGGCTTTCCAGGAGACTCTGGAGACGGGAAAGCCCCGCACCGTGTCGGTGGAGGTCTCCAACACAGACCGGACCTTCGGCACCATTCTGGGATCGGAGATCACCAGGCATTTCAAGGACGGGCTGCCGGACAACACCTGCGTGGTGAACTGCCGGGGAGCCGGCGGTCAGAGTTTCGGAGCCTTTATCCCGAAGGGACTGACTCTGAACTTAAAAGGAGACAGCAACGACTATTTCGGAAAAGGCCTGTCCGGAGGAATCCTCTCCGTGACGCCTCCGGAGCATGCGGGATACCGCCCCGATGAGAATATCATCATCGGAAACGTGGCCCTCTACGGTGCCACCGGAGGAGCGGCCTATATTGGCGGCGTGGCGGGAGAGCGGTTCTGCGTGAGAAACTCCGGGGCCAGTGCCGTGGTGGAAGGCGTGGGCGACCACGGCTGCGAGTACATGACCGGAGGCCGGGTGGTGGTCCTGGGAAAAACGGGAGAAAACTTTGCCGCCGGCATGAGCGGAGGCATCGCCTACGTGCTGGACGAGAAAAATGAGCTGTACCGCCATCTGAACAAGGAGATGGTGGCCATGGAGAAGGTGGAAAACCGCTACGACATCAAAGAGCTGAAGGAGCTGATCGAAGCTCACACCAGGTACACCGGATCCCCCAGAGGCAAAGAGATCCTGGAACATTTTAACGAATATCTGCCGAAATTTAAAAAGATCATTCCCAACGATTACCGGAAGGTGATGCTTCTGTGCGCCAGACTGGAGGAACAGGGGCTGACGGGAGAACAGGCGCAGATCGAGGCATTTTATGAGAGTACTGGAAATAAGAGGGAGGCGTGACCATGGGTAAACCAACGGGATTTTTAGAATACGGCAGGGAGAACGGGAGCGTGCGGCCGCCTGAGGAACGGGTGAAGGATTTTCAGGAATTCCACCGCATGCTTTCCGGGAAGGAGCAGGAGCTTCAGGGTGCCAGGTGCATGGCCTGCGGCGTTCCCTTCTGCCAGTCGGCCATGGAATTAAACGGGATGGTATCCGGCTGCCCCTTAAAGAACCTGGTGCCGGAGTTTAACGATCTGGTGTGCACGGGGAACTGGGAGCAGGCCTACCGGAGGCTGACGAAAACCAGCTGTTTTCCGGAGTTTACGGGAAGGGTCTGTCCGGCCCTCTGCGAGGCGGCCTGTACCTGCGGTCTCCACGGAGATCCGGTTTCCACAAAGGAAAATGAGCTTCAGATCATAGAAAAAGCCTTTGCTTCCGGCTGGGTAAAGCCGGAGCCTCCCAGAGTCCGCACAGGAAAGACCGTGGCGGTGGTGGGAAGCGGCCCGGCGGGGCTGGCGGCCGCCTTTCTATTAAACCGCAGGGGTCATCAGGTGACGGTGTTTGAGAAAAGCAACCGTCCTGGAGGACTGCTCATGTACGGCATCCCCAACATGAAGCTGGACAAGACGGTGGTGGAGAGAAGAATCCGTCTGCTGGAGGAGGAAGGAATCACTTTTGTCACGGGAACGGATGTGGGCCGGGATGTGGCGGGAGAGAGCCTGTTAAAAGAATATGACCGGGTGGTCTTAGCCTGCGGGGCCGGAAAGCCGAGAGATATCCAGGTTCCCGGCAGAGAGGCGGGAGGCATATTCTTTGCCGTGGATTTCCTGACGGCGGTGACTAAAAGTCTCCTGGATTCGGAGCTGAAGGATAAGAAGTATCCGAAAGTGGCAGGCAAGCGGGTGCTAGTCATCGGAGGAGGAGACACGGGAAACGACTGTGTGGCCACGGCGGTCCGTCTGGGGGCCAGATCGGTGATCCAGCTGGAGATGATGCCGGAGCCGCCGGAGGAGAGAAGGGAGGACAATCCCTGGCCGGAGTGGCCCAGAGTGAAAAAGACGGATTACGGCCAGGAGGAAGCCGCCCGGGCCTATGGTTCTGATCCGAGAAGGTACTGCACCACTGCCGCAGAATTTCTGGCAGGCAAAAACGGGAATGTGAACCGGGTGCGCACCATAGAGCTGGAGCCGGAAAAACTTCCGGAAGGCAGCGCGGGAGGGCGCGCCCGCATGGTTCCAAAGGCCGGAACGGAGAAAGAGATCCCGGTGGATCTGGTGCTCATCGCCGCCGGCTTTGCGGGAGCGGAGAGCTACTGTGCCGACGCCTTCGGCGTTGCTCTTGATACCAGGGGCCGCACAGCGCCGGCGGACGGCAGCCACAAAACGGCCAATCCGGCAGTGTTTACTGCCGGGGATATGCGCCGGGGACAGTCTCTTGTGGTCTGGGCCATGAGGGAAGGCCTGGAGGCGGCCAGAGAAGTGGATGAGTCTTTGATGGGATATACCAACCTGGAACTGGGAAGGAGGAATCAGCCATGAACCGGGAGACCATAAATACCATGTTAAAGCAGATGGAAGAGGAGGGGGTGGAGACCGTCCGCCTTCAGTTTACAGATATTACCGGAACTTTAAAAAGCATTGCGGTGACGCCGGCCAAATTCGCCATGCTGAAGGAGGAGCCGTTTTTTGTGGACGGCACCTTCCTGGCAGGGAGGGACGGGGAGGATGGGGTAGAGCTGATGTTAAAGCCGGATCCTTCCACTTTCTCCATTCTGCCCTGGAAGAGTCAGCCGGGCAATGTGGCCCGCCTGCTGTGCAGCCTGTACAAGGAGGATGGAACTCCCTTCGAGGAGGATTCCAGAGAGGTGTTAAAGCAGGCGGAGCGCCGGGCGGCGGCCCAGGGCTTTGAGCTGTCCGTGCGGCCGGAGTGCGAATTCTTCCTGTTTCACAGCGATGACGACGGCCGTCCCACGGTGGTGACCCATGAGAGGGCGGGATATCTGGACGCCCATCCCGTGGATCTGGGAGAGAACGCCAGACGGGAGATGGTGCGTACCCTGGAGGAGATGGGCGTGGAGGTGGAAGCTTCCCGCCATGAGATCTCCCCGGGTCAGCACGGCATCGACTTAAAACGGATGGGACTGGTGGAGGCGGCGGACGGCATCGTTACCTTCCGTTCCACCGTCCGGTCTGTTGCAAAGCGCCACGGTCTTCACGCCACCTTTATGCCGAAGCCTCTGGGAGACGCGGAAGGTTCGGGAGTTCACCTTCATTTTACTCTCTGCAGGGACGGGAAAAACGTGTTTGCCGGGGAGGAAAAGGGAGGATTTTCCAGGGAGGCGGTGTGGTTTGTCAGCGGTCTTCTGGAACATATGAAAGCCATGACCGCCGTATCCAATCCCCTGGTGAATTCCTATAAACGCCTGGTGTCCGGCACAAAAGCTCCCACGGAGCTGTGCTGGTCATCCAGAAGGGAAAACTGCCTGCTTCGGATTCCGCCTGTACGCGGCGCACGGACACGCGTGGAGTTCCGGGGAGCGGATGGGTCTGCCAATCCCTACCTGCTTCTGGCTCTCTGCCTGGAAGCGGGGCTGGACGGCATTGCAAACCGGATGGAGATTCCGGAAGGGACGGTTCTGGGCCGCCTGCCGGAGAACCTGGGGACGGCTCTTTCCTATTTCCAGGAAGATGAATTTGTGAACAAGACTCTGGGTGAGCCTCTCTGCAGGCGTTACGCCGCCTGCAGGCAGGAAGAGTGGCTGAGCTACGAGAGACAGGTCACCCCGTGGGAGCTGAGAGAATACCTGTACCGGTACTGATGAAGGACGGATACAGGAGAAGCGCAGGGAAATGGGAGGAAGAGGATGAGGGGTATCGTCATAGTATTTTCCAGGGAAGAGGACGGAAAGAAGATCGGACGGGCGCTGGAGCGAAACGGGTTCCAGGACTCCGTCTGCTGCTCCACCGCAGCCCAGGCCCTGCAGGAGGCGTCCGTGATGGACGGAGGGATCGTGATCAGCGGCGTCCGGTTAAAGGATATGCACTGCTCTCAGCTGCGGGAATACCTTCCCCAGGGAGTGGAGCTTCTGGTCATCGGGCCGGAAGCACGGCTCTCCGACTGTCCTCCGGATGTGATGACCGTCTCTGCCCCCGTGCGGGTGTTTGATCTGGTGAATACGGTGAGAATGATGCTCAGCCGGGGGGAGAAAAATCGGAGCGGAAGGGAGACCGGCGGTTCCCATTCCGGCGGTCCGGCTTCCGGCCCTGCTCCGGAAAATGTCCGCCATGGAAAGACAAGAAGCCCGGAAGACGAGAGGGCCATCCGGAAAGCCAAACAGCTTCTGATGGAGAGAAACCGTCTGTCGGAGGAGGCGGCCCACCGCTATCTGCAGAAGCGGAGCATGGAGACAGGGCGCACCATGGCGGAATCAGCCAGAATGGTTCTGGTGCTTTATGAGAACGAATAGAGGAGGAAATAGAACATGATCAATCGCAATTATGAAAAACTTCAGGGGAGCTATCTGTTTTCCGAGACGGCCAGACGGACAGCGGCCTTTCAGCAGGCCCACCCCGACCGGAAGCTGATCAAACTGGGAATCGGGGATGTGACTCTGCCTCTGGCTCCTGCGGTGACGGAAGCCATGCACCGGGCGGTGGACGAAATGGCCGCCGCGGAGACCTTTCACGGTTATGCTCCGGAGCAGGGCTATGAATTTCTCCGGTCTGTGATCGCAGAGCAGGATTATCAGGCCAGGGGATGCGGCATCAGCGCTGATGAGATTTTTGTGTCCGACGGAGCCAAGTGCGACTGCGGAAACACCCAGGAAATGTTCGCCGGTGACGTACAAATCGCCGTCTGTGATCCGGTGTATCCCGTGTATCTGGACACCAATGTCATGGCGGGGCGGACCGGGGAGTACGATCCTGTCACGGGACGATACGGGGGAGTCACCTACATGCCCTGCACTCTGGAAAATGGATTTGTTCCCCAGATCCCGGAGAAACTGCCGGAGCTGGTGTATTTATGCTTTCCAAACAACCCCACGGGAGCGGCCATCCGGAAGGAGGAGCTGCAGAAGTGGGTGGATGCCGCCAATAAAAGCGGATCCATTCTCCTCTATGACGCCGCCTATGAAGCCTATATTACGGAAGAAGGCGTTCCTCACACCATCTATGAGTGCGACGGGGCGAATACCTGCGCCATCGAGTTCCGCAGCTTTTCCAAAAACGCAGGATTTACCGGCGTGCGCTTAGGGTTTACGGTGGTGCCGAAGGAGTTGAAGAGAGACGGGGTTAGCCTGAGGGATCTGTGGTTCCGCAGACAGGGAACCAAGTACAACGGAACGCCCTACATCGTTCAGAAGGCGGGAGAGGCTGTGTACACCCCGGACGGACAGAAGCAGATCAGAGAGCAGGTGGCCTACTATATGGAGAACGCCTCTGTGATCCGGGAAGGGCTGATCTCCTGCGGCTATCAGGCCTGCGGCGGCGTCAACTCCCCCTACATCTGGATGAAGACCCCGTCTGGCATGACATCCTGGGAGTTCTTTGACTATCTGCTGGATCACGCCGGCGTCATCGGAACCCCCGGATCCGGCTTTGGGCCGTCGGGAGAGGGATATTTCCGTCTCACCGCGTTCGGAAGCCACGAGAGTACCAGGGAGGCAGTGGAGCGAATCCGAAAGATGTGAGTTCTGTCAAAAAATTGTGCTTGACATTTGGAAATCGACTCACTATAATACAGAGCCATAGAGAAAATCAAAAAACAGCAAAGGCATGGAAGGAGACTCACCCCCCGGAGGCCGACAGGAAGCGGACATCACCGACTGAGAGCGTCTGCAGGAGGAAAGAGGGAAGGGAACACTCCGGAGCCGGCCGTCTGAACAGAAAGTAGGGCGGCACGTGTACTGCGCGTTAAGCGGGAAGGCGTTACGGGTGTTGGCCCGGCAGCAGGCAAGGTGGTCTGTAAAAGCGAGAGGGATAGTCTCGCCATACGGGCCGGCGCATGCGGCGTCCTTCATGAGAGGCCAGGATTTTTGCGGAGCGATCTGCAAAGGACCGGCAATGCGGGTGGCACCGCGGGAATCAGATGATCCCGTCCCGGAAGATTCATTAAAAGTGAATGTTCCGGGACTTTTTTTGTTGGAAAAACTCCTCTGACGGACGGTTTTCCGGCACAGACTTCCGGAACGGAAAAGGAGGAAACAGACTATGATGCAGATTATGGGAATGAGACAGAAAGATACCCGTTCCATCGGGGAACTGACCGCGCCGGAGCTGGAAGGAGAGACGGTGAAGGCGGAGGGCGCCGTTCACCGGGTGAGAAACATGGGAGAGATCGTCTTTGTGGTGCTCCGTCAGGCGGAGGGGCTGCTGCAGACGGTATTTGACAAGAAGTCCTTTGAGGAGGCGGGAGACGTCCGGGAGGGCTGTACCATCCGGGTGGAGGGAGTGCTCCGCCGGGAGGAGCGGGCGCCTCACGGCGTGGAGATCGCCGTGACGGCGGCGGAAATTCTTTCAGTCTCCGCCGGCCCTCTGCCCCTTCCCATAGACAAGTGGAAGATGGGGGCTTCCCTGGAGGCAAGGCTGGATCACCGGGCCGTTTCGCTGAGAAATGTGAGAGAGAGGGCCAGATTCCGTATCCAGGAGGGAATCGTCCGGGGCTTTCGCGATTTCCTGTACAGCCAGGGATTTACGGAAATCCACACCCCGAAGATCGGGGCGAAGGGAGCGGAGGGCGGAGCCAATATTTTCAAGCTCAGCTATTTCCACAGGCCGGCGGTGCTGGCCCAGAGTCCTCAGTTTTACAAGCAGATGATGGTGGGCGTCTTTGACCGGGTTTTTGAGACCGGCCCCGTATTCCGGGCGGAGAAGCACAACACCAGACGTCATTTAAACGAGTACACCAGTCTGGATTTTGAGATGGGCTACATTGACGGCATGGAGGATGTGATGGGCATGGAGACGGAAATGCTCCGGTATGTCATGGGACTTCTGAAACGGGAGTACGGCAGAGAGGTGGAGCTTTTGGGAATTGGGGTCCCGGAGATCGCCTCCATCCCGGCCCTGCGGTTTGACGAGGCGAAGCGCCTGGTGTCGGAAACCTACGGCCGGCCGGCGAGAGCTCCCTTTGATCTGGAGCCGGAGGAGGAGAGCCTGATCGGAACCTACGCGAAAGAAAAGTTTGGAAGCGATTTCGTGTTCATCACCCACTATCCGTCGAAAAAGCGTCCCTTCTACGCCATGGACGATCCGGAGGACAGCCGATACACCTTGAGTTTTGACCTGCTCTACAAAGGGCTGGAGATTACCACCGGAGGCCAGAGAATCCACGATTACCGGATGCTTATGGATAAGATGGAGGCCAGGGGAATGACGGATGAGGGAATGGAAGGATATCTGGAGGCGTTCCGGTGCGGCATGCCGCCCCACGGGGGCCTAGGAATCGGCCTGGAGAGGCTGACGGTTCAGCTGCTGGGTGAGGACAACGTGAGAGAGGGATGCCTGTTCCCGAGAGATATGGGCAGGCTGACGCCGTGAGAAGGAGGCAGAAAAGATGAGCGGAAGAATTGATGAGACGACCATGGAAAATGTGCTGATTCTGGCAAAGCTGGAGCTGGACGGGCAGGAGAGAGAACAGGCCGCGGCGGAGATGGAGAAAATGCTGGGATACGTGGAAAAAATGAATGAGCTGGATACCTCCGGCGTGGAGCCCATGGTCCATCCCTACGAGATCGGCAACGTGTTCCGGGAAGATGAGGTTACCAACGGAAGCATGAGGGAGGAGCTCCTTTCCGGAGCGCCCGGCCAGGAAGACGGACAGTACGTAGTTCCGAAGACGGTGGAATAGGAGGAAAATTATGGAAATCTGGGAGATGACAGCCGTTTCCATCGGGGAGCGGATCAGACAGGGAGAATTTACCAGCGAGGAGGCGGTCAGGTCCTTTCTGGACCGGGCGGAAATGGAAGAAGGCCGGATTCATGCCTTCGTCCGCCTGGACGGAGATGAGGCCGTAAAACGGGCGAGAGAAGTGGATCAGGGCATCCGGGAGGGGAGATATACCGGCCCTCTGGCGGGCGTTCCGGTGGCGGTGAAGGACAACATCTGCACCAGGGGAATCCCCACCACCTGCTGCTCCAAAATCCTAAAGGATTTTGTGCCGCCTTACTCCGCAACCGCCGCAGATCTTCTGGAGCAGGCGGGAACGGTGATTCTGGGAAAGACCAATATGGATGAGTTTGCCATGGGAAGCACCACGGAGACTTCTTACTTCGGTCCCACGAAAAATCCCTGGGATACGGACCGGGCCCCGGGAGGCTCCTCCGGCGGCTCCTGCGCCGCCGTGGCGGCGGGAGAGGCCCCGGCGGCTCTGGGATCAGACACCGGCGGTTCCATCCGTCAGCCCTCCTCCTGGTGCGGCGTCACGGGCATCAAGCCCACCTACGGCGCCGTTTCCCGGTACGGGCTCATCGCCTACGGATCTTCCCTGGATCAGATCGGTCCCATCGGCCGGGATGCGGCCGACTGCGCCGCCCTCCTGAAAATTCTGGCGGTTCACGATCCGAAGGACGCCACCAGCGCGGCGGGAATGTCCCTGAAAGCTGAGATCCCGGCGGACCGGGACGCCATGGCAGGGGAAGCTAGGGGGCTGCGGGTGGGAATCCCGGAAGCCTACATCGGAGAGGGGACGGACTCGGCAGTGAGAAATGGGATTTTACAGGCGGCAGAAGCCCTGAAACAGGCCGGCGCTCAGGTGGAGACCTTTTCCCTGGGCCTGGAGGACTATGTAATCCCCGCCTACTACGTCATCGCCTCTGCGGAAGCCAGCTCCAACCTGGAGCGGTTTGACGGGGTGAAATACGGCTACCGGGCTAAGAAGGGACCGGAGGACGGCCTCCACGAGATGTACAAAAAGAGCCGGACGGAAGGCTTCGGGCCGGAGGTGCGGCGGAGAATTCTTCTGGGAACCTTTGTGCTCAGCTCCGGCTACTATGACGCCTATTATCTGAAGGCCTTAAAGGTGCGGGCTCTGGTGAGAGGAGCCTTCGACCGGGCTTTTGAGAAGTACGACGTGCTTCTGGCCCCGGCGGCACCCACCACCGCTCCCAGGCTGGGAGAGAGCCTTTCTGACCCGTTAAAGATGTATCTGGGAGACATTGACACGGTGGCCGCCAACCTGGCGGGAATTCCTGGGCTTACCATGCCCTGGTGTCTGGATGAAAAGGGGCTGCCGGTGGGAATCCAGATCATGGGCAACCGGTTCCGGGAGGATCTGGTATTCCGGGCCGCCTTCGCCTGCGAGGCTTTGCGGGGAACCTGGAAGGAAGTATGGAAAAGAGAAGGAGGAGAACGTTCATGAAACAGTATGAGACGGTGATCGGCCTGGAGGTTCATGTGGAGCTGGCCACCAGGACAAAAATCTTCTGCGGCTGCTCCACCCGGTTCGGGGCGGCGCCCAACACCCAGACCTGCCCGGTGTGCGCCGGCTTTCCAGGGGCTCTTCCCGTATTAAATAAGAAGGTTCTGGAATTTGCCCTGGCGGCGGGGATGGCATTAAACTGTGAGGTAAACCGGCACAGCCGGTTTGACCGGAAGAATTACTTTTACCCGGACAACCCTCAGAACTATCAGATTTCTCAGCTGTATCTGCCCATCTGCCACGACGGAAAGGTGGAGATCGAGACGGCGGCGGGAAAGAAAACCATCCGCATCCACGAGATCCATATGGAGGAGGACGCGGGAAAGCTGATCCACGACGAGTGGGGGGACTGTTCCCTGGTGGATTTCAACCGGAGCGGCGTGCCCCTGATCGAGATCGTGTCGGAGCCGGATATGAGGAGCGCCGACGAGGTGATCGCCTATCTGGAGACTCTGCGGGACACCCTGCAGTATCTGAAGGTGTCTGACTGCAAGCTTCAGGAGGGATCCATGCGGGCGGATGTAAACCTGTCCGTGCGGGAAGCCGGCTCCGATACCTTCGGCATCCGGACGGAGATGAAGAACTTAAACTCCTTCAAGGCCATCGCCCACGCGGTGGAGGGCGAGCGGGAGCGTCAGATCGAGCTGCTGGAAGAGGGAAAGGCCGTGGTCCAGGAGACCAGACGGTGGGACGAGAACAAGGAATCCTCCCGCCCCATGCGGTCCAAAGAGGACGCGAAGGATTACCGCTATTTTCCCGATCCGGATCTTCCTCCCATCGCGGTGAGCGAGGAGCTTTTAAGGGAGATCCGCTCCCGTCAGCCCATGCTGCGGAAGGAACGGCAGAGACAGATGCAGGAGGTCTACGGACTGACGGAGTACGACGCCTCTGTCCTCACCTCCTCCGTCTACATGGCGGAGCTGTTTGAGGAGACGGCAAAGCTCTCCGGAAACGGCCGGAAGACGGCCGCCTGGCTCATGGGGGAGACCATGAGGCTTATGAAGGAGGAAGGCCTGGAGGCCCAGGACCTGAGGTTTTCCCCAGCCCATCTGGCAGCCCTGATCCGGGCGGAGGAGGAGGGACGGGTGACGCCCCACTCCGCGAAAAAGATTTTTGCCGCCATGTTCCGGGAGGATGTGGATCCGGACCAGTATATGGAGGAACACGGTCTGGCCGTGGTCCGGGATGAAAAGGCCCTGGAGGAGGCTGTGGACAGGGTCCTGGCCCAGTGCGGGCAGTCCGTGGAGGAGTACAGAAGCGGAAAGGAGAAGGTATTTTCCTTCCTCATGGGACAGGTAATGCGGGAGATGAAGGGGAAGGCGGACGCTGCCGCCGTGAGAAGCCTTCTCCTGGAGAAGCTGAAAAAAAGTTTGTAAAAGCACTAAGGGAGCCGCCGGCGCATAAATTAAAATAAACAGCTTTTCAGGTGGCTTCCTTTGAAAACATTTCCAAAACCATTGACTGCCGGCGAAGAGAGAGAGTATCTGGGACGTTTGAAGGATGGCGACCAGAGAGCCAGGGACGTGCTGATTGAGAGAAACATGAGGCTGGTGGCCCATGTGGTGAAAAAATATCAGGGGACGGACTACGATACGGAAGACCTGCTGTCTGTGGGCACCATTGGCTTGATCAAAGCGGTAAATACGTTTAAAATGGAGAAAGGATCCCGGCTGGCCACCTATGCGGCCAAATGTGTGGAGAATGAAATTCTCATGCTCCTGCGGGCCAGCAGGAAATTTTCCAGGGAGGTCTCCCTGTTTGAGCCCATCGGCGTGGATAAGGACGGGGAATCCGTCAGTCTGGTGGATGTGATCGAAGCGGAGGGGAAAGAGGCCCTGGAAGGGATCATTATGGACCAGGACGTGAAAGAGCTGTATGAGGCCTACGACTCCTGCTTAAAGGAGAACGAAAAGCAGGTGATCAGCCTCCGCTACGGCCTGTTCGGGAAAAAAGAGCACACCCAGCGGGAGATTGCCGAGGTTCTGGGAATCTCCCGTTCTTATGTGAGCCGCATTGAGAAGAAAGCCATTGAAAAACTTCGCAGCGAATTTGAGAGAGGAAATGTACCATGATTGTCAGTGCAAGCAGACGGACGGATATCCCCGCCTTTTACAGTCAGTGGCTGTTAAACCGGCTGGAGGAGGGATTCGTCTGTGTGAGAAATCCCATGAACCGGAATCAGGTGAGCCGCATCCGGCTGAACCGGGAGACCGTGGATTGTCTGGTGCTCTGGACCAAAAATCCGGAGCCCATAATTCCCCTTCTCCCCCGCCTGGACGCCATGGGATTTCCTTATTATTTTCAGTTTACGCTCACCGCCTACGGAAAAGACCTGGAGCCCGGCCTTCCGGAGAAAAGCCGTCTGGCCGCCGCGTTTCGGGAGATCTCCCGCCGGCTGGGAAAGAATCGGGTGGTCTGGAGGTATGATCCGGTGATCTGTTCAGGAGAGTGGACCATTCCCCGCCATCTGGAGGAATTCGGCCATCTGGCGGAACAGCTGCAGGGGGCGGCGGACACCTGTGTGGTCAGCTTTCTGGACCGGTACCGGAAGATTGAAAAGAAGCTGGACCAGCTGGGGCTCCGGCCGCCGGATTCCCGGGAGCGGGAAGAATTTTTGCGGGAGGCGGCCCGGATGGCCGCGGCGGCGGGCATGGCGCTGGAGACCTGCTCAGAGGAGGGGGATTACTCGTCTCTGGGTGTCCGGCAGGGCAGCTGCATCAGCGGGAAGCGGATTGAAGAGATCACGGGAAGGAAAGTGACGGCCTCCAAAGATAAAACCCAGCGGCCAAGCTGCGGCTGCTTAAAAAGCGTGGATATCGGAATGTACGATACCTGCGCCCACGGCTGCGTTTACTGCTACGCCAGCCGGAGCCGGGAGGTGATTGAGAAAAATATGGGACTTGCCCGGCCGGATTCTCCTTTCCTGTCCGGCGAAGGGAATGGCAGGGAAAAGGTCACGGAGAGGGATATGTCCTCGGTGCTGGGGGAGAAAATCCGGTGAATGGAAATGGAAGAAAAATGCGGGAGTCCCAGAGAGAAGGATCATCTCTCCATGGCTCCCGCTTGTCTCATAAGGGAGAAAATCGTCGTTTCGAGGCTTTCGCCTGTCTCATAAGGGAATGGAGTAGATTACTGCTCCAAGTGCCCCGCTGACTGCCATGACCAGGATGGGATTGAGGTGAAATTTCCGCAGAAGAACCAGGGACAGAAGAAAGAGAACCACTGCGATTCCGTTCACCGGGATGGCAATTCCCCCAAGAACCATGGTGCCGGCCAGGGCCATGGATAAAATAGTTCCGGCGGATGCGGCAATCAGCCCGATGGACGCGGCCCGCAGTCCTTTTAACACGGTAAACACCGGCCCGGCGCTTCTGTATCTGGAGAAAAAGCGGTACAGGCAGAGGCAGATGACGAATCCGGAGAAGATGCAGCCAAAGGTAGCCAGTATAGCGCCGGGGATTCCCATAATCCGAATGCCGGTGAAGGTGGAGGTGTTTACCGCCAGAGGTCCTGGGGTCATCTGGGAAATAGTGATAATATCCGTAAATTCCTGCATGGACAGCCAGTGATATCGGTCCACCACCTGCTCCTGAATCAGGGGAATGGTGGCGTATCCACCGCCGATACTGAAAAAGCCGATCTGGAGAAAAGCCAGAAGAAGAGTCAGCCAGGTCATGAACGGACACCTCCTTTGCGGGAATGTCTGCCGGCAGCAGTTTCACGGCCGTGTTCTGCCGGCTGCCTGCCGCTGCCGGATTCCGCCCGGACCGGTACGGGTCGTCCGGAAGAAAGGACGGTTTCCGTCCGCCTTGACGTCACGAAATAGTAAACCAGGCAGGCGGCCACGCAGATCAACAGGATGATCATCACGTTGATTCCAAACAGGAAGCTGCCGGCAAAGGCGGCAGGCATAAGGCAGGCGAAGAAGGGCTTTTTCTCCTTTAAGACCGCCGCGCCCATGTCCGCTACAATGTCCACGATGAGAGCGCCTACGGCCGCCTCCATTCCTTTTAAAACCACCGCCACAAGGGGAAGATCCCGGAATACCTGGTAGCAGGAGGAGATCACCGATAAAATAAGGAAGGGCGGCAGCACGGAGGAGACTGCGCTGAGTACAGCTCCGGAAAATCCCGCAGTCCGGAATCCGGCCAGCACTGCCAGATTGATGGCGATGGCTCCCGGGGAGGACTGGGCGATGGCCGCCATATCCATCAGTTCATCCTCAGAGAACAAATGTTTTTCCGTGACAAAATATTTCCGGATCATGGGAATGACCACATATCCGCCTCCGAAGGTGAAGGCGCTGATAAAAAAATTTACTTTAAAAAGCCAGAAATAAAAGCTGAGATTCTTTTTTTCCATTTTTGCAGTTCCTTTCTGTTTTTTCGCATCCTGCTCAGTATAACCCTTGATAAAAGATAAGTAAAATGTTATTATTTTATAGAATATATTATTAAAAAATAATGAAAATGGTTTTGCAGACAGATGGAAACGAAGATGTTCCGACGGGTCTGAAAAGCTGGAAGGGAAGGTGTACCATTTGAATATCAGACAGCTGGAAATATTCTGCACTCTCTGCCGGGAGGGGAGTGTGACGAAGACCGCCAGGGCTCTTTTTATGACTCAGCCGGCGGTGACCCATGTGATTAACGCCCTGGAGGAGGAAGCAGGCTGTCCTCTTTTTGACCGGATTTCCAGGAGACTGTATCTGAATGCTTCCGGCAGAAGATTTCTGGAGAAGGCGGAGCAGATTCTGGAGCTGTTCGAGGAACTGTCTGTCAGCTTTTCTGAGTCGGAGGAGAAAACTCCCATCCATCTGGGAGCCAACATCACTGTCGCCAATTTCTGGCTGCCCAGAGTATGGGAGGAATTTACTGCCCTTTATCCTCAGACGCCGGTGCAGGTGACGGTGGACAGCGCTGCCAGAATTGAGGAGGAGCTGCTGGCCTACCGGCTGGATTTCGGCTTTCTGGAGGGAAATATCCACTCCGGACGGCTGGAGAGCTTTGAGTTTGGCTCCTATCATGTAGGAGTTTACGCCGCGCCGAGGCATTCCCTCGCCCGGAGGAAAAGCTGCTGTCCGGAGGAGCTGCTCCGGGAGAGGCTTCTGCTCCGGGAAATGGGCAGCGCGGTCCGGGATGTGTTTGATCACGGACTTTACGGTCTGGGACTGACGGCAGAAGCCGCCTGTACCAGCGTCAATACCCAGGCTCTTGTGAAAATGGCGGAACAGGGATTGGGAGTGGCTGTCCTTCCGGAACCTGTGGCCCGCCAGGAAGTGGAGGCGGGACGTCTGACAGAAGTGACGGTGGAAGGGCTCTCCATGGAAAACAGAATGAGGGCTGCATGGGTGAAGGAGCGATCCATGACAGGTCAGATGAAGCGGATGATGGAACTGATCAGAAAAAGAACATAAGTTCGATAAAATGCTTGCATTTTCCTCCTCTCTGTGATAGAATACAGAAAAGAACAAATGTTCGAAACTAAAACAGAAGGGCGGTAGGAGTGATGCTGATACAGGAGAACCTGACTCTGCAGCAGAAGCTGGAGATTCTCACAGACGCGGCTAAATATGATGTGGCCTGCACCTCCAGCGGGGCAGACAGGAAAGGAAAGAAGGGAACTATGGGAAGCGCGGTTCCGGCGGGAATCTGCCACAGTTTTTCTGCTGACGGCAGATGTATTTCTCTTTTAAAAATCCTGTTTACCAACGAGTGCATTTACGACTGCCGCTACTGTGTCAACCGCAGTTCCAACGATACGGTGCGCACTTCTTTCACCCCGGAGGAAGTCTGCACCCTCACCATGGAATTTTACCGCAGGAATTATATAGAAGGGCTTTTTTTAAGCTCCGGCATTCTTCACAGCCCGGATTATACCATGGAGCTGATCTGCCGGACCCTGTATCAGCTCCGGCGGGAGCATCATTTCCGCGGATATATTCATGTCAAGGCCATTCCCGGAGCGGACCCTGCCCTGATCCGGCAGGCCGGGTTTCTGGCGGACCGGATGAGTGTGAATCTGGAGCTGCCCACTGCGGACGGACTCCGTCTTCTGGCCCCGGGAAAGACCAGGGAAAAAATTCTACTTCCCATGCGTCAGATTCAGCAGGGGATACAGACGGGAAAGCAGGAACTGGCCCTTTCCGGAAACAGAAGAGAACTGGCCTTTGTGCCGGCGGGACAGAGTACCCAGATGATTGTGGGGGCCACCGGGGAGAGCGACTACCAGATGCTTTCTGTGGCGGAGGCGCTGTACCGGAAGTATGAGCTGAAGCGGGTATTCTACTCGGCCTTTGTGAAGGTAAACGACGACAGTCTTCTTCCGGCCCTTCCCGGCGGGCCTCCGCTCCTGCGGGAGCACCGGCTCTATCAGGCGGACTGGCTGCTGCGGTATTACGGCTTTCAGGCGGGAGAGCTGCTCTCTGAGGAGAGGCCGAATTTCAATGTTCTTCTGGATCCGAAGTGCGACTGGGCGGTCCGCCATCTGGAAAAATTTCCTGTGGAGGCTAACCGAGCTGATTACTATACCCTTCTGCGGGTTCCGGGAGTGGGAGTGAGGTCGGCAAAGCGGATTGTGGAGGCCAGGAGGCATGCGGTTCTGGATTTTGGCGATCTGAAGAAATTCGGCGTGGTACTGAAGCGGGCCATGTATTTCATAACCTGCCGTGGCAGGCTGATGATGCCGGTTCCGTGGGATCAGGACCGGATTGCCGCGCAGCTGGCCGGTGAAGAAAAATGCCGGGCATGGGAAATCTCCCACGGAAATGATTACCGGCAGATGAGTCTGTTTGATGATTTTCATGTGACAGCCTCTCCCACGAAGGAGGATGGGGCACAGGCGGTATTTGGGGTGATATAGTGGACGTTTTTATTTGCAGGGATGAATTTGAATCCATTCTTTCAGGAATTTACGACGCGGGAACCAGCGGGAAGAGGAGCGCTGACCAGAGGCTGGAGCTGGCGGGAGAGAGGGAGCCGGAGCTCTTCTGCCGGTATCTGGAGGTGATTCCGGAGCGGAGAAAGGCAAAGTCGGTGATGACTGCAGTCAGAGAAAAGATAGGAGCGCAGGCCTGCGAGCTTCTGTGGGAGGCATCTCTGTCCGGGCGGGCAGGGAAAGCGGACCACATGTACCGCTTTCTGGTGGACGGCTTTCGCCGCGGTCCCAGGATTGTCCGTATGCTCAGCCTGGATTCCGTCTTTCAGATGTATGAGATGCAGCGGTACGTGCGAAATGAAGCCCATCTCCTCACGGGATTCGTACGGTTTTCACGTCTGCCGGAAGGGATTCTGGCGGGCAGAATCGGCCCGAAAAATGACGTGCTTTCCATGGTGGCGGAGCATTTTGAGGACCGGCTCTCCGGAGAGAACTGGCTTTTGTGGGACGAGCTGAGGGACAAGGCGGCCGTCCACCAGGCGGACCGGGAGACCGTGCTGATCCGGGGAATCCCGGAAAATGTCCGTCGGGCTGTGAAAGCAGCGGGGAAAGAGGATCCTTTTGGAGAGCTGTGGAAGACGTTTGTAAATACAATTTCCATCAGGGAGCGGGAAAACAGAAAATGCCAGATGACCCACCTGCCCCTTCGCTACCGGGAATATATGACGGAGTGGGACGGAGAAGAGACGGGCGGCAGCCGGGTTGGGTAGGCGTCGGCCAGGCGGCTCTTGTTCTCTGCCGGCGGATATGGTATAATGTGAGCACTTAACGAGGTATTTCACGAGTTTAGTGCGAACATATGCCTGGGCACTTAGTGAGGTTTTCCACGAACTTAGTGACCAGGGCATCATGAAATCAGAAAACTTATTGATAAGGAAAGGGGGAGTCAGCATGGCAGAAGTGGTAGAGGTTCGTGTCCCGTCCAGCGATGGGGTTTCTGCGCTCTGGGTCACCCACTGGAAGCCGGAGGGAGAACCCAGAGCGGTACTGCAGCTGGTGCACGGGATGACGGAGCATATGGGCCGTTACGATGAATTTGCACAGTTCCTGGCGGCGGAGGGAATCGCGGTGATCGGTCATGATCAGCTGGGGCATGGAAGGACGGCGGCCTCCAAAGAGGATATGGGCTTTTTTGCCGATCACAACGGGGTGGCCTACCTGATTCAGGATATCCAGCGGGTGGGCAGAGTGGGAGAGCGGCTTTATCCGGGACTTCCCCGTTTCCTTTTGGGACACAGTATGGGATCCTTCCTGGCGCGCCGGTATCTGACCCGGTACGGCAGGGAGGTAGACGGAGCCATACTCATGGGTACGGGAGATTATCCGACGGCAGTGCTGCTCGTTGCTCTGGCGGCAGTGAATCTGACGGCCCTGATTCGGGGAGATCGCTGTCACAGCCGTTTTCTACACGGGCTGGTGCTGGGCAATTATAATCGGAAAATTCCCTCTGCCAGGACAGGAAGCGACTGGCTTTCCAGGGATGAGGCCAGAGTAGACCGTTTTGTGGCGGATCCTTACTGTCAGTTTCGATTTACCTGCTCCGCTTACCGGGACTTTTTCCGTGTGATGCTGGAACTGAAGAGCCGCCGCCTGCTGAAGAGAATGCCCAGAGAGCTGCCGGTTTTCCTGGTATCCGGAAGTGAAGATCCGGTGGGAGATTACGGCAGAGGGGTGAAGCGGCTGTTTTCCCGGTATCGGGCCATGGGGCTGAGAGATGTGGAGATGAAGCTGTACGAGGGCAGCCGCCATGAAATTCTCAATGATCTGGAAAGAGAAAAGGTCTGCGAAGACCTTAAAGCGTGGATGTTCCGTCATATGGGGCGGTGACCGGAATTTTTATCCGGATACTGTATCAGTGCCGGATCCTATCAATAGGATACAAATCAGAAGGATACAAATCAAACAGAACGCAAGTCATGCGCAATACAGCCGGGGCAGGAAACCTGCCTGCCCGGCTGCAGGCCATTCGGCCGATATTTTCCAAAAATATCAGGAACAGAAATCAGATTGCATTTAAGGAAGGCAAGGGGAAAACTGCCGGCTTTTCATTTCAGCCGTCAGGGTGTTTCCCTGGCGGCTTTCCGGAAAGGAGCAGGGATGTTTTGCAGAGTGAACAGTATCGGAATATCCGGCATAGACGGATACCTTGTCAGGGTGGAGGTGGATGTGAGCAACGGTCTGCCGGGCTTTTCCATGGTGGGATATCTGGGCAGCGAGGTGAGAGAGGCGAGAGACCGGGTGATCACAGCCATAAAAAATTCCGGCTTTCAGTGTCCGCCGAGAAAGATTACGGTCAATCTGTCTCCGGCAGATGTGCGGAAAGAGGGGACGGCCTTTGATCTTCCCATTGCTGTGGGAGTGCTGGGGGCTTACGGACTGATCCGGACCGATGGTCTGGAGCGGATCGTCATAGCGGGAGAACTGGGACTGAGCGGAGAGGTAAAGGGAATCCGCGGAGCTCTCACCATGGCGGACTCGGCAGGGGAGCTGGGGATGGTACGATGCTTTCTGCCGGAAAGAAACAGCCGGGAAGGCCGGGCGGCGGGAAGTGTTCCCGTAACAGGGATCCGGCAGCTGAGAGAACTGACAGAACTGATAAACGGCGGTGAGGAGTGTTGGAAAGAGGCAGACAGGGAGGAAAGGCTTCAGGAGGAAGCGGAGGAGGATGGTCCGGATTACAGAGATGTGATCGGACAGCCCATGATGAAGCGGGCGGCGGAGATTGCGGCAGCGGGAATGCACAATCTGCTTCTCATGGGGCCTGCCGGGACAGGAAAGAGTATGACGGCCCGGCGGATTCCCAGTATTATGCCGCCCATGACGGCGGAGGAGCGGCGGGAGATCTCCAGAATTTACAGTATCTGCGGACTTCTGCCGGAAGGTCAGCCCCTGATTTCTGCCAGGCCGTTCCGAAGCCCGCACCACTCCGCCACGGTGCAGGCCATAACAGGAGGCGGACGGGGACCACGGCCCGGAGAGGTTTCCCTGGCCACAGGAGGTGTCCTGTTTCTGGACGAGCTTCCGGAGTTTCCCAGAAGTGTGATTGAACTGCTGAGGCAGCCCCTGGAGGACCGGCACATTATCGTGGCCAGAGTCAGCGGTGCCTACCGATTTCCGGCAGATTTTATGCTGGTTGCGGCCAGCAATCCCTGCCCCTGCGGCTTCTATCCCGACCGGAGCCGGTGCCGCTGTACGGAAGTTCAGGTGCGCCGGTATCTGAGCCGCATATCCCGCCCCATTCTGGATCGGATGGATCTGATCGCGGAAGCGGTGCAGATTCCCTATGAAGATATGGCAGCCGCGGAAGGAGAAAAGAGGGAAAGCTCTGCGGATATCCGCAGGCGGGTGGAGGCGGCCTGGCAGATTCAGAAGGAACGGTTCAGCGGCACAGACGTGCGTTTTAACAGCCGGATGGGCAGGCAGGAGCTGGAACAGTTCTGCGGGCTGGGAGCGGAGGAAGAGAGGCTGATGAAGGAGATCTATGAAAGGGAGGAGATGAGCGGAAGGGGGAGGGACCGCCTGCTGAAAGTGGCCAGAACCATCGCCGATCTGGCCGGTGGCGGCCCTATCAGCCGGGAACATCTCTTAGAAGCGTCCGGATACCGAAGCGGTGTCAGAACCTACTGGGGAGGTGGCAGTCTTGATTGAGAGAGAGCGGGAATATCTGTATCTGCTGTGCCGGACAAAAGGGCTGGGAGCGGTGACGATCCGCCGGCTCTGGGAAGAGGTGGGCAGCTTTGAGGCCATATATTATATAGAAGAAACAGAACGGGAAGAGGCGCTTCCGGCTCTCAGACGTGTAATGGGACGGATCGGAGAGACCAGAAAGGCGCAGGGGAAACTGCTGGAGCAGTATCATAGTTTTTCTGCCAGGGGAATACAGTTTATTACTCCGTTTGACAGCATTTATCCGGATAAATTAAAGGAGATCTATGATTATCCCATGGGAATCTGTGTAAAAGGCCGTCTTCCGGGACAGGACTGCCCGGCAGCGGCTGTGGTGGGCGCAAGAGAAAATACGGAATACGGGAGAGGAGTGGCAGAATGGTTCGGCAGGGAGCTGTCTGAGGCCGGAGTCTGGGTGATCAGCGGGCTGGCCAGGGGGACTGACAGCGCAGCCCACCGGGGAGCGCTGGCGGGCGGCGGAAGGACGGCGGCAGTGCTGGGAAACGGTGTGGAGATCTGCTATCCGTGGGAGAACAGAGACCTTTACAGGGAGATTGAAAACAGAGGGTGCCTGATTTCTGAGTTTGGCCCCTGGGACAATCCGGCGCCATGCAATTTCCCCATGAGAAACCGGATTATCAGCGGCCTGTCCGACGCGGTGGTGGTAGTGGAGGCCAGGGAGAAAAGTGGATCCCTGATCACGGCTTCCTTTGCTCTGGATCAGGGGAGAGAAGTGTTTGCCGTTCCCGGCAGAAGGACGGATCCTCTGAGTGTCGGCTGCAACCGCCTGATCAAGAGCGGGGCGCAGCTTGCGGATACGCCGGAAGATGTGCTGGAAATTCTTCAGATAAAAAACAGAAAAATCACTCAGCTTCAAGAAAAAAACGGAAAGGGACTTGCCAAGAAAGAAAAAATGGTGTATAGTTGCCTCGATTTACAGCCAAAATTTCTGGATGAGATTGTAAGGGAGTCCGGGATACCGGTGGGAGAGTGCATGGGCATTCTTCTGGAACTGGAGTGGAAGGGATATGCAGTCCGGACTGCCAATCAATATTATGGAAAAAAGCTATAGGTGAGGTTGACATGGCAAGTTATTTAGTGATTGTGGAGTCTCCGGCAAAGGTGAAGACCATCAAAAAATTTCTGGGCGCCAATTATGTGGTGGACGCGTCCAACGGACATGTGAGAGATATGCCGAAAAGCCAGCTGGGATTCGATGTGGCCAACGATTACGAGCCGAAATATATAACGATCCGCGGAAAAGGAGATATTCTGGCAAAGCTGCGCAAGGAAGTGAAAAAAGCAGACCGGATTTATCTGGCCACTGACCCGGACCGGGAGGGAGAAGCGATTTCCTGGCACCTGGTGAAAGCTCTCAAGCTGGATGAACTGAAGGACAAAAAGGTGTATCGGATCAGCTTCAATGAGATTACGAAAAATGCGGTGAAGGCATCCTTAAAATCCCCCCGCCAGATTGATATGAACCTGGTGGACGCACAGCAGGCCCGGCGTGTGTTGGATCGGATGGTGGGCTACAGCATCAGCCCCCTTCTCTGGGAGAAGGTAAAGAGAGGCTTAAGCGCCGGCCGTGTACAGTCAGTGGCCCTGCGAATGATCTGCGACCGGGAGGATGAGATCAATGCATTTATTCCGGAAGAGTACTGGACTCTGGATGCCAAGCTGAGAAGTGAGGGAAGAAAGACGCCTCTCACTGCCAAATTCTATGGGGATAAATCGGAAAAACTCACCATTCACAGTCAGGAAGAGCTGAATGAAATACTGCGGAAGCTGGAGGGCGCAGAGTATCGGGTGGAGGATGTAAAACAGGGAGAGCGGGTGAAAAAGGCGCCGATCCCGTTTACCACCAGTACCCTGCAGCAGGAAGCTTCCAAGAACCTGAATTTCTCCACGCAGAAGACCATGCGTCTGGCCCAGCAGCTGTACGAGGGCGTTGACGTGAAGGGCCGCGGTACGGTGGGTCTGATCACCTATCTGCGTACGGACTCCACCCGCGTGGCGGAGGAAGCAGATGCGGCGGCAAAGAGCTTCATCGGAGAGCACTATGGAGACCAGTATGTGGCGGGAGAGGAGAGAGCCAAAAAGACGTCGGGCAAGATTCAGGATGCCCACGAGGCGATCCGTCCCACGGATATTACTCTGACCCCTGCTATGGTAAAGGATTCTCTTTCCAGGGATCTGTTCCGCCTGTATCAGCTGATCTGGAAACGGTTTACCGCCAGCCGGATGAAACCGGCCGTATACGAAACCACATCTGTAAAGATCGGAGCAGCGGAGTATTTGTTTACCCTCACTGCCTCCAAGCTGGCTTTTGACGGCTTTATGTCCGTGTACGTGGACGAAGATGATAAGGAAGAAAATAATGTTCTGCTCAACAGTTTAAAGGTGGGAGACGTGCTTCCTCTGAAAGAACTGGAATACGGTCAGCATTTTACCCAGCCGCCGGCTCATTACACGGAGGCATCTCTGGTAAAGGCGCTGGAGGAGCAGGGAATCGGACGTCCCAGCACCTACGCGCCTACGATCACTACCATCATTGCCAGACGGTATGTGGCAAAAGAAAATAAAAACCTCTACGTGACGGAGCTGGGAGAGATTGTAAACCGGATCATGAAACAGTGCTTCCCCAGCATTGTAGATCCTACTTTCACCGCCAATCTGGAGTATCTGCTAGATAAGGTGGGAGAGGGAGAGCTTCCCTGGAAATCTGTGGTGAGAAATTTCTATCCGGATCTGATGGATGCGGTGAAAAAGGCGGAAAGCGAGCTGGAAACGGTGACCATTTCCGATGAGGTAACAGACGAGGTCTGCGAGCTCTGCGGCCGCAACATGGTCATCAAATATGGTCCCCACGGAAAATTCCTGGCCTGTCCCGGCTTTCCGGAGTGCAAAAATACAAAGCCGTACTTTGAAAAGATCGGCGTAAAATGTCCTCTCTGCGGCGGCGACGTGGTGATCAAGAAGACGAAAAAAGGAAGAAAGTATTACGGATGCGTCAACAATCCGGACTGTGAATTCATGTCCTGGCAGAAGCCGACAGAGATAAAATGCCCGGAGTGCGGCCATTATATGGTGGAGAAGGGAAACCGGCTGCTGTGCTCCAATGAACACTGCGGTCATAGTATGCCAAAAGAGAATAGTGAGAAGAATTGTTAAAATAATTGAAAAATTCAGAAAAAATACTTGTTATTCGACTAAAATCGTGATATGCTGTAAATAGGTTATTG
>DXBC01000074.1 GCA_019116745.1 Candidatus Lachnoclostridium stercorigallinarum
ATCGGCTGCCATCCCTGCATCAACACCTCCAGCCTGCGGCTGAACCGGGACGATGTGCTGAACAAGTTTCTGCCCGCTGTACACCACGACTATATCCAGGTGGATCTCCCCTGGGCAGAGTAGATCCGGATGAAGGCAAAACGGATTGACAGTTCTCACAATTTAAAAGGCGCGGCCGTTCCCGGGTGTTTTCACGGGAAGGCCGTGCCTTCTGTTTATGTCTCCTGATTATTCTTTTTTCATTTCTTCTTCATGTTCCGGTTATTTTACGGTGATCAGCACAGAAGACTCTGCCGTCAGATCTCCGGAGTTTTCATACTGGGCGTAGGCACTTCCCTCTCCTACAGCGGTCACCGTTCCGTCCTCTGCCGCCGTGATCACGCTCTCATCGCTGCTGGCCCAGTGGAAAGTCAGGTCATCGGCATTGCCAGGAAGTATCTGAGCCGTCACTTTTCCTGTCTCTCCCACTTCCAGTTCCTCTTTGTCTGCTTCCACAAAGACGGCCTCTGTGGGAATCACTTCCCGCACCGCCACATCATCCAGGTACAGGCTCCCCTCGCCCGCCACCACATGAAGGACGATATCCGCTGACACCGCATAGGGGGAGGTGATGAAATTATAATCAAATTCCCGGTATTCCCGACTCATATTCAGGTTGTCGTTCAATTTTGCCAGATGGGTGGAAATAGTGTTTCCGTCCTTGTCCTTCTGATTGATCTCATAGGTGAAGGACGCGGAATCCAGGGTATCGGTCTTATGCCAGAAGCTCAGCTGATAGCGCTTGTTGGGTTCAATGGAAATGGTCTGGCGGATTACTCCGTCTCCAGCCGCTTCTTTTCCTGTCTTTGTGATCACCGCCGCCCGGCTTCCGCCGTGAGCGTCTTCCCCATAGCCAAATTCATAGGAAGCCGCCGGCTGATCTGCTCCGTCCTCCGCCGAAACGGTGATGTCCGCAAACTCCCAGCTGTCCTCTGTCTCCATATCTCCGTTTTCCAGGAGATTCTCCTCCGGTACGCTCTCCAGCACAATAAAGTCGCCGAATACCTGCAGTTCCCGGATCTGAACCGGCTGGCTTCCATTTACATCCAGACGGATGAATTTCACTTCCCCGTCCAGAGCCGCCTCCGTGTGATCTTCTTCTCCGTCCCTGCTGTCTCCCTCAGTTTTTTCCCAGCCACAGACGGTTGATCCGTTTTCTCCGGTTCAGAAATTCCACGTTTTCCCGGCTGGGATGAATCCGGTTGGTGAGAAGAACCAGCCCTTCTCCCGTCTCCGCGTCCATCAGGATGGAAGTCCCCGTAAATCCGGAGTGGTACAAGGTTCCCGGCCCGTACTCCACACCCCAGCCATAAGTCCTGTCAAACTGACAGGTATGTTCCACTTTTTCAAATAATTCCCGGCTTATCAGCCGTTCATCCTGATCCAGCCAGGCCTTTACAAAATGCAGCATATCGTCCAGAGTGGAAAAAAGTCCTGCGCTTCCGCTCTCCCCCATGAGATAGGCCTTCGAGTCATGGACCTCTCCGCAGATCCATCCCCTTTCCTGGGTGTGCTCTTCAGGAATAAACCGCCCCATCTCCCCTTTCGGGTGATAGGAAGTCTGATTCAGTCCCAGGGGACCGAAAATATGCTTTCCGTAGCTCTCATCCAGGCTGGTCCCGTCAAGCTCCTCCACCATCAGGCCCAGAAGCATAAAACCGGGATCGGAATAACAGTACCTCTCCCCGGGAGCCGCTTCCGGCCTTGTCTCATAGAGCCGGTCCCGGATGTTGTCCGCTGTCAGGGTGGCTTTGTCCGGAATCTCCGCCGGCAGTCCGCTGTTGTGAAGCAGCAGGTTCTCCACCTTTATCTCCGGCTGGGAAAAACGCTTTAACACCGCCTGCACCGGAGTGGAAAACTCCAGTTTTCCCTCCTGAATCAGCTGCAGAATCCTAACCGACGTTCCCGTCACCTTCGTCAGGGAAGCCAGATCGTAAAACATTCCCGGCCCCAGCGCTCTCTCCGACCACGGCTTCACCGCTCCCTGGACGCCCCGGTAAAAGGAAGACAGCTCCCCCTCCCTCACGAATCCATAGGAAGCGCCCCAGATCACGCCCTCCTCTATCAGCTTTCCAATCTCCTCATGGACCCTATCCCAGTCTTTCATATCCGCTCCTTTGCTCTCTGCTGTCACTTATTTTGCCAATTCGATGGCCTCCCGCACCCGGCCGTCCGCCTGGTCCAGCACTTCTTTCGCCCGGTCCAGACTGCATCCGGAGGACACCATCACAATCGCTTCCGGTACCGCCATCTTCGACTCCTTCAGAGCCTTTGCCGCCCGGTCCCGGTCTGCCCCGGTGATCTCGGAAATCATCCGCTCCGCTCTCACCACCAGCTTTTCATTGGTGGGCTGCACATGCACCATGTAATTCTGGTAAACCTTTCCCACCCGCACCATCACGCCGGTGGAAATCATGTTGAGCACCATCTTCTGAGCCGTACCCGCCTTCATTCTGGTAGAACCGCTGATGACCTCCGGCCCCACGACGGGAGCGATGGAGATCTGGGCCGCAGCCGCCATCTGGCTGTCTCCGTTGCAGGTGACCGACACGCTCAGAGCCCCTGTCTCGTTGGCGTACTGGATGGCCGCCAGAGTGTAAGGTGTTCTGCCGCTGGCCGCGACTCCGATGACGCAGTCAGCCGCCGTCAGCCCCACTCTCTTTAAATCTTCCACCGCCAGCTGAGCGGAATCCTCCGCCCCTTCCACGGCCTGGTACATGGCCTTCTCTCCCCCGGCCAGCAGGCCGAAGGCGCGGTCCGGGGAAACGCTGTAGGTAGGGGTCAGCTCCACCGCATCCAGAGTTCCCATTCTTCCGGAAGTACCTGCCCCGCAGTAAATGATCCGCCCGCCTTTTTTAAACCGCTCTGCCACAGCGTCCACCGCCATCGCCACCTTGGGCAGTTCCTTTTCAATGGCCTCCGCCACCTTTTTGTCCTCCTGGTTGATCAGGGTGACAATTCCCAGGGCGTCCATCTCGTCAATATGCTTTGTGGCCTCGTTTACCGTTTCTGTGGTCAGTCCGTCTATATTTACCATATTCTATTTACCTCACTCTGTCTTCTTTTTCAGACCTTCCACCATCTTTCTGGTCTTCACCAGCTCAATCTCGATTCTCTTAAAGTCCTCGCGGATAGCGCCCAAATAAATCAGGCATCCCATCATCAGGGACGTCTGCAGGGATTCAAATGCTCCCACCCGGCGTACATCCTCCAGATCAGGCACGCACAGACAGATATCCGCCAGTTTTCGCAGAGGAGAATCTGCCTTTCTGGTGACAGCGATTACCTTCGCATTCTTTTCCAGAGCCTTCTCACAGCTGTACAGAATCTCTTTTGACTGCCCGCTGTAGGAAAATGCCAGTACTGCGTCTCTCTGGTCAATATAATTGAAAAACTCTGTCACCATATTCAGATCCTGATAGCAGCTGGCGTCAAACCCTGCCCGGCGCAGTTTGTGAAACAGATCATAAGCCGCTGCGTAGGAGGCCCCAAGACCGAGGAGATAAATTTTCCTCGCCTTTTTCACCGCCTCCACCGCCTGTTCCAGTGCTTCCTTATCCAGCTGGTAGAAGAAATCCCGGAATGCGCTCTCCGTCCTTGCCTGCAGCTTCGAGCAGATGGTGTTCAAATCGTCCTCGTCGGAGAGGATGGGGTCCGCCATCCTCCACTCCCCCCTGTTTTCCGGCTTCTCCCGGACGGCGGCCAGTTCCAGCTTAAAGCCGTCCAGGCCGTCCGTCCCCATCTTTTTCACGTACCGGATCACAGAGGCAGGGGAAACCCCGCTGGCCTGTGCGATATCCGCCGCCGTCATCCCCAGAATCCGGTCTTGATTTTCCAGCACAAAATCTGAAATTTTTTTATCTCCCTTGCTCATCTGGTGATAGCGTTCCCGAATTTTCAGCATAATATGGTCCACGGTGATTTCCTCCCTGTCTCTGCCCTCACTGCAGATAATTTAATATGGACTGGTCCGATTCGTTGGGAATCATCTGAGCCGTCACGGAATGTCCCCCTCGGATCATCTCGTGAATGTCTTCGATATCCTGTTCCGTTAAGTTCACTGATTTTTTAATATTCCGGGAACCTTCCCGCTTTGCCACGTTGCCTACATTCACCCGGTCAATTTCCACGCCCCGGCGAATCAGCTCCGCCATATCGCCAATGTTCTTTGTGATCACAAAGATCCGGTCGCCGGAGTAGGCATTTTCTCTCAGGCGCTCCACTGCCCGGTTTACTGTCATGATGGACAGCTTCACTCCTGCCGGTTTTGCCATTTTCAGTCCCGCCAGCGCCATGTCATCCTTCAGAACGTCATCATTGACCACGACGATCCGGCTGGCTCCCACAGTGTTGGTCCATACCATGGCCACCTGTCCGTGAATCAGGCGCTCATCCACTCTGGCGTGAACGATAACTCCCTTCGGCCCGTCCGGATTGCCGCGGCGGACCACTGTCTTCTTTGCCGGCTTTGCCGCCGCGGCGGCCGCCTGCTCTTCATCCGTCAGGAAACGGATCACCTGCTCTCTTGCCGTCTCCTCCACAGTCCGCGCCAGTTCCCCTGCATCCGCAGCGTTCTCCCTGCCCATGCCGGCTTCAATAAGTGCCGCCAGGTTGATTCCGGCGATCACTTCCATGGTGTCCTTCCGCTCCATGCGCATTTTGGAAGCCACATTGTAAGGAGATCCCCCGGCCAGATCCGTCAGCACCAGGATGCCCTCACATCCGGCCAGCCTGGCGGCCGCATTGTTCAGCTTTTCTGTCAACATTTCAATGGAATCTTCCGGAAGAAAGTCCACCGCCTCATAATCCGGCAGCTCTCCCGCGATCAGCCGGAAGCTGCTGGTGATTCCTGTGGCAAAATTCCCGTGCCCAGTCACAATCAATCCTATCATACCACACCTCCGAACTTAAAACAATCCGGCCGCAAAGGTCAGCATATTCTGCAGGTTTCCGAGAACCATTCCCAGAGCGATCAGAATGAAGATCAGCTTGGTGGAATTGATGTTCTTTTTTCCCAGCAGCCAGTAGGACAGCATGACAATTCCCAGCGGCAGCATACAGGGAAGAATCTTGTCCAGCATCTCCTGTACGGAAAAGGTCACTTCTCCCATGGCAAAGGTCAGATCCGTCTTGTACGAGATGACAGAGGGGATAAGGGCTCCCACCACCGTCAGGCCCAGAATACTGGCAGCCTCCGTGATGGGTGCCAGCTTGTCGGCAAAGCTGGTGGCCAGCTTCCGTCCGGAGTTGTATCCGAGCCAGGTGAATTTGTACCGGATCCAGAGCACGGCCGCGCAGGTAATCAGCGGGATAATCAGGCCCACCGGATTTCCCTGCATGGCAATGTAAGCCGCAATGGAAAATACGATGGCCCTGTAAATGGCGATGAACAGGGTATCCCCCACACCGGCCAGAGGTCCCATCAGACCGGTCTTTACCGCCATCACCGTCTCTTCAGACTCCACGCCCAGCTCTTCCTCCAGAGCCATATCCGCGCCGGTAATGAGATGGGCCATGGCGGGAGTGGTATTAAAATAGGAAAGCTGCATTTTCAGGGCTTTCTTCATCTTTTCCGGATCATTCTTGTACAGCCGCTTCAGTACCGGCATGATCACATAGGCATAGCCCAGGCCCTGCATTTTCTCATAGTTCCATCCGAACTGGAGCGCAAACAGATTTCTGATATAGACTTTCTTAATGTCCTGCTTCGTCAGCTTAGTATTCTCTGTCTGGTTAGCCATTGATCTCTACCTCCTCATCGTCGATTCTCACCATGCCGTTTTCCGATACGGCAGCAGCGGCGGCACGGTCCTTCGTTCTGGAATAATGGATTGCCGCCAGGGCCAGACCCAGAAGCGCCGCTGCCATCACACTGAACATGGATCCTGATAGGCCAGCGTCACAAAGCCGATAATAAAGTAAGCGTAGTATTTCTTCAGCGGCAGATACCGCATCAGAATCGCCATACCCATGGCCGGGAGAATGGCTCCCGCCGTCTTCAGGCCAGTCATGAACCATGCGGGTATGAAAGCGTTGATGCTGTTGACCACGGCCTCTCCAAAGATCAGACCCACCATCACGGGAATGACGCGGGACAGAGCCCAGGGCAGGAATCCCAGAAGATTTGCCCTCTCCACTCCCCTGTAATCGCCCCGCTCTGCGCAGCGATCCGCATAGTGCTGGAAGAAAGAGTTGCACATTCTGCCCAGAATGTCCATCTGGGTCAGCAGAAGGCCGATGGGAATGGCCAGAGCAATGCCGTACTCCGCTCCCTCACCGGAAATAATGGCATAGGTCGTTCCCATGATCGCTCCGGACAGATAATCCGGAACCGTTGCTCCCCCATAGGTGGCCACACCCAACGTCATCAGCTGAAGGGTCGCTCCAATAATCAGGCCGGTCTGAAGATCGCCCAGCAGAAATCCCACAAACGTGGCCGCAAACAGCGGGGTGTAAATCCCGCACTGAATAGAAATCTGGTCTGCCACCGCCACAACAGTGTACAGCACCACCAACACGACAAATAATACAGAAATCTCCTGCATACTCGCCCTCCTTAAAGACAATTCTTACATTTTTCTTTTCGGTCTCCGCTGTCATATGACAGCATTTTACCTAATTTTTCTTCATATATAAGCGCTTATGTGGGTATAATAGCGCATATGAAATAAAATTACAATATATTTTATATAAATATTTAAAATGTAATTTTATTTCATTTTTGAGTTCATTTTTCTGCCAAACCAATTGCTGGGCAGATCGGATAAGGAAAGTTCCTTCCCCTATCCGATTCGCGATACCACGGGCAGCTCACAGCAGAGCTGTTCGCTGTCCTTTGCCCGGCAAATGTCCGCCCCAAGCTGGCGGCCGCTTGCCGGGCGTATCGCGCAAACCTACGTGCCCGCTAACGCGGACACCACGAACCATGAAAGCCCTCGGACCGCTCCGTGCTGCGCACTCATGCGATCCGACCTGCATTCGCAATCCGGCCTGCCGGGCTTTCACAGCAAAAAAAGGACCGCCCGCGGCGAAGCAGTCCTGCTCTTCGCCGCGGGCGGTCCCCCGATTTC
>DXBC01000075.1 GCA_019116745.1 Candidatus Lachnoclostridium stercorigallinarum
TCACTTTTCCCAAAGGTAAACGAGAGCTAATTAAAGAATATGCTTTCAGCCAGGGTGAAAGTATGAATGCTTTTATCGTTCGTGCGGTCAACGAAAGAATAGAACGTGAATGCAACGATCTTAAGAACGCACAATAAGAAAGGGGGATTTTCTATGCCATTAGCTCAAAGCAAGGTTTACACAGAAGCGGACTATTACAATCTGCCGGAAGATGTGAGAGCTGAACTGATCGAGGGGAATTTGATCTATAATCAAGCTGCCCCCTCCAGGATCCATCAGACTATACTCATGGAACTATCCGGAACGATACGGAATTATCTCAGATCGAAAGGCGGTTCCTGCAGGGTTTTCCCGGCACCTTTCGCTGTCAAGCTGAGAGAAGACAGGAATACCATAGTTGAGCCGGATATCAGCGTGATCTGTGATCGGAGCAAGCTCACGGACCGGGGCTGTACCGGAGCTCCAGACTGGATCATTGAGATCGTTTCCCCCAGTAATTCCAGCCATGATTATGTGATGAAGCTGAATCTTTACGCAAATGCCGGAGTGAGAGAATATTGGATTGTAGACCCGACCAGGAAGAGCATTTTTGTGTATTATCTGGAGCAGGATCATTTTAAGGCAGAAGCCTATACGTTCCATGACACAATCCCGGTCAATATCTATGACGATTTTCAGATTGACTTTTCCAGCCTTGAGCTGTAACCACGGGGGGAACGAACCCGTATTCCCTGCGGTTATGCGGGAGCAGGATACGCAATAGCACTCGGATCATGGGGCCGAGTGCTATTTTATGCCTACGAAGCCGTTATAAGCTCTAGGAGCGTTCTAATTTATTCCCTGTTCTATCAATTCACGCTCCACCCGCAGATCTTTTAGGCGTTCCTGGCCCGCGGCTTCTGACCCTCCGTCACCTGCCGTCTTCCCGACAGAATACCAGCTCCCCGTCCCCGGACAAATCTTCCCGGAACCGGAAGCCGTCTTCCCGGAAGCCCTTTAAATCCTCCTCCGTCCCGGCTTGAATATCCGCCAGATAGCGGACCATGCTGCCTCTGGCCATCTTTGCCTGGGTGGCCTTTACTTTTACCTTCGGGCGGCCGTTTTTATCCGCGACCTCCTCCCCGAATATGCAGGTGACAAACCGGTCGCCGGGCTTCAGCCACGGCTCCACCGCCTTGCTGTACTCTTTGGAAGCCAGATTTACAATCAGGGGATGATCGCCGTCTTCCGTCAGCTTCCGGTAAATGGCGTCTCCCCAGTACTCGTACAGATCCCGGCTGCCGTCCACCGGCAGCTTCGCCTGCACCTCCAGCCGGTAGGGAACCACTCCGTCCATGGCCCGCAAAAGCCCGTAAAAGCCGCTGATAATGTAGAGATGCTCCTTCACGTACTCCCACTGGCTGTCAGAAAACACGCCGGGGGCCATGGACTGGTACTGAAGGCCCACGTAGGCCAGCACCGCCGGCGTCAGCCCCTTTCGCAGGTCCATGTCCTGAAGCCGCCGCCAGTTCAGATCCGTAATCTTGTCGTTGGCCTGATACAGCCGTTTTAATTCTTCCCGGTCATACTCTCTTAAAATATCCCGGATTCTCTCCGCCCGTTCCAAAAAAGCAGGCGTTCCGGAAACCTCAAAGAGGTCCGTCTCCACCTGCATGTTTTTGGCCGGGGAAATTATAATCTTCATCATTTCCTCCCCTATTCCGATTTCCTGTTAATATACTCCGCCTTCAGCTTTGAGTAGACAAATTTCTGGCTCTTGTACAGCCCGTAATACCCGGAAAGGGTAAAGCTCACCGCCACAATAATGGCAAAGTAAGGCATGGCCCCGTATCCGAACATCTCAAAGGCCAGAATCACGGAAGCGATGGGACAGTTGGTGACGCCGGCAAAGAGAGCCGCCATGGAACAGGCCGCCCACAGCGCCTGATCGGCCCCTGTCAGCCTTGCCGCCGCCGCGCCGAAGGCGGCGCCCACGCAGAGGGTGGGAACGATTTCCCCGCCCTTAAAGCCGGCCCCCAGAACTACGGCCGTAAAAATCATTTTCCAGATGAAAGCCAGACAACTGACCGTCTCTCCCTCCATAATCCTTCCGATCAGCTCCATGCCGCTGCCGTTGTAGTCCCGGCTGCCGGAAAGCAGAGTCAGGACGATAAGCAGAAGTCCCCCTGCCGCAATCCTCAGATATCCGTTGGAAATCCGGCTGTGATACAGCTTTTCCGCCCGATGGAGCATGACGCAGAACACCATGCTCAAAAGGGCGCAGAGAATGCCCAAAATCACCGTGGACACCGCCTCCGGAATCCCGAATTCCGGAACCGTCTCCAGAAGGAACCTCTCCGGCGGATTGCCGAAAGCCCCGGAAATCGCCGCTCCGATAAAGGCGGAAAACACGCAGGGCACCAGGGCCGCGTAGTAGAGCACGCCGATGCTCACCACCTCCAGGGAAAATATCCCCGCCGCCATGGGCGTCCCGAAGAGGGCGGCAAAGCAGGCGCTCATGCCGCACATCACCGCCACCTTTCTGTCCTTTTCATCCAGCCGCAGCAGCTTTCCCAGCTGATTTCCCAGAGAACCGCCCAGCTGCAGGGCCGCCCCCTCCCGTCCGGCGGAAGCGGACACGAAATGAGTCAGCAGAGTGCTGACAAAGATCAGAGGCGCCGTGGCCAGGGAGACGTCCTCGCTGGCGGAAATGCTCTCCAGCACCAGGTTGGTGCCCCTGTTTCCCTCCTCGTGAAAGGTTTTGTACAGCCAGACGATGAGCACGCCGGCCACAGGGGCCAGAAACAACGTCCAGGAGTGGGTCTCCCAAAAGGAAGTCACCCACCGGACGGCGATGCCGAACAGGGCGCCGATCACCCCCACCGTCAGACCGATGACGCAGGAAATAAACGTCCACTTCAGAAAATAGTGTATATTGCTCCCCAATGGAGTCGTCTTGTCAAACCGAATCATACTCATAGCTCCGGCCGCCGGCGAAAAGCCGCCGAAATCACACCAGAACGCCGGAGCAGTGCCCCCTCCCGTCAGTTTTCCCTGATATCAAACAGCGCGTTTACAAACTGATCTGCGTTGAATTTCTGCAGATCGTCGATCTTCTCTCCGATGCCGATGTATTTTACCGGAATTCCCAGCTCCGACTGGATAGCCACAGCGATGCCTCCCTTTGCCGTCCCGTCCAGTTTTGTGAGAATGATTCCCGTGATGTCAGCCACCTCCATAAACTGTCTGGCCTGAGCCAGGGCGTTCTGTCCGGTGGTTCCGTCCAGCACCACCAGGTTCTCCCGGTAGGCCTCCGGGTACTCTCTATCGATAATGCGGTTGATTTTCTTCAGCTCTTCCATCAGATTTTTCTTATTGTGAAGCCGTCCGGCGGTGTCGCAGATGAGTACGTCCGCATTTCTGGACTTGGCGGCGGAAACGGCGTCATAGACCACGGCCGCCGGGTCAGAGCCTTCCTGCTGGGCGATAATATCCACGCCGGCCCGGTGAGCCCACTCCGTCAGCTGCTCGATGGCCCCCGCCCGGAACGTATCCGCGGCGCCCAGAAGCACCTTGTGGCCGCTGTCCTTTAACTGGCCTGCCAGCTTGCCCACAGACGTGGTCTTTCCCACTCCGTTGACGCCGATGACCAGCACCACCGATTTCCTGTTTTCAAACTCGTAGGCATTTTCTCCCAGATCCATCTGCTTTTTGATGCTGTCAATGAGAATCTGCTTGCACTCTGCCGGCTCTTTGATGTGCTGTTCCTTCACGGTGGCCTTCAGGTTCTCAATGATAGAGGAGGTGGTCTTGATTCCCAGATCCCCCATGATCAGGGTCTCCTCGATCTCCTCGTAAAAATCGTCGTCGATGGCGGAAAAACCGCTGAAAATCGAGTCAATGCCCGATACAATATTGTTTCTCGTCTTGGTCAGCCCCTGCACCAGCCGGCTGAAAAATCCTTTTTTCTGCTCTTCCATTCCCATGCCCTCCTACTTATCTAATTCATCCTCAATCAGGTTTACGCTCACAAGAGTGGAAACTCCCTTCTCCTGCATGGTGATTCCGTAAAGCCGGTCCGCCGCCATCATGGTTCCCCTTCGGTGGGTGATGACGATGAACTGGGTATGTCTGGTCAGTTTGTGGAGATAGCCGGCAAACCGGTCCACGTTGGAGTCGTCCAGAGCCGCCTCGATCTCGTCCAGAAGACAGAAGGGGGACGGCTTTAAGTTCTGGATGGCAAACAGCAGCGCAATGGCCGTCAGGGCCTTCTCCCCGCCGGAGAGCTGCATCATGTTCTGCAGCTTTTTGCCCGGGGGCTGGGCGATGATCTGAATGCCCGCCTCCAGAAGGTCTTCGTCCTCCAGCAGCTCCAGGCGGCCGTTTCCGCCTCCGAACATCTCCCGGAATACCTTGTCAAATTCCTTCTGAATCTCCCGGAACTTCTCCTCAAACTGCCGTCTCATACCGGTGTCCAGCTCCTCGATGATCTTTAACAGGGCGTCCTCCGCCTTTACCAGATCCTCGTGCTGGGTCTTCATAAATTCGTACCGGCCGGAGATCTCCTTGTAATCCTCAATGGCGTTTACGTTTACATTTCCCAGGCCGCGGATGGACGATTTCAGGCTCTCCAGCTGCCGCTTTAACTCCGGCAGGCTGTCCAGGGACTCGTCCCGCAGGGCCTCCGCCCCGGAGCGGGTGAGTTCATACTCGCTCCACATATAATTGACGTAGCTTTCCAGCCGCTCCGACAGCTTTTCCCGCTGCCCCTGAAGGCGGAAGGCCTCCTTGTCCAGACGGCTGATCTCACCGGAAATCTCCTCCCGCTTCTGGAAAAAGGTGCCCTGTCTGGAAGTCTGCTCCTCTTTCTCGCTCCTGGCCTTCTCAATCTCCTCCGCCAGCCGGGCCGCGTTTTTCTCCGCGTTTTCAATCAGCTCCCGCAGCTGGGCGATCTCCGCTTCCTTCGCCTCAATCACCTGGCTGCTGCCGCCGGCCCCCTGGCCCAGATTCTTTTTCTCCTCGTCCAGGCGGCCCATTTCCTCCCGGACACGGCGGATATTTTCCAGGGCAAACTGGTGTCTCTGGTGCAGGCCGGAAGTCTCCATCTGCGCCGCCGCCAGCGCCTGTCTGCAGGCCTCGCTCTCCTTTTTGGCCTCTTCCAGGCGGGCGGAAAGCTCTTCAATCTCCCGGCTGGTCTTCCCGTTCTGGTCCTCCAGCCGTCTCTCCTCCTCGCCGATCTCCGTCTGGCTGCGGCCGATATCCCTTAACTGCTCTTCCAGATCCCGGTTTTCCCGGACCATATCTGTGGAGGACTCGGCGATCTCCGCCTTCTTTTCTTCCAGGGCCGCGATGCCGATCTGCACCGTATTTTTCCTGAGTCCCGCATCTTGACGGGCGGAGCGCAGCTCTTCCAGGCGCTCCCTCTCCTCCGAGAGCAGACCCTCGTTCATGGACAGATCCTTCTGGATCTCATCCACCCGAACCAGCGCTTTCCTGCAGGCCTCCTCCAGCTCCTCGATCTCCCGCCTTCTTCCCAGGAGATTGCTGGTATTTTTAAAGGCGCCGCCGGTCATGGAACCTCCGGCGCTTAAAAGTTCTCCGTCCAGGGTGACGATCCGCAGGGTATAGCGGTATTTTCTGGCCAGAGCAATGGCGTAATCAATGTTTTCCGCCACCACCACCCGGCCCAGAAGATAATTTGCCAGGCCCTCGTACTGAGGCTCCACATGAACCAGACGGTTGGCCAGGCCGATGATGCCAGGCTCCTTTAAAGCCGCCTCCTGGCTGAAGCTGTCCCGCCTGCCCACGCTGGTCAGGGGAAGGAAGGTGGCCCGTCCGTACTTATTCTTTTTCAGATATTCGATCAGCTGCTTTGCCGTCTGCTCCGAATCTGTGACAATGTTCTGGATGCTGCCCCCCAGGGCCGTCTCCACCGCCACCTCATATTTTTTCTCCGTGGTGATAATATCCGCCACCACGCCGTGGATGCCCCTGATCCGGTCCCGCACCTCCATGACCCGGCGGATGCTGCCGCCGTAGCCCTCGTATCTCTCCGCCAGATTCCGGAGAGATTCCAGGCGGGTGCGGCTGGTGTGATACTCCTGCTGGGTATCGTTCAGATTTTTGTTCAGACGGCGCACTTCCTGCTCCAGCCGGCCGATCTGCTCTTCCGCCTCCGTCCGGTCCGTATCCAGGGAGGCGATCTCTTCCTCGATGGCGTCCAGCTTTTTCTGCTCCACCTTCAGCTGCTCATCCTGCACCGACTCGTCGCTCTTAAACTTCAAAAGCCGCTGCGCCACCTCCGAACGGCGCACCTGAGCCTGCTCCAGCATGGTGGCATACCGCTGCTTTCTGGCCGCCAGAGAGGCTTTCTCGTTCAAATTGGCGATAATGGACGCCTTGCCGTCCTCGATTCTCTGATCCAGGAGCATCATTTCCTCTTCCGCCCGGCGCAGAGCTTCCTCCGCCTCCGTCTGCCTGCCCACGCAGGCCTGGGCCTGGGCGGCAACCTCGTCCCGCTCTTTCTCATAGCCGGACATCTGGCCGCTTTTCTCCTCCAGCTCCCCGTCAATGGAAGCCATCCGGGAGGCAATATGCTCCGCGTTCATCCGCTCCGTGTTGATCTGCTCTCTCAACACGCCGATCTGGCCTTCCAGATTTCCCTTCAGCATCCCGGCTCCGGAGTACTCCTCCCTCTTTTTCGACAGCTCTTCATCCAGGGCGGAAATAGCCTCTGTCAGCTGATCATACTCCGCCTTCAGATTCTCCGACGCCTGACCGGCCTCTTCCAGCTGGTCTGCCACAATCTTTTCCTTTCCGTCCAGGTCCTTTAACTGGGACTGGATTCCCGCCGTCTCCAGAAGGAAGGCGTTGGCATCGCATTTTTTCAGCTCTTCCTTTAAACGCAGATATTCCTTTGCCGTCTCCGACTGTTTCGCCAGCGGGCCCACCTGCTTTTCCAGCTCCGACAGAATATCCGCCACGCGAACCAGGTTCTGCTTCTCGTCCTCCAGCTTTTTCTGGGCCATGGCCTTGCGCCGCTTGAATTTTACAATTCCCGCCGCCTCGTCAAACAGCTCCCGCCGCTCCTCCGGCTTGCCGCTTAAAATCTTGTCAATCTGGCCCTGGCCGATGATGGAATAGCCCTCTTTTCCGATACCGGTGTCATAAAACAGCTCGTAAATGTCCTTTAACCGACACACGCTTCCGTTCATCCGGTACTCGCTCTCCCCGGAACGGTAAATCCGTCTGGTGATGGTCACCTCGTCATAGTCCACCGGCAGTTTGTGGTCGGAATTGTCCAGGGTGATGGCCACGGAGGCGAAACCCTGGGGTTTTCTCAGCTCCGTACCCGCAAAAATCACGTCCTGCATGCTGGAACCTCTCAGCTGCTTCACCTTCTGCTCGCCTAACACCCAGCGGACGGCGTCGGCCACGTTGCTCTTGCCGCTGCCGTTTGGCCCCACGATGGCGGTGATGCCGTTGTGGAACTGGAATACAATCTTGTTGGCAAAGGATTTAAAGCCATGAATTTCTATACTTTTTAAATACATATATTCCCCTATTCTACGCTTCCGGTGCCTGCACACCTTCTTCTTTCAGCTTCAGGATGCCCCGGTAGGCCGCCATCTGCTCCGCCGCCTTTTTGGAGCGGCCCTGACCGCGGCCGATCTCCCGGCTGCCGATCTTTGCACAGGTCTCATAGACCCGGTTGTGCTCCGGCCCCTCTTCTCCCAGGAGCTCGTAGGTGAGAGCCTCTCTTCCCATTCCCTGAACCATTTCCTGCAGAATAGTCTTGCTATCGTAAAAGAGATGTTTGTTCTCCAGATCGTTTAAAATAAATTTGTGGATGAACTCTTTTGCACTAGCAAAACCACCGTCCAAATAGATGGAGCCGATGAGAGCTTCCATGGCGTCCGACACGACGGAGCTTCTCTCCCGTCCTCCCGTGGCTTCCTCACCCCGGCCCAAAAGCAGGTAATCTCCCAGGTGGATCTCCCCGGCACAGTAGGCGAGAGCCTGCTCGCAGACCATGCTGGCCCTGGTTCTGGTCATCTCCCCCTCCGGCATCCGGCTGTTTTTGTGAAACAGGAATTCGCTGGACACCAGTTCCAGCACCGCATCCCCCAAAAACTCCAGCCTCTCATTGTTCCTGGCTTTTTCCCAGTGTTTCTCGTTTGCGTAGGAGCTGTGGGTCATGGCGTGGGACAACAGATTTTTGTCCTGAAATTTGTACCCGATGACCTGCTCCAGTTTTTCCAGTTTACGATTCATACTGCTCCTCTCTTCCCCAAATGACTCCGCCGGGAAATCTCCCGGCGGAGCACTCTCAAACAGAAAAAGCCCCAAACAGGTTAGGGCTTTTATCTCAACGCCGTTTAATTCAGCGCATTCTTGATCTGTTCTACCGCATCCCCTACGGAAACGATGCGTTCCGCCTCTTCATTCGGGATCTCGATATCAAATTCTTCCTCGATGCCCATAATGATCTGGAAGATATCCAGAGAATCTGCCCCCAGATCGTCCACAAAGGTGGATTCCATGGTGATTTCCTCCGGCTCGATATTTAACACCTCTCCAATAATCGACTGCAATTTCTCAAATTCCATGACCTCATTCCTTTCCTTCCTCTGATTTTTCTCTGCCAAGGCTCTCTCTGATCTTCTCATTGATACCCTGTTCCTTAAAAGTCACACACTGGATGATGGAATTGCACACTTCCGTCGCCTTGGAATTACCGTGGGTCTTGACCACAAGCCCGTTTAAGCCCAGAAGGGGCGCTCCGCCGTACTTGCTAGCGTCAAAGGATTTCAGAGTCTCTTTCAGCGCCGGCTTCACAAGCAGGGCTCCGATCTTGCTGCGCAGACTGGTCATCAGACCGCCCTTCACCATTGACAGCAGGGTGGCTCCCACGCCCTCGTAGAGCTTCAGGATCACATTTCCCACAAAGGCCTCGCAGACGATCACATCTGCCCCGCCGTGGGGGATCTCTCTGGCCTCAATGCTGCCGATGAAGTTGATGCCTGGGCACTCCTTGAGAAGGGGGAAGGTCTCCTTGACCAGGGCATTGCCCTTTTCCTCCTCCGCCCCGATGTTTACAATGGCAACCCGGGGATTTTTAATGCCCACCACGTGCTCCATGTAGATGGAACCCATTCTGGCAAACTGGACCAGATGGGACGGTCTGGCATCCACGTTGGCCCCGCAGTCGATCAGAAGGGACACGCCCTTCTCCGTGGGGATGAGAGGCGCCAGAGGCGGCCGCTCCACGCCCCTGATCCGGCCCACAATCACCTGGCCGCCCACCAGGATGGCCCCGGAGCTGCCGGCGGACACAATGGCGTCTGCCTCCCCCTTTTTCACCATATTCATTCCCACCACCAGGGAGGAATCTTTCTTTTTGCGGATGGCATTCACCGGAGGCTCCTCCGTGGCGATCACTTCTGCGGCGTTCTGCACTGTGATCTGCCCGTCCCGGAAGGTGTATTTTTTCAGCTCCTCCCTCACGGTCTCCTCCTGTCCTACGAGGATGATCCGGATGTCATCTCTCATGCCTGCCGCCTGAACAGCGCCCTTAATAATCTCTCCAGGCGCGTAATCCCCGCCCATGGCGTCAACTGCTATATTTATCATGCTCTGATACTCCTTCTGCCTTCCGGCCTCACGATAATCTATACATACTATACTAAAGAATATGGGAGAAATCAACATGGTTTTTGCATTGCCGCCCATGAAAAAAACCGCCGCACCGGCGGGTGTTTCCACCCGCCGATGCAGCGGCCTGCGCTGATCTGACCTGAAGCAGAATCAAAAATTACTGCTTTTCTTCCTTGCGCCTCTTCAGTGCTGCAAACATCATGAAGAGACCGGTCAGAAGCATGGTTACCGGAGCCTTTGAAGACTGCTGTCCGGTCTTCGGCAGCGGTGCCAGCGGCACGCTGTCGTCAAAGATAACAACATCTCCGCCCGTCTCCGGAGGAAGCGGTGACAGCGGTACATTGCCATCGTCGATTATCGCCATACCCGGTCCGTCCGTGTTCGGGGTGTATGGACCCGTTCCACTTCCGCTTCCGGAACCTCCACCGTTTCCGCCGCTACTGCTGATATAGCGGAAGTGCGCCGTGAAGGTGGCGTCTGCTGTAAATGCTGCATTCTGGAGTTCTTCCGTGGTGTACTCCGTACCCGCGGGATCGGTCCAGTGGTCGAAACGGTATCTGCC
>DXBC01000076.1 GCA_019116745.1 Candidatus Lachnoclostridium stercorigallinarum
AGCAGGTTCTTGATAAAGTTGTCTTTGTCAAATCGCTCCTTGTAAGCTACCAGCAGGTTCTGGATCTGGAACACCACCATCTTGCCCACCATGTAGACATCTTCATTGCTTCCCTTTGCCAGAAGGATGTACTCCAGCTGGCTCTCATCGAATACCTTAAAAAACTGATAGCCCTGAATAACCTGGCTGTCTGCCGGAGAATCTACAAACGCGAGTATGGAATTTTCATACTCCTCTGCCTCGGAAAAAGTAGATGCCAGCACCTTTCCTTCCGTGTCGCAGATGCAGAAATCTATCCGGGTAATCCCCTTTAACCCCTCAATCGTGGATTGTAAAATCTGGTTTGAAATCATTTGCTGCACTCTCCTCTTTGTAATTTACCCTGATTTTATCTTAATTCAAAAAGAAAAAAAAAGCAAGCGAGTATTGCACCCGCTTGCGCAAAATTTACAAAAAACCTGGCCATATCAGATGGCTTTCTGCGTATCTTTATCAAAAATATACACTTTTTCCGGATCCACCGCCAAAACCACAGGATCTCCAGGCTGAATCTTTGTCTCCTCCGGCGCCAGCGCCCGGAAGGTCTCATCTCCCGCCCGGAAGGTCATATAGGTTTCTCCGCCGTACTCCTCGCAGGTCTCCGCAACGGCTTCCACCCGGTTGTCGCTCCATTTCTCCCCGCATACGGGTTCTGCGTGAATATCCTTCGGCCGGATGCCGATGAGGATTTCCTTTCCCGCATATTCTCCCTTCAGCAGTCTGCGGCTGTTCTCTTCCGAGAATACGCCCCGGCAGCCTTCCACCCACAGAATGGCCCTGCCGTCTTCTTCCTCCACCTTCGCTGTAGTCACATTCATGGCCGGCCTGCTGAAATATTCCGCCACAAACCGGTTCTGAGGCCTGCCGCAGATCTCTTCCGGCGTACCGGTCTGTTCCAGCAAACCGTCCCGGATCACCGCCAGCTTTGTCCCCAGAAGCATGGCCTCGGAGGCATCCTCCGTCACATAGACCACGGTCACTCCCAGGCGGTGATGCAGCTCTGCCAGTCCTTCCCGCATCTCGCACCGAAGCTGGCCGTCCAGGCTGATCATGGGGTCATCCATAAGCAGCACCTCCGGACGGCGGGCCAGAGCCCGCCCAACTACAACTTTATACCGGTCAATTCCCGTCACCTGCTCGGACGGCGTCTCCAGAAGCTCTTCCAATTCCAGAAGCTTCGCCGTCTCCATCACTCTCTCATGAAGCTCATTTTTCCCGCAGCCGGCCAGCTTCAGTCCAAACGCCAGATTTTCATACACGGTCATCTGCGGATACAGCATATAATTCCGGAAAATCATCGCTACCTTCCGCTCTCTCGGTTCCAGATCATTGACCCTTTCCCCGCCGATATAAATATCCCCCAGGGAAATGTCCTCAAGTCCGCCGATCATCCGCAGCAGGGTGGATTTTCCGCTTCCCGCAGGTCCCACCAGAACCGCAAATTCTCCATCTTTGATCTCCAGACTGAGATCCTTGACGCCCACGCCTCCGTTGGGATACAATTTCGCCACATTATTCAGCACTAAACCAGCCATTCGCTTTTGTCTCCTCCATCTGTGTCACAATCCCTCCGGCAGCACCGGAACGGACAACTCTTCTGTTTTTCTCATTATACAAAAGATTTTCTCAAAATGTTATGGCGCGAATAGCCAAATCATTTTTTGTTTCTTTAGTTAATTTGCACATCCCTGGGAAAAAGTTTTCCTAAACATGAAAAACATTATGGGAACCTGATATTTTACTGTCTATATTCCATAAAGCCCTCGCCCAGCACTTCCCTCACATCGCTGACGATGACAAAGGCCCCGGGATCCGTCCGCAGCACAATCTCCTTTACCTCTACCATCTCCTTCTTGGACACCACACAGAGCAGAATGTCTCTCCGCTCTCCCGTGTAGGCGCCTCTGGCATCCATAACAGTCACTCCCCGTTCCATGCCATCCATGATCTCCCTGGCGATCTCATCCTTGTGATCGCTGATAATATAGGCCGCCTTCGCAAAATGGGTTCCCTCAATAATGCCGTCGGAAACCTTTGCCAGCACCACCACCGCAATCACCGCGTAAAAGGCATACCGAACGCCGAATACGCTGGCGCCGGCGAGCACCACCAGGCCGTCCAGCACCTGGAGGATCTGATTGATGGAGTAATGTTTCAGTTTTGTGTGTATCAGGGCAGCCATGGTATCCGTCCCCCCTGTGGTGGCGTGACACAGAAGCATCAGTCCAGTCCCCACGCCGCTGAAGACTCCGCCAAACAATGCCGTCAGAATCAGGTCATCCTTTAAAAACGGGTATTCCGGCAAAACAGCCAGAGCCAGGGTAAGAGCGGCTTCCGCCACCAGCACCCGCTTCACAAATTTCCAGCCCCTCAGCTTCAGAGCCAGCAGAAACAAGGGGATATTGATCCCCATATTGGTAATCCACAGCGGCAGTCCCGCTTTTTCCTTCAGAATGATCGCCAGGCCGGAGACGCCTCCCGTCACCAGTCCCTGGGGATCGTAAATATTTTTAATGGCAAAGCCCATAATAAAAGCTCCCAGAACTATGATTGCATAGTCCTGGGCAGCCGTTCTCTTTTTCCACATATCCGTTTCCTTCGTCTGTCAGCCGTTTTCTTTAGTATGCCTATTTTTTCTGCGCCAATACATGGAGCCAGCCATTTCCCTCATAGCCCCGGCGGATCTCATCATCTCTTACTTCCCAGATATCCAGCACACGGAAACCGCAGTCTTCCAGGAGCTCCTCCAGTTCGCTCTTTTCATAATCCGTGAAATAAAGCTCGCCGCTGAACCCCTCAAATTCTCCTTCGGAGACAGAGGTATAAAACACACCGTTTTTCGTAAGGGAATTCCGCACTTTTAAGAGAATGCCGCGGATCTCATCCTTCGGAACGTGAATAAAGGCTTCTCTTGCCCATACCCCTTCAAATGCGTCGTCGAAATCCATATCCTCATATTTTTCACAGAGCACTTCCAGGTCGGTATGTACCTCGGCCAGCCTGCACATTTCCTCCGCGCCGTCCAGAGGCGTCACGTCATAGCCGCGCTCGTAGAAATCCAGGCTGTCACGGCCGGAACCGCAGCCCAGGTCCAGGATCGCATCTCCTTCATCCAGATAGGACAGAAATTCATCCCGAAATTTTTCTGATACTTCTTCTTCCACAGTCTCTTCAAAAATTTTTGCTGCGTACTTATTATAATAATCTATCGCGTCCAAAACGCCCCTCCTATACTCTTTCTATGGTCTTTTCCGTAATGATGATCTTGCCTTCCTTGAGCAGACGGCCCACCGCTCTCTTAAAAGCATTTTTGCTCAGGCCGAACTGCTGCTTTATAACATCCGGAGCCACACGGTCGTTGAACGGGAGTACGCCTCCCATCTGGTCCATCTTGTCCAGCACCAGCTCCGCATCCGTCTCCATCTGCTGATAGGCCTTTGCCTTGGGACTGAGATCCAGCTTTCCGTCGCTTCGCACCTTCGAAACTCTGGCCTCCACCACATCGCCTTCCCGGTAGTCCGCAAACATCTCTCCCCGGGGAATCAGGCCGTAATACCGGTTGTCCACCGCCACAAAAGCGCCCAGGCGCTCATTGAGCTCATAGATGGTACCCGTCACCCAATCATCTTTCTCATAGGGAGACTGATTGCTCATGTAGGAATACACTTTCATGGTAGCTGCCAGCCGGCGGCTCTTGTCCACATAGAGCGCCACCAGGCATTTCTCTCCTGCCTGCACCTTATGGTTCTGTTCTTTAAACGGAAGCAGAAGATCCTTTTCCAGCCCCATGTCCAGAAATGCACCGATCCGTGACACTTCCTTCACTTCCAGAACCGCCACCTCTCCTACCTGAAGAAGCGGCGTCTCTGTGGTGGCAATCAGACGGTCCTCTGAATCTTTATAGATAAATACATCCAGCTCATCTCCCAGCTTCGTCCCCTCCGGCACATGTTTTTTGGGCAGGAGCACAGCGGCTTCCCCGCTTTCCGGCTCCCCCACATACACTCCGAAAGACTTCTCCCTCAGGACCTGAAGCCTCTGTATTTTTCCCAACTCAATCATACTTTCCCTCTCTTTTCAAGAAACCATGCGGCCCCATAGCGTTCTCCTGCCGGACTGTACAGCTCCACGGTAATCCCGCCGCCGCTCTGTCCGATTCTGGGGACGATCACATCGCCCAGCACAGCCGCTTTCCTGTATTCCATGCGCAGCTCTCCCACCTGGAAATTTTCCGGCAGAAATTCTGCGGCAATCTCCGCATACCTGGCATTATTCATATGGTGGTTGGTATCGATGTGATGGCGTCCCACCACCAGCCGTTTTTCCTCTCTGTACTCCTTCAGCGTTTCCAGTTTCCCGGCTGCATAATCCATGGGCAGAGGCTCCGCCTTCAGATCCCCGTAAGGCCGCACATCCTCCTCCGTCACACGGACGGGACGTCCCTCCTTCAGATCATACAGAAACCAGACGGAATTGGCTCGCACCAGATAATTTCCGTCCCGGTCCAGGATCATAAAATTGCGGTAACCGTAAATACCCCTGAAGTCATAAGGGTAAGTGGCAATCACAATAGGTTCCCCCAGAGCCGGACAGCGGTCAAATACAATCTGCCAGGAAGAAAGCCACCAGGCTCTCCCGTGTTCTTCAAAATACCGGACTCCTCTTCCCACATCCTCTGACTGGAATGTGGAGCAGTCCTGAAAGTAGTTGACGGCTGCCGTCACCGACAGAGTTCCCTTTTCATCTGTCTCGCTGTAGCGCACACGGCTGTCAAAGCTGTACATGGACGTTCTCTTCTTTCACTTATAAATTACGCCAGAATATAGTATAATGCTTTTTTCTCCGTATGTCCAGAGGATGATTTCTCTCTTAACGGTTTTTAAACTTTTTCGGAAGGTTTAACAAAAAAAAGAGGGCCGCTCTTCCCCCATAGTATACATATATTCATTTCCTCCGCATCAGGCATGAAGTTTCTTCAGGAGCCATGCCATGTTTTCACCTATATTCCGCATATTTGCCATTCCCTCATCATCGTTAAGAACATCGCCAACATCTTTGCCGTATACCATATTCCAATAAGTCGATCCTACGACCAGCATTTCACGGAACAGCATAAAGTGATTGAGCGCGTCAACGGCGGTCATGCCGCCGGCTCGGCGGACAGCAGAAACCGCCGCTCCAGGCTTGCGCTGCAAAACTTTTGCGTCTCCCAGACTGGCAATGCCCAGCCGATCAATAAAATTTTTCATTTTTGCCGATATATCTGCTCCATAAACAGGGGAACCCAGCACTAAACCATCCGCTTCCTTAATCTTCTCAAAGATGACATGGAAATCATAAGGAAGCACCTGGACGGGCTTCTTTTTAATATTTAATTGCATCCCAGCACATCTGAAAAACCACTTCAAAATCCACATCCGGGAGCATGGATTTATCCTTTCTCCATTCCTTAAAAATCTGCTGAATAGGATAATAGCAAAAGCTGATTAAAAGCGCTGGTGATGTTTGTTTCAGAGTTCCCTCGTCTATCCCGCGCTGAAAAATTGCTATTGCAGTCTTATTATATTGCTCGAGTGTTTCAATCACCTCATCAGTAGCAAGCGGAGAATTGCATGCCTGTTCAATAAACAGGAACTCGTCTGTGTATTCCTGCATATAACGCAATAAGTTGCGGCAAATCTTACGAACCGACTGCTCGACGCTTTCTTCCTGGATAATTCCCTGGCTGCACTCCCTTATCATTTGTTTTTTTACGTCCATATAGACTTTGCGAAACATATCCTCCTTATTTTCGTAGTAGACATACA
>DXBC01000077.1 GCA_019116745.1 Candidatus Lachnoclostridium stercorigallinarum
TGTAGATAATGTCCAGGGCCATGGAAAAGTCGGCGGAGTCGTCCACATATACGTGGCAGTTGCCGGTTCCGGTCTCAATGACTGGGACGGTGCTGTTTTCCACCACCGTGCGGATCAGGCCGGCGCTGCCCCTGGGAATAAGAACGTCCAGATAGCCGCTCAGCCGCATCAGCTCTCTTGCGCTCTCCCTGCTGGTGTCGGAAATGAGCTGAACCGCCTCTTCAGGCAGTCCTGACTTTCTCAGGCCCTCCTGAATGGCTGCCACAATGGCCCCATTGGACCGGATGGCGTCGCTGCCGCCTCTCAGGATCACCGCATTGCCCGATTTAAAGCAGAGGCCGAAAGCGTCTGCCGTCACATTGGGACGGGCTTCGTAGATAATGCCGATCACTCCCAGAGGAACTCTCTTTTTTCCGATGAGCAGGCCGTTTGGCCGGCGCTTCATGGATTCCACCTCCCCCACAGGGTCTTCCAGGGCAGCCACATCCCGCAGTCCTGCAGCCATGGACTCTACCCGGGCCGGGGTCAGGCGGAGGCGGTCCACCAGACCGGGGTTCATTCCTTTTTTCCGCGCTGCGTCCACGTCTTCCCCGTTGGCCGCCAGGATTTGCTCCTGGCAGGCCATTAAGGCGTCTGCCGCCGCCAGAAGGCCGGCATTTTTTTCATTCTGTCCCAGTTTCCCCAGAAGGCGGGACACCTCTTTTGCCTTTGCGCCGATTTCAGTCAGATTCATAGTAAAGTCCCCTTTCTTTGTTTTTGTCAAAGCCTCTTGTTTTCCAGCCTGACGCCGCCATGACAGGAAAAAATCCCGTTTTCCGTCGCCAGCAGATCCATCCGGCGGTCATGGGAAGAAAGCCGCAGCGGCTTCTCCGTCACCTGAAACCCAAAGCAGAATCCGATGGCCGTATGATCCGGCTCCTCCGCGAAAAAGCGGTCGTAAAAGCCGCCGCCGTAACCGGCCCGGCCTCCCCTTCGGTCAAAGGCCAGCCCTGGAGTCACCACCGGAGCTTCCGGCCAGAACACCGGCGGCGCCGTTCCTGACGGCTCCGGGATATTCATGGCTCCCGGAATCAGTTCTCCGAAGGAGTCCGCCTCGTAAAATGCGATCTTTTCGCCTTCCACTTTCGGAAAGGCCACCCGCACGCCGGCTGTCCGCAGCAGACGTACAAGCTCTCTGGTTCCCGCCTCTTTTGGGAGATCTGCATAGCAGAGCACTCTGGGAGCATGTTTCAGCAGAGGAAACAGCCGTCTGGCCGCTGCCAGGCTCATTTCTTCTTTTTCCGCCGGCGTCAGACAGGAGCGGAGGCAGCGGATTATCTCGCGGGCTTCTTCTTTTTCTATTTGCTCACACATCTTTTACGCCGCCGTATTTTTTCCCCAGATCGGTGATGGATCCGTCGGATTCCTGGATGGAAATGTTGTTTAAGCTGCCCCGCAGACTTTCCCGGATAGCCGCAACGTAGGCTTTTCTCAGTCTGGCCTGCTCCTCCTTCTCCTCCTCCGTCAGTCCCACGGACTGAGATTTGTGGTACAGCGTGTTGATGCGGTCGATATCTTCCTGTCTCATGGTCAGTTCCTCCCTCTAAAAGATCAGTATTCGTTGGTGATATAATGGATCAGGTCAAAATCCAGGTTTTCATGGGCGAGAAAGAGGGTGCCCCTCTCCTCTCCCGCCACAATCTCCTCCACGATCTCCACGGAATCCCCGTTGGCGATCACCATGTCGGAGCCGGCGTCCGTGGCGATCCTGGCCGCTGCCAGTTTGGCCGCCATGCCGCCGGTTCCCACGTCACTTCCCGTGGTATTCTTTCCCATTCCCATCAGTTCCGGGGTGATCCATTCCACCATGCTGATAAATTCCGCGTTGGGGTTGGTCTTCGGATCGTCGGAGTAGAGACCGTCGATGTCGGAGAGCAGAATCAGCAGATCTGCCCCGATCAGGGCTGCCACAATGGCGGAAAGGCGGTCGTTGTCTCCGAACTGGATCTCGTGGGTGGAAACCGTATCGTTTTCATTGACTATGGGGATGGCTCCCAGTTTTAAAAGTTCGTCGAAGGTGTTCTGGGCATTGTAGCGGGAATCTTCTACAATAATGGTATTTTTGGTGAGAAGCACCTGGGCGGCCGTCTGATTATATTCGGAAAACAGCTTCTGATATACCATCATCAGCCTGGCCTGCCCCACGGCGGCGTAGGCCTGCTTTTCCGACACGGTTTCCGGCTTTTTCCGGTTCCCCAGGGCCTGACGTCCCGCGGCAATGGCGCCGGAAGATACCAGCACCACCTCTTTCCCCTGTCCTTTCAGGTCGCTGATCACCCGCACCAGCTTTTCTATTTTCATCAGGTTCAGATCCCCTGTCTCCCTGTGAGTCAGGGAGGAGGAGCCGATTTTAATCACAATTCTTTTTTTGTCTTTTAAATGTTCTTTTCTCAGCCGATTCATGAGTTCTCCTTTTATTTCCGTCTGCACTGCTGTCTGCGCCCGGTTTTATGCGGGTCCGTCTGCTGGCACGGCGTACCGCGCCGCAATCTCCTCTGCCACCCGGATGCCGTCCATGGCCGCGGACGTGATGCCGCCGGCATAGCCGGCTCCCTCCCCGCAGGGGAACAGCCCCCCTATGGCGTTTTCCAGGTTCCCGTCTCTGGGAATCCGCACCGGCGAGGAAGTGCGGCTCTCGATTCCCGCGAAAATGGCGTCGGGACGGTCAAAGCCGGAAATTTTCTTTCCAAAATCCGTCATGGCCTCCATGAGGGCCTCCGACAGGGCTTCCGGCAGAAGCTCCCTTAAGTTTGCAAAGGCGTATGCCCCTTTCATCTGAGGCCGGACATTTCCAAAGGCCGTGCTCTCCCGGTTCCTGGAAAAGTCCCCGTAAAGCTGCACGGGAATCTTCCCGCCTCCCAGGCGGTAGGCCTTCTCCTCCAGACGCCGCTGAAATTCCACCCCTGCCAGGGGACCGCTGCCCCCGAAGTCGTCGGGAGTCACTGTGACGATGAGAGCGCTGTTGGCATTTTCCCCGTCCCTGGCATGGTCGCTCATTCCGTTGACCGCCAGCCGGCCCTCCTCCGAGGAGGCGTTTACCACGTAGCCGCCGGGACACATACAGAAGGAATAGACGCCCCGGCCGCCTTTCGTCTGACAGGTCAGCTTGTAGCTGGCCGCCTCCAGGAGAGCCGCTCCTTTTTCCCCGTACTGGGAAATGTCGATCATTTTCTGGGGGTGCTGAATGCGCAGGCCCACGGCAAAGGATTTCGCCTCCATGGGGACGCCCCGGTCCTTTAACATCTGAAAGGTGTCTCTGGCGCTGTGGCCGATGGCCAGGACTACGGCCTCTGCCGGGATCCGCTCTCCCCCTTCCAGCACAACCCCGGTGAGATGTCCGTCCTCAGCGGTCAGATCTGTGACCTTGCTGGAAAATCTCACCTGGCCGCCCAGGCGGATGATTTCCTCCCGGATGGAGCGGACAATTCCGCTGAGCACATCGGTGCCGATGTGGGGCTTTGCCTGGTACAAAATGGCCGGATCTGCACCGAACTCCGCAAAAATTTCCAGAACCTTCCGGTTGCGCCCGGTTTTGTCTTTTACCAGGGTGTTCAGCTTTCCGTCGGAAAAGGTGCCCGCTCCCCCTTCCCCGAACTGCACGTTGGACTCGGGATCCAGGGGACCTCCGGCCCAGAAGGCAGCCACTTTTTTCTGACGTTCTTCCACTGCCTCTCCCCGTTCCAGGATCAGGGGACGGTAGCCGGCTCTGGCCAGCATCAGCCCGCAGAACAGGCCGGCCGGCCCCTCTCCGATAATGACCGGAGACGTTTTTAAGGGCCGGCTTCCCGATTCCGGGAAGCGGTAAACCGGTTCCGACGACAGGGCGACATTTCTGTTTTTCGCCCGTTTCACCACCTGTTCTTCCCGGTCTGTGTTCACATCTATGGCATAAATATATAAAAGTTCCTCTTTTTTTCTGGCGTCTACCGACTGGCGGACGATCTGCCAGCTTCTGACGGCGGACATGGGAATCCGCAGGGTCTTCTCTATCTTTTTCTCCAGGTCCTCTCTGCTGTGGGTGACCGGCAGCTTCAGCTGACTGATGCGGATCATACGATTTCCTCCTTCCTTCCGGCGGCGCTTCTTCCCGCCAGAATACCCGTAGACCAGGCCCACTGCAGGTTATAGCCGCCGCAGATCCCGTCCACGTCCAGCAGCTCCCCGGTGAGGTAGAGCCCCGGATGGAGCTTTGACTCCATGGACGCCGGATCTACCTGGCTGACGTCGGCTCCGCCGCAGCAGATCTGGGCGCTGTCAAAGGATTTGGTGCCGGTGACCTCGGTCCGGAAGCCTTTCAGCTGGCCTGCCAGCTTTTCCAGCTTTTTGTCGGAAATCCATCCGGCCGGATCTGTGAGAGAAATTCCGGCAGCGGACAGAAGGACACAGCCCAGCTTTTTCGCCAGCAGGCCGGAGAGAAAGGTATCTCCCGGCCGGTAAGCCAGGCGCTCTCTTCTCTTAAACAGGACGTTCACAGTCTCCTCCGGGGCCAGATCCGGAAGAAAATCCAGAACGGCTTCCGCCAGCCTGCCCTGATGCAGCCCCCGGGAGGCAAAGCGGCTTACCTGAAATACGGGAATCCCGGAAATGCCGTAATCCGTCAGCTGTACTTCTCCCCGGTCCCGGGCTGTCTCCTGACCATCCAGAAGCAGGCGCACCAGAGCATCCGTCCGGATGCCGGCCAGCTGCCGGAACACTCGGCCGCGGCAGACCAGCTGCACCAGGGCCGGAAGAGGAGTCACGATCTCATGGCCCAGACTTTCCGCCAGCCGGTATCCGCTTCCGTCGGAACCGGTGGCGGGGGCGGCTTTGGAACCGGCTGCCAGGATCAGGCTGTTTCCCTCATACCGGAAATGGGAGCCGGCCTTTTTGGCCGGCAGGCCCTCTGCGTCTCCCCGGCTTCCCGTCACCTGAAAGCCTTTGAAATTAGGTCTGCTCACCGGGACAATCGCCTCCGCCCGGAAGCCGCACAGAATCTTTACCCCCAGGTGCTCCGCCTCCAGAACAAGAGCTTCCGCCACGGCGGCCGCCTGGTCAGAGCGGGGGTATACGTAGCCATTCCGGTCTTTTGTGGGAATGCCCAGATCCCGGAACCAGTCCAGGGTCTCGTCCACCGTCACTTGCTCCAGAATCTGTGCGGTAAATCCGGGATTTCCTCCCCGGTAGCAGGCGTACGGATCCATGTACAGATTGGTCAGGTTGCAGCGTCCGTTGCCTGTCGCCAGTATTTTCTTCCCCGTCCGCTCTTTCTGCTCCAGCACCGTCACCGAGCAGCCGCCTCTGGCAGCCTCTATGGCTGCGGCAAGCCCGGAAGCCCCGCCTCCGATTACAATTACGTCACTCATCGCGTTTCCTCCTGTCATAATTGGGAACATGGGAAAAAGCCGGCGTTTCTTTCTCCGGCTTTTTCCTGTCCTGTCTAGCTGTGACAGATGACAGGCACATTTTTATACAGATAATCATAAAGTTCCTTTACCTTGGACGGCGGCAGGTTTACACAGCCGTGGGAACCGTTGGTCTGATAGATGGTCCCGCCGAAACTGCTTCTCCAGTCCGCGTCGTGGAGTCCGATGCCTCCGTTGAAGGGCATCCAGTATTTCACCGGGCTTTCGTACTCATAGGTTCCGTCCGCCCGCTTTGCTCCCCGGAGCACTTTGTCCTGCTGCTTGTAATACAAGCCGTAAATTCCGTCGGGAGTATTGTAGTTTTTGGAGAGATTTCCCGTCACGCAGGGGGCATCCCACACCATCTGGCCGTCTTTGTAAAAATAGACGTGCTGTCCGGCAATATCCACCTCCACATATGTAGTTCCGTAATCGCTGCCTTCATGGCTGGCCGCCTGAGAGGAGTAGACCGGTTCCCGGCTCACGCTCTCTCCCGCCTGGATGGCTCCCATCAGGGCGTCTGTCTCCGCCGCCTGGTCGATCTTCCATCCGTATGGGCCTGTGAGGGCCACGTCCGTTCCCCTGGTGGTCCGGAACGTCCTTGTGGTTCCTGCCGTATCGTAAGCTGCCGCCAGGCCGGCCACATAGGCCGCCGCCTGATCCCGGTTCACTGTCACCGTATTGCCCTCTCCCACGGAAAGCCAGCCGGCGATCTCCGTGCCTTTTAACACCTCCGACCGGCTGCCGAACTGGTAGGTGATTTCCATAGAGGCACACCGGTTCATGGCGGACAGAAGAGTATTCAGAGAGGGATCCTCCGCTCTGGTTAAAACCTGCCGGTAGCAGCCGGCAGACTCCAGATTCAGGGAAGTCTCCCCCGCCGCCAGGGCCGTCTTCACCGCTACGGTGAGCGCTTCCATATTAATCTCTGTTCCTTCTGTTTCCGGGACGATGACAAAGCCATTTTCCTCATCCCATGGGGCGATGTAGGCATCTGTGGTAGGAGAAGCTCCCGTCACCAGGGGCAGGGCTGCCAGACGCTGAGCCAGGGCTGTCTCGTCGTATACGGCAGTCACCGCCGCCGTATAGCGGTTGTCCACGGACGGGCCGCTCTGGCGGCCTCCGGCGTTCTGCTGATCCAGGATTTCCTGGAGCCGTTCTGCCGGTATCTCTACCCGGTAGCTGATGTCTGTGCCGGGGAAAGAGGCCTCCGCCCCGTTCCTTCCCTGAATGGTCAGAGTATAGACGTCATCATAAAAAGCTTCCACCCGGCTTTTTGCTTCCTCCGGCGTCAGCCCGGCCACGCCCACACTGTTGATCTTTGTTCCGGAGACATATGTCCCCGTATTCTCCTCTGCATAGGCCGCCGTGCAGATTCCCGCAGTCAGGAGCACCCACAAAACAGCCGCCGTGATTCTCTTTGCAGTGATAGTTCTCATATAAATTCCTTTCTGCCCGTTTCGGGCGCTACGGAATCAGTATAGACGATATGGCTCCATTAATCAAGTGGCAATATGGCCGGGGTTTTCAGCTGGTATAGGACTCCAGATAGTTAAAAATATCCAGCATGGAGGAGAACCAGATGCCCGCCCGCAGCCGGTCCTGCTCTGTCTCCGGGAAATCCGTCACCGGCACATGGGTATACATGCAGACCTGATCCCCGTCCCTGGGAAAGACCAGCAGAAATCCGTCTTCCACTACCAGATAATACCGGTTTTCCATATCCTGATTGGCGGCCGGGGCTGTCTCCGGCTCGGATTGTTCCGCGATATAAGGCTCCGTTACCGTTTCCGTTGCCAGAACGGTGTTGGGAACGGCCTCCTCTCTTTTTACGCTGATTCTCGTCACTCCGTATCCCACCGCCAGGCACATGGCGCTGACACCCAGAAACAGCAGCAGGCAGTACAGATACTTTTTCATGCCGCATTCCTCCTTTGGCCATAGTATCTGCCGGTTCTGGGAAATTTATGCAGAGAAAAGCCGGGACCGACGGAAATTCTCCATCGGCCCCGGCCTCAGTCGCTGATCTCGATTCTTTTTTCTAATGGAACGGAGACGGCAATTACATCAGAGAACGGTAGAGAGCGGCGATCTCCTCCACGCTGGTATCTCTGGGGTTGCCGGGACGGCAGGCGTCCGCATAGGCGGACTCAGACAGGAACTGCACATCCTCTTCCTTTGCGATTTCCTTTAAGTCTGCAGGGATGCCCACATCCTGGGAGAGCTTTCTCACCGCGTCCACAGCGGCTTTCCGGTACTCTTCCTGGGTCATCTGGTCCACGCCTTCCACGCCCATGGCTCTGGCGATTTCCCGGTACTTCTCTCCCGTCGCCGGGGCGTTGTACTCCATTACCGTGGGAAGCAGAATGGCGTTTGCCACTCCGTGGGGGGTGTCATAGACAGCTCCCAGGGCATGAGCCATGGAGTGAACGATGCCAAGTCCCACGTTGGAGAAGCCCATTCCGGCAATGTACTGGCCGAGAGCCATGCCCTCTCTGCCCTCTTTTGTATTCTCCACAGCGCCCCGCAGGGTTCTGGAAATGATCTCAATGGCCTTTAAGTGGAACATGTCCGTCATCTCCCACGCGCCTTTGGTGATATATCCCTCAATGGCGTGAGTCAGGGCGTCCATACCGGTGGAAGCCGTAAGTCCCTTGGGCATGGAGGACATCATTTCCGGATCAATCACGGCCACTACAGGGATGTCATGGGTATCCACGCATACAAATTTTCTCTTCTTTTCCACGTCGGTGATTACATAGTTGATGGTTACCTCAGCGGCGGTACCTGCCGTGGTGGGAACGGCAATGATGGGAACGGACGGATTCTTCGTGGGAGCCGTGCCTTCCAGACTTCTCACATCTGCGAACTCCGGGTTGGCAATGATGATGCCGATGGCTTTTGCGGTATCCATGGAGGAGCCGCCTCCAATGGCTACGATATAATCGGCTCCCGATGCCTGAAATGCAGCCACACCGGTCTGCACATTCTCAATGGTGGGGTTTGCCTTGATATTGGAATATACCTCGTAGGCCAGACCTGCGTCATCCAGTACCTTCAGCACCTTTCCCGTCACTCCGAATTTGATCAGATCCGGATCAGAACATACGAAAGCTTTCCGAAATCCTCTGTTTTTTGCCTCTGCGGCGATTTCCTGGATCGCTCCGGCTCCGTGATAGGATGTCTCGTTCAATACAATACGGTTGCTCATAATCAACACCTCTCCTTTCAAATTGCTCTGATAAAATTTTAACAGATTCAATCCAAAAAACAAGTGACACTTCCCCCAGGATGTCACAAATGTGACAGTTTTGAAGATGTGTCACCTGGTATTTTGCCCGGCTTCACGGCTGCGTCCCGCCCCGGCCCACGGAGTGCAGGGTGTAAAATCCTCCCCTGACAGACATGGCCGACAGCTTTCCGCCGAACACGCAGCCGGTGTCCAGGCAGATCATCCCCCGCTTCGGCAGAGGTCGCAGCCTTCCGTCCGGAAGAGCCCTGGCCGGTCCGCCGGTCCCGTCCATGTAGGCGGCCACAGACAGGGGGGTATGGCCCACAATGGCCAGAGATCCGCCGTAGCGGTTTTCCAGAAGCTGGTTTCTGTCCCACAGAAGGGTATCCTCGGAATTTTCCTCTCCTTTTTCATGCTCCACTCCCGCGTGGGCGCAGAGAAATCCGTCGGTCTGATAAAAAAGCACCGTCTCCTCCGTCAGCCACGAAACCCAGTCCTCCGGTTTCAGTCCTCTCTCCTCCATGGAGCGCACCGTTTCCATGCCGCCGTTGGCGCTCCACAGCTCCATCAGCTCCGGGTCCCGGACAGCCTCCAGCAGTATCTGCTCGTGATTTCCCCGGACCAGAACGCAGCGGTCACCCATCCTTCTCTTCAGGTCCCGGAAAAATTCCAGGACTCCGCAGGGATCCGGCCCCCGGTCGATCATATCTCCAAGCTGAATCAGTTCATCCCGCTCCTCATCCAGCTTTATTTTCCTCAAAAGCTCCTGAAGCTCGTCCAGACAGCCGTGAATGTCTCCTATAATCAGTCTCCTCATGCTTATTTCCTCCCGTTGAATCGTGAGCCGATGGGTATCCGGCCGGCAGCCGGGCCTGGCTGCCGGAGAACCTTATCCCTCTCCCTTTGGAAAGGAAAGAAGCTTGTTCAGTTTCTCCGGCAGGGCTTCCACCAGAAGGCCGGCCAGCTCCTCCGGCTCCAGCTTCATTCCCGTGAGCACCCAGTCCACCGTCATCCGGATGGAGCCGTGGCAGTACATCTGAAGCAGAAATTCCACATCCGGCTCCGGCGGTCTGCCCTGCTTTTTCTGCAGAATGCCCCGGTAAAACTTCAGAATATAGTCATAATCATACTTTACCAGGGAATTGTAGTCGTTGGAACCGAACGCGCAGGTGAAGAACACCCGCTCCGCCCGGATAAACTCAAATTTTTTCGTAAGGCCCTCCCTCAGATTCAGGCTCACTCCCATCTCCTGAAAGGACTGCTGTACCAGCTTTTCAAAATACCAGTTTACCAGGTCGTATTTATCCCGGAAATTTCTGTAAAAGGTCTGTCTGGTGAGTCCGCATTCCGCCACAATATCCTTTACCGTAATCCGGTCCAGAGGCATATGGGCCATCAGGCCCTTGATGGATTCTGCCAATCTGTATTTTGTCTTTTCCTGTCGATCCATGTTTTCCTCCTTACTTCAGATTCATCCAGAACTGCAGCAGACAGATGAGAACAAACAGAATCATTCCCGCATTGAGAAACACCGTCTGAAACCGCCGGGATGAAGGAATCTCCAGAGCACCTTCCGCGAAAAACCGCCTTTTCCACAGGCAGATGAGAAGAACCAGCCCGGCTATAGCTGCGGTGATAAGCACATAGGAGTAAAGTCCCAGAACCATA
>DXBC01000078.1 GCA_019116745.1 Candidatus Lachnoclostridium stercorigallinarum
GGATAGGGAAAGTTCCTTCCCCTATCCGATTCGCGATACCACAGGCAGCTCACAGCAGAGCTGTTCGCTGTCCGTTGCCCGGCAAATGTCCGCCCCAAGCTGGCGGCCGCTTGCCGGGCGTATCGCGCAAAAAGCGGCCGGATTTTCTCCGGCCGCTTTTACCCCCGCAGGGGCGGTTTTATTTTTACAGGAAATATTTCACTCCGCTCTCAAACAATTTCAGGTCCTGCTCTCCGTAGATGTTCATGGCCACAGCCTCGCCGCGGCGCTCCGCGTGGGCCATCTTTCCGAAGATCCTGCCGTCGGGACTGGTGATGCCCTCAATGGCCATGTAGGAACCGTTGGGATTCCAGTACTCGTCCATGGTGGGATTTCCCTGGCCGTCCACATACTGAGTGGCCACCTGTCCGTTTTCAAACAGCTTCTTTAACCAGGAGGCATCCGCCACAAACCGGCCCTCGCCGTGGGACGCCGGGCTGCAGTATACTCCTCCCAGCTCCGCTCCCGCCAGCCACGGGGATTTATTGGAAACCACCTTCGTATATACCATTTTGGACACATGGCGTCCGATGGAATTCATGGTCAGGGTGGGGCTGTCCGCCTTCTGCTCCGCGATGGTTCCCTCCGGCACCAGTCCCAGCTTGATCAGGGCCTGGAAGCCGTTGCAGATGCCTAACATCAGGCCGTCCCGGTCTTTTAACAGTTTTTCGATCTCATCCCGGATCAGCGGATTGCGGAACACAGTGGCAAAGAATTTGGCAGATCCATCCGGCTCGTCTCCGGCGGAGAAGCCGCCGGGGAACATGACGATCTGGGCCTTCGCGATCTCATCCCGGTACACTTCCACCGATTCCCGGATATGGGCGGGAGTCAGGTTCTTAAACACCTTCGTCACCACCTTCGCCCCGGCCCGCTCAAAGGCCTTTTTGCTGTCGTACTCGCAGTTGGTGCCGGGGAACACGGGGATAAACACCGTAGGCCGGCCGATTCTGTGGCTGCACACAGCGATGGACTCCGCCTGGTACAGGCCGGTCTCCACCTTCTCCTCCTTCACGCCGGAGCGGGTGGGGAATACGTTCTCCAGGGTATCCGTCCAGGCATTTAAGGCCTCATCCATGGAAATGGACACGTTTCCATACTCCAGAACGCCCCGGTCCGTCACCTCGCCGATTACGGTGTAGGTGATGGCCAGCTCGCCCACTTTTCCGTCAGGCACCTCGCAGACCACATTTCCCCAGCCGGGAGCAAAGAAATCTCTGGGATCCACATTGTGCTCGATCTTTACGCCCAGCTTGTTGCCGAAGGCCATCTTGCTCACCGCCTCCGCCATGCCGTGGCGCTCCACCGCGTAGGCGGAAATAATCCGTCCCGCCTGAATATCCTCATGGAGCTTTCCGTAGCCTTTCATAATCCGGTCATATTCCGGCAGGTCGTACTGGTCCTTTTCAATGGTAAAGACCACGATCTTGCTGCCCGGCCGCTTAAACTCCGGAGTGATAATATCTTTCCAGCTGGCCACGTCCACAGCGAAAGAGACCAGGGTAGGAGGCACATTGATCTCCCCGTGCTCTTCATCGTTGAAAGTTCCTGACATGCTGTCCTTTCCGCCGATGGAGGGCAGGCCAAAGCCCATCTGAGCCGCATAGGCGCCTAACAGGGCGGCAAAGGGCTGGCTCCACCGCTTCGGATCCTCGCTCATCCGGCGGAAATACTCCTGGAAGGTGAAGCGGATCTTTGAGTAATCTCCTCCCGCGGCCACGATTTTGGCGATGGAGGACACCACGGCGTAAACGGCTCCGTGGTAGGGGCTCCAGCTGGACAGGTAGGGATCAAAACCGTAGCTCATCATGGTCACCGTGTCCGTATGGCCTTCCAGCACCGGGAGCTTTGCCACCATGGACTGGGTCTCCGTCAGCTGATACTTTCCGCCGTAGGGCATGTAGACGCTTCCCGCGCCGATGGAACCGTCAAACATCTCCACCAGGCCTTTCTGGGAGCAGACATTTAAGGAGGCCAGCATATTCAGCCAGGTCTTTTTCACATCGTCCACATCCCTGCGCTCAAACAGGTTTCCTTCCCGATCCGGCACTTCCAGGGTCACATCCGCCTCCTGATGGGCGCCGTTGGTGTCCAGAAACGCACGGCTGATGTTCACAATGGTAGTTCCTCTCCAGTTCATCACCAGACGGGGCTCTGCCGTCACCTCCGCCACCGTCACCGCCTCCAGGTTTTCCTCCTCCGCATAGGCCAGGAAACGGTCCGCATCCTTTGGATCCACCACCACGGCCATCCGCTCCTGGGACTCGGAGATGGCGATCTCCGTGCCATCCAGGCCGGCGTATTTCTTCGGAACCTTGTCCAGGTCGATCACCAGGCCGGGTGCCAGCTCTCCGATGGCCACGGACACTCCGCCCGCGCCGAAATCGTTGCACTTTTTGATGATCCGGCTCACCTCCGGGCGGCGGAACATTCTCTGGATCTTCCGCTCCGTGGGGGCATTTCCCTTCTGCACCTCAGCGCCGCAGACCTTGATGGACTCCTCCGTGTGCACTTTGGAGGAGCCGGTGGCTCCGCCGATGCCGTCACGGCCGGTGCGGCCGCCTAAAAGGATAATCACATCTCCCGGATCAGAGGTCTCCCGGATCACGTTCTTTCTGGGAGCCGCACCCATGACCGCTCCGATCTCCATTCTCTTTGCCGCGTAACCGGGATGATAAATCTCCTTCACATAACCGGTGGCCAGACCGATCTGATTGCCGTAGGAGCTGTAGCCGTGAGCTGCTCCCGTCACCAGCTTTTTCTGGGGCAGCTTGCCCTTTAAAGTCTCAGAGAGAGGCCTGGTGGGATCAGCCGCTCCCGTCACCCGCATGGCCTGGTACACATAGGTCCGGCCGGAGAGAGGATCCCGGATGGCTCCTCCCAGGCAGGTGGCCGCGCCTCCGAAAGGCTCGATCTCCGTGGGATGGTTGTGGGTCTCGTTTTTAAAATTGACCAGCCACTCTTCAGTGACGCCGTCGATTTCCACCGGCACCACAATGCTGCAGGCGTTGATCTCCTCAGACACCTCCATGTCCTGGAGTTTTCCCTCCGCTCTCAGCTTTTTCATGGCCATGAGGGCCAGATCCATAAGGCAGACATATTTATCCGCCCGGCCCTGATATACCTCTTCCCGGTCCGCCAGATACTGATGATAGGTATCCTCAATAGGCTTCCGGTAATCCCCGTCGGTGAAAGTCACATTCTTTAACTCCGTGGAGAAAGTGGTGTGGCGGCAGTGATCGGACCAGTAAGTGTCCAGCACCCGGATCTCCGTCACAGACGGGTTTCTCTTTTCCTCATTTATATAATAGTTCTGGATATGGCGGAAATCCTTAAAAGTCATGGCCAGGTTAAAGGAGCGGTACAGCTCTTCCAGCTCCTTCTCTCCCAGGCCGCAGAATCCATCCAGGATCTTCACATCCTCCGGCGTCTCAAATTCCGTCACCAGAGTGGCGGGAATCTCCTCTGAAGCCTCTCCGGAATCCACCGGGTTGATGCAGAAGGACTTGATGGCGGCCGTCTGCTCGCCAGTCAGCTCCCCGGAAATCACGTAGGTAGTGGCGGTGCGGATCACCGGCTCCTCATTCTCATTCAGCAGCTTCACGCACTGCTCGGCAGAGTCTGCTCTCTGGTCAAACTGTCCCGGAAGGTATTCCACGGAAAACACCGTATCTCCCTCCTGTTTCGGGAACGTCATCTCATAGCAGTCGTCCACCGGCGGCTCAGAGAAAATAGTGCCCAGGGCCGCCCGGTACACCTCGTCCGAAAGATTTTCCATATCGTAACGGATCAGTACCCGGACGTCTGTCACCGTGCTGATTCCCAGATAATTTTCAATTTCTTCCCGAAGTTCCTTCGCCTTCACAGCATACTCCGGTTTCTTCTCCACATATACCCTCTTTACGCTCATAGGGTTCCTCCTGTCCTGTCTGAACATCCGGCCCGCCTGCCGGCAGACCTCCTCCTGGTTTCTTTCAATTCTCCCGGTAATGAAAAATGGGCAGATGAAACGATTTTCATCATCTGCCCATATCATAGCACGCCGGTACATAATAAGTAAAATTAATATATCTTATCATATAAATTAGTTCTGTTAATCAAAAGGTGATGGTGGGAGATTCGGCTCCCTGTCCCTTTACCTCCGGAGGCAGGTGGCTCAAATCATTTTCCTGGATCATGTGAAAATGGCCCGTCTCCCGGTCATACTCCACAGTGGTAATGCTCACATTTTTTACAATGATCTCATCGTGAGGCCCCACCTCGTTGCGGAACATATAGGAGACGGCGTAGACCAGGGCCGCCCCGTGGGACACCACCGCCACGTCTCCTTCCCCTTCTTCTATAATAGTATTTACGGCCTGACCGATCCGCTCATAAATCTGAGCCCTGGACTCTCCGCCGGGAGGCGTCACCTCGGCGGGAGTCTCCACCCACTGGGCATACCTCTCCGGATCACTCTCCTGGATCTCCTTCCAGCTCATTCCTTCCCAGTCGCCGAATTCCACCTCCCGCAGGCCGGGGAGCGTAGTCACCTCCACTCCCTGACTGGCGGCAATGGCATTGGCCGTCTCCAGAGCCCGAAGCTGGGGGCTGGAGTAAACGCGGGTCACCGGGCGTTTCTCCATTCCCTGGGCCAGATACCGGGCCTGCTTTTTTCCTGTTTCATTTAAAGGGATGTCGTGACATCCCTGAATCTTTCCTGCCACGTTCCAGTCAGTCTGGCCATGGCGAATGAGATACAGCTTCATTCTTTTGTCCTCAGTCATTCTTCCTCCGGAGCAGAGCCGTCCGCCCCGTCCAGATTCATTTTTGCCGCCGTCTCCACATTTACTGCATCCAGAGTTATTTTCATAATGTCGCGGATCTCCTCCGCCGTCATCTTCATTTTTTCTGCCAGCTCGTCCACCGTGGCCTCCCGGCCCAGCTCGGCCGCCATCACCCGGGATACCTCCTGGAGTACGTTGACCCTGGCGGTCACATTCTCCTCGATCTCCGCCTCCCGCTTCTGCTCTTCCAGAGCTGCCTCAATACTCTCCCGCACCCGGCGGCGGAGAATCTCCTGAAAACTCTCTCCCGCAGTTTTTCCTCCGGCGCCGTCTCCTTCCGCCTGCAGACCGCCCCACTCCGCCGCCAGAGCGGTCAGGGCCATATTGGCCTCCTGCACCAGGTCGTTTACCGGGAGACCGCGGCCGTCATACGCCTTCGCGTACTCCAGAACACGCTTTAAATTGCCTTCTATGAGCCTTCCGGCTGCCTCCGCCTCACCGGCTGCCAGCCGCTCAAGGAGAATCCGCTCCTCCTCCGGCCCGGCCTCTGCCACAGCCTCCAGCTCCTCCAGATACATCTGGTAAAAATCATCGTGCATATGTTTCACTCCTTTGCTTTTCCAGTATAACGGGTATACAGGAATTTTTCAAGAGACGGACTGTCCCTGTCCCTTTTTAAATTCATGCCTTTCAGGCATCATTAATGCAGTCAAATCAAGTATTGGACATATATCTTCCGTCAGGATATGATAGAGACAGATAGAGACAGAAAGACACAGCAAACCATTTCACCGCAGAAACTCTTTCCTGTGATTCTGCCGGGACCTGACAGGAGGTATCATAATGAAAAAACGAAAACTGGGAAATCTGGAAGTATCTGCCATCGGCATGGGATGTATGGGAATGTCCCACGCCACAGGAACACCCATGGACATGGACGAAGCCGCCCGGGTGATCCGGGAAGCGGTGGACGTAGGCTACACCTTCTTTGACACGGCAAAAAACTACGGCTACAAGGATGATCCTCACCACAACGAGAAGATCCTGGGAAAGGCCCTTTCCGGTATCCGCCATCAAGTGGTCATCGCCTCCAAATGCGGGGTGGATTTTGACTATGCCGTGAACCCGGAGGTGCCGCCCCTCCTCTACGACTCCAGCCGGGAAGGAATCCGCAAGTCCATCGAAGGGTCTCTGAAACGGCTGAACACCGACTACATCGACCTGTATTTCCAGGCCCGCATCGATCCGAAGGTGGAGCCGGAGGAAGTGGCAGAGACCATGGCGGAACTGATCCGGGAAGGAAAAATCCTTCACTGGGGCATTTCCGAGGTAAACGAGGAGTATCTGAGAAGGGCAAACGCCGTCTGCCCGGTGACGGCAGTAGAAAACGGCTACAATATCATCCGTCGGGACCATGAGCCTCTGATCCCCTTTCTGGAAGAGCACGGCATCGGCTGGGTGGCCTACACTCCCATGTTCAAGGGCCTGCTCACGGGAACCTTTCACAAAGGAGCCCAGTTTACCAGAGACGACTGGCGCAGCCGCCTGGTAAACGACCAGAACCTGGACCGCTACCACGACCTGATTGAGTACCTGGCCGTCCTGGGGGAGGAAAAGAACGCCACCCCGGGCCAGCTCTCTCTTGCCTGGATCCTCCACAAAAAGCCCTACCTGGTGCCCATTCCCGGCATGCGCAGCCGGGCCCGCCTGGAAGAAAACGCGAAGGCAGCGGACATCGTCCTCACCCCGGAGGAGGTTGCCAGAATCGACCAGCTGGCAGTGAGCGCCCAGGAGTAGAGTTTCACTTCAGAGAAGCAGAATTTCTGCTTAAAAAGAAACTGCCGCACAGACATGCGGCAGCTTCTTTCCCAAGAACGAAATTCTTTCTGATTATCAGTTTTTTACAGAGCGATCAGAAGATCAGCGGACAGATAATTCCCGCAAAGAACACGGACGCCACGGTTACGGAAGTAAATCCGGATACCAGAATCTGAGGCAGTACATGTTCATAGATGCTCTCTCTTGTCTTCTCATCACAATCCAGGCTGCGGACAACCTCGTCCACGATGATCTGAGTACCGGGATAACCGATGGTGCAGCAGATGGCAATGGCGAAGGAAATGGTCCAGTGAACCCTCAGCACCTTACCTGCGATGGCTCCGAATACGCAGACGAAGATCGCTCCCACAATCAGAGTTCCCACCAGCGGGAAGATCATATTGATCAGATCCTCAAGGCTTAAGGTTGCAAGGCTGCCGGGAACTACAGAAAGCACTGCCAGCATCAGGAAGCCGTTGATATGGGATTTCACATGGGCGTTGGCCGGAAGAAAGCCCATCACGCAGAACACAATACCCATAACCAGGTACATGATATTAGCGTTGGTCAGGTTGGAGATAATCGGGATTCCGGAACATGCCAAGGAAACCAGATAGCCCAGCCAGCCTACCAGAGCCATCTTAAACATGATGGTATTATCTCCGGACATCCAGCCAAAGTCAAACAGCTTCTTCTTTGCCTTCTCCTCTTTTACCTCAATAATCTCACCCATCTGAATGGATCCGGCCAGAACTCCGTTGCAGTACTTGCGGACGAAAAAGTTGCAGATGGGAATACCCACAAAGCCCTGACATCCGATTACCAGCATGGCGAAGGCCGCCAGATCCGCCCGTCCCGCATCCAGGGCTGCCTGGGAAGTCATCTGTCCGGCGATGATGCCTCCGGAAATGGGAGCGGAAGCGCACAGAGCCCACTCACGGCCGAACAGCCAGCTGCTGACAGTGAAGGAGCAGAGAGCCAGTCCCACCAGACCTACCAGAGCTACCACAACGGTTTTCCACTGAGCCATCAGCTGTTTAATATGGATCATGGTACCCATGCCCACCAGAATCAGCATAATGGCGAAATTGCTGGCCAGCGCCGTCAGTCCCGTATCATCGATGGAGGAGGCTGGGATAATACCGGTCTGGAATCCGACCAGATACAGCAGCATGGCAATCAGCATACCGGAGACTTTCGATTTCGTCAGGTTGCTGACCCAGTCACCCACGGAAAAGAACAGCACAAAAATCAGAAATGAAAACAACGGGGTCCACAAAACAAATTCACTCATACCAATTCCCTCTTTCTTCTTTCGCAGATGCGAGTTTTTTCTGAACCGCCGGATCCGGCGATCCCGCTTTCCCATATCCGTCTGTCCGGCAGTTCTCAGGCTCTGTGTATTTAACAGGCCAAAGCACCAACGCGCCGGCGCTATGCTCTGGTAAAGCAAATGAATGATGTTAAGAGTATAAAAGGATTAGCTGCTAATTGCAATCACTTTTTAAAATTGTACTTAATTTTGTACATTAAAGGATTAATGCAGCACACCAGTCCCGTCCTCTCTCTATTTTTCTCTTCCCAAACCTTCTGTATTGTGCTAAAATCATGGCATGTTATAAGGAGGACTAATAATGGATATCAATTATGAATTATACAAAGTATTTTATCACGTCGCTGTGACCCTGAGCTTCTCTGAGGCGTCCAAACAGCTTTTTATCTCCCAGTCCGCAGTGAGCCAGTCCATCAAGGTTCTGGAAAAAAAGCTGAACCAGCCTCTGTTCATCCGCAGCACCAAAAAGGTACAGCTGACGCCGGAAGGAGAAATCCTGTTCAAACACATCGAACCGGCCATGAACCTGATTCGCCGGGGAGAAAATCAGCTCCTGGAGGCCAATACCTTAAACGGAGGACAGCTGCGCATCGGCGCCAGCGACACCATCTGCCGCTACTATCTGGTGCCCTTTTTTCAGGAATTTCACCGGAAATATCCCAACGTCCACATTAAGGTAGCCAACCAGACCTCTATTGCCTGCGCGAAAATGCTGGAAAACGGACAGGTGGATTTCATCATCACCAACTACCCCAATTCCAGTCTCTCCAACGCCAACAGCATCCGGCCCCTGAAAGAATTTTCCGACGTATTCGTGGCCAGCCGGGAATATTTTCCTCTCCAGGGCAAAAAAATAAGCCTGCAGGATCTGCAGACTTATCCCATCCTCATGCTGGACCGCAAAAGTACCACAAGTGAATTCCTTCACCATATGTTTCAGAAGCATCAGCTGGATCTGGTGCCGGAAATCGAGCTCACCAGCAACGACCTGCTCATCGATCTGGCCAGAATCGGCCTGGGAATCGCGTTTGTACCGGATTTCTGCATTCCCGGAAACGACAGAGAGCTGTTCGTCCTGAATCTGGAGGAACAGCTCCCCAGGCGTCAGATCGTGGTGGCATACAACGAAAACCTGCCCATCTCCCAGGCGGCCAGACAGTTTATGGAGATGCTTCACTGACACCCTCTCTTCCGGCCCAGAAATCTTTTACCGTCTTTTCCACATTTTCCAGGTTCACCACCCGGCAGTCGTTCCATTCCCTTGGAAACAGGCTGCGGCTGCCGGCGTAAAGAAAACGCTCGTCCAGCAAAGCGATCACGCCGCAGTCTTCTCCCGTCCGGATTACCCGCCCGGCAGCCTGCAGCACCTTGTTCATACCTGGATACTGGTAGGCAAAATCAAATCCCCGCCTGCCTTTCTCATCAAAATACCTCTTTAAAATTTCCTGTTCCGTATTCACCTGAGGCAGTCCGGTGCCCACAATCACCGCCCCGATAAGCCTCTCCGCCTTCAGATCGATTCCCTCGGAAAAGACGCCGCCCATGACGCAGAGGGCCACAAAGGGCCGGCTCCTCTCCAGCTCGAACTGCTCCAGAAACTCTTCCCTCTCCCGCTCTCCCATGCGGCTTTTCTGCCGGATCCAGTCAAAATCCTGCTCCCGTTCCTGAAAAATCTCCGCCACATGATCCATATACTGATAGGACGGCAGGAAAACCATGTAATTTCCCGCCTTTCCCGAGGTAATCCTGCGGATGTACTCCGCCACTTTTTCGTACTCACTCCTGTTTCTTCTCACATACCTGCTGCTCACGTCGGAAGCGGCGATCAGCAGACGATTTTCCTGTTTGAAGGGAGAGTTGGCGTATACCGCATACTCCTCCTTATTTCCGCTGAGCAGCTCCTTGTAGTAGTTGACCGGCAGAAGGGTAGCTGAAAAAAATATGGCTGCATTCCCCTGTTTTAAACAGGCTGACAGATTTCCCGATGGATCCACGCAGAACAGGCGCACCATAAAGCTGCCGTCCTCCCGGATCTGGGAATACATCCGGTAGCAGTCGTCCGTCAGCTCATAAATCATGGAGAAATCACGGACCTGGAAATAAAACTCCAGCAGCTCCTCTCTCCCGTCAAAAGCCGGTTCTTCCAGCAGCTCCTCCAGCTCCCCGCAGATGCCGGACACCGTCTGCATCAGGGGAGCCACACTCTCCAGAATCTCCCATTCCCCACACTCCCGCTTCATCTCCAGCATCAGCCGGTTGCACCAGTCCAGGGCCTTTACCAGGCGCGGACTCTTCCCCTTTGCCAGCCGCCTGGCCGCCAGCACATCTTCCTTTACCAGGGCTGCACTGTACATCTCCCTTGCTCTGGACACCAGATTGTGGGCCTCGTCCACCAGAAACAGATATTCCCCTTCCGCCCGCTCCGCAAAATATCGCTTCAGCCTTACATTGGGATCGAACACATAGTTATAGTCGCAGATAATTCCGTCGCACCAGTTGGTGATGTCCAGGCAGAACTCAAAGGGGCAGACCTGATACTTTTCCGCATATTCCAGAATCACCTGGCGGGTAATCTCCCTCTCCTGATGAATAATGTCGTACACCGCATCGTTGACCCGGTCAAAATGCCCGGCCGCCCTGGGACAGGCCTGGGGATTGCAGTCCGGCTTCTCCAGAACGCACAGTTTCTCTTTTGCCGTCACCGTCACCGTGGTATAGTAAAGCCCCTTCTCCCCCAGAAGATGAAAGGTCTCTTCCGCCACGGTTCTGGTAATGGTTTTGGCCGTCAGATAAAAGATTTTCTCCCCCAGTCCCTCCCCCACTGCCTTGAGGGCCGGATAAATCACCGCCAGCGTCTTTCCGATGCCTGTGGGGGCCTGGATGTAAAGATTCCGTTTTCTGGCAATGCTGCGGTAAACAGCCACCGCCAGCTCTTTCTGCCCCTCCCTGTAAGGATAGGGAAAGGGCAGATCCCGAATGGAAGCGTCCCTTTTCAGACCGTGACTGTACAGATATCTGGCCCATTTCACATATTCGTGAAGCAGTCCGCGAAACCACTCTTCCAGCTCCTCAAAGGACTTTTCCTCCCGGAATCTGCGAGTCTCCTCCGTCTCCAGGCTGCAGTAGGTAACCTGGATTCCAATGGAAGACAGCCCCTTCTCCCTGCTGTAAAAATAGGCGTAGCACATAGCCTGGGCCATATGAACCGGCTCCGGCTCCTCTATGCGGAACAGGCTGCGGTAAACCCCTTTGATCTCGTCAATGGTCACCCCGCCGGCTTCTGTGAGAATTCCATCCGCCCGTCCTTCCACCCGAAAGACAAACTCCCCTTCCCTCATCTGACAGGAGAGTTTCACCTCCGCCTGATACCCTGCTCCCATGCTCTTTTGAATCTTCCGGTGAATGCGGCTCCCAGCCTGCATGGCATCCTTTTCCGCAGAGGATGTCCTTCGATTGTCCAAATCTCCGGAGCGGAGCACAAACTCCACCAGATTTCTCACCGATATGGTTATGATTTTTTCTTCCCCCGCTCCCATACTTCTCCCCGGCTTTCTCTGTAAATTTCCACTCTATTATATACAAAAAAGAGTGTCCCTGCAATCTCCGGACGCCTCCTCCCGTCCGCCGGGCGTATCGCGCAAACCTCCGTGCCCGCTAACGCGGACACCACGAACCATGAAAGCCCTCGGACCGCTCCGTGCTGCGCACTCATGCGATCCGACCTGCATTCGCAATCCGGCCTGCCGGCCTTCT
>DXBC01000079.1 GCA_019116745.1 Candidatus Lachnoclostridium stercorigallinarum
TTTGCGCGATACGCCCGGCAAGCGGCCGCCAGCTTGGGGCGGACATTTGCCGGGCAACGGACAGCGAACAGCTCTGCTGTGAGCTGCCTGTGGTATCGCGAATCGGATAGGGGAAGGAACTTTCCCTATCCGATCATAGCTGTATTGACAGATATAATATTATATGCTATATAATATTATATCAAGATATTATACAGTGTATAATATCAAACAAAAAATAATATCAGATAAAGTCTAATATTATATCAGGAGGTGCGTCGCATGGTATTTAACACAGGCGCCGCCCTGCTGGACGCCATCGTCCTGGCGGTCGTGTCCAGAGAGCGGGAGGGAACCTACGGGTACAAGATTACCCAGGACGTGAGAGAAGCCATTGATATCTCCGAGTCCACTCTGTATCCGGTTCTCCGCAGACTTCAGAAGGAGGAGTGTCTGGAAGTTTATGACAGAGCAATCGACGGGAGAAACAGGAGGTATTACAAGATCACGGAAAAGGGAAGGGCACAGCTGAATCTGTACCAGGGGGAATGGATGATCTACTCAAAAAAGATTACTGGAATTTTGGAGGTGGCGGTCTGATGAGCAGAGAAACATTTATGAGAGAGCTGGAATACCTGCTTCAGGATATTGGGGAAGAAGAAAAATCAGATGCCCTGGCCTACTACAGAGATTATCTGGATGAGGCCGGTCCGGAAAATGAGGAGAAGGTGCTGCGGGAGTTTGGAAGTCCGGAACGGGTGGCGGCCATGATCCGCGCCAGCATCAGCGGAAATATGGAAGAAGGCGGAGAATTTACGGAGACGGGATACGGGGACGAGCGCTTCCGGGATCCCGGATACGAGGTTCAGAAAAGACAGACCGGTCCCAATGGGACGGAAACGGATTCCGGACAGAAGACAGAGGCGGAGAAGGGGGAGCGCGGGCCGCAAGACGATGTTCGCGGCGGAAATGCGGGAAAGCCGGCGGACAGCGGCATGAACCGGACGCTGAAGATTGTGCTGTGGGCAGTGCTTATCATTGTGGCGGCCCCGGTGGTGTTCAGCGTGGGAGGCGGAGTGCTCAGCGTAGCTGCAGGCATCGCCTTTACCATACTGGTGATTTTCTTCTGCGTCGCCCTGGGGGCAGTGGCCTGTCTCATCGGCGGAATCGCCGCCATGGTGGGCGGAGGCGTTTATCTGTTTGCTGACGGGGTGACGGGGGCCCTGTTTATCGGGGCCGGGCTGGTTGCTGTGGGACTCGGGCTGCTGCTTCTGGTGCTGTCTGTCTGGTTCTACGGAAAGCTGGTGCCCGCCATATTCCGGAAAATCCTGGACGGATGCAACCGTCTGGTTCACAGAGGAAGGAGCAGAGCATGAAAAAATTCGCCATGGTGACAAGTATTGCCGGAATTGTATGTATTGTGCTGGGAGTAGTGGTGATCACCGCCGCTTCGGTGGCCGGAGCCAGTTTTCCACGGATTATGAGAAATCAGATGATTCACTACCACAATGGAAGAGGCCAGGGATACGGAAGCGGAGACTGGGAAGGGGCAGAGGAGTGCTCGTTTGACGGTATTACGGAGCTGGACGCGGAAGTGAGGAAAGGCAGCCTGTTTATCCGGGAGGGAGACACGGACCGGATGAATGTGCGGATCGCCGATTCTTACGGCAGAGCTTTCTGCCGGCAGGATGGAAACCGCCTGGAGATTGATGCAGGAGAAGACGGCGGCCGGGCGATAATGGACGGGAAGGCGAAAGGCTTTCTGGATGGTTTTCGCAGCAATCAGCACGATCGGGAGTGCCAGGTGGAGATCACGGTTCCGGCAGGATACCGGTTTGAATCTGTAGACCTGGATCTGGGAGCCGGTTATGTGGAGGCAGATGCCCTGCGGGCAGATGAGATAAATCTGGACGCAGGGGCAGGATACGGGGAGATCAGCAGCCTGGAGGCAGACAGGATGCGGGCCGACGTGGGAGTGGGATATTTAAACATAGACCAGGCGGACGTGGCATCCCTTCTGGAGGCAGACTGCGGAGTGGGCAGCCTGGAGATGGATATTCTGGGCAGCCTGGAGGATTTTTCCTACGAAGTGGACTGCAGCATGGGAACCGTTATCCTGGACGGCGAAAGCTATTCCGGTCCGTTTCAGAACGGGAACGGGGACCTGGGATTCCCCGCGGGAACAGGAACAAAAATGATGAAATTAAACTGCGGTGTGGGCAGTATGGACATATCTTTTGAAGAATAGGAGGAAGAGTTATGGAGAAACGGCTGTATCGTTCCGATGAAAACAAGGTGATCTGCGGAGTCTGCGGCGGACTGGGAGAGTATTTCAACATTGATCCCACCATCGTCCGGCTGATCTGGGCCATTCTGCTGTTCAGCGGCCCGGGGCTGTTCGCTTACATTGTAGCGGCCATCATTATGCCGAGGAGGAGATACTGAGAAGAAAACGGGGAGCGTAAGTTTCCCGTTTCCGGAAAGGAAACTGAATAGGAAAGGCCGGACAGGGGCATACTCTTAGTACGAAAACGGAAAGGAGTATGCCCTGTTATGTCTGAAAAGAAAAATAAAAAGGGATTTGATCCCAGAAATTTAAAGCCGGAGGAGATGCTGAAGTTTGAAATCGCCGCGGAGCTGGGGCTGGGAGATAAAGTGATGGAAGGGGGCTGGAGAAGCCTGACGGCAAAGGAGAGCGGGCGGATCGGCGGCCTGATCACAAAGAGAAAGAAGGAGATGAAGAAGGAAGCCCTCAGCTCCCTCTCCGGAAACAACGATTGCAAGAACGGAGAAAATCTCCTATAATGGTAGGCATGAATGTGCCGGAAGGAGGAGATGCCCCATGGAACAGCGGCTGAGAAGCGGCTACACCACGGGAACCTGTGCAGCCGCGGCGGCTCAGGCCGCCGCGTGGCTGCTCTGCGGGGGAGAGCGGAAAAACTGCTGTGAAATACTCACAAAAAAGGGAACTGCAGCCCGGCTTCCGGTGGAATATCTGGGAGAGGCAGAGGCGGGAGTCCGTTTCGGCGTGAAAAAGGATGCCGGAGACGATCCGGACGTGACGGACGGAACCATGATCTGCGCGTCGGTGCGGTGTGCCGGAAAAACTCCGGATCCGGCCTGGTACTGTTCCGGGGACTATCCCGGCATTTACATAGAAGGAGGAACGGGGGTGGGCAGGGTGACAAAGCCCGGCCTTTCCTGTCCGGTGGGAAAGGCGGCCATCAATCCCGTCCCCCGGGAAATGATCTGGGAGGCCGTGGACCAGGTACGGGAGGCCCTGTCCTTTGAGGCACCTCTCCTGGTGACAGTAGAGATTCCGGAGGGAGAAACTCTGGCCCAGAAGACTTTCAATCCCAAGCTGGGGATTCTGGGAGGTCTGTCGGTCCTGGGCACCACCGGGATCGTGGAGCCCATGAGCGAGGCCGCCCTGACGGCCACCATTCGCCTGGAGATCCATATGAAGGCGGTGGAAGGGGCGGACTACCTGGTGGTGACCCCGGGAAATTACGGGGAAGCCTTTTTAAAGGAGCACCTGGGGATTTCCCTGGATCAGGGAGTGAAATGCAGCAATTTTGTGAAAGATACCATGGTTTTCCTGGCGGAAGAGGGATTTCGCCGGGGGCTGTTTGCGGGCCACGCGGGAAAGCTGATCAAAGCCGCCGGAGGTGTGGAAAACACCCATTCCCGGTATGGAGACCGAAGGATGGAGATTCTCTGGGACTGTGCGGTTAATGCGGCTCCGGAGGCAGCGGATGAGCTGCTGAGGAAAAAAATCCTGGCCTCCAACACGACAGAGGAGGCGGCGGAACATCTGGAGGCGGCCGGAATCCGGAAAAGGACAGGGGATGCTGCGGCCAGACGTCTGAGAAAACAGATTTTAACCTGGACGGGAGGACGGCTGGATATGGATGTGATCATGTTTTCAAACGGCCTGGGAGTGTTTGGGGAGGCCCACCCATGAGGGCGGCGGTGATCAGCTTTACCGCCCGGGGAAAGGAGCTGAACCGGCAGATTGTGGAGATTCTGCGGGGAACCGGCTGGGACTGCCGCGGCTGGGTTCAGGAGCGGTTTTTCCGGGAGGGAGACGGATTCCAGGTCTTAAGCGGAAGTCTGACGGACTGGACGGGAAAGCGGTTTCAGGATCAGGATGCCCTGATTTTTGTGGGGGCCTGCGGCATTGCCGTGCGGGCTTCCGCTCCATGGGTGAAGGATAAATTTCAGGATCCGGCAGTGCTGGCGGCAGATGAGAAGGGAACCTTTGTGATTCCCCTACTGTCAGGGCATGCCGGCGGCGCCAACCGCCTGGCTAGGGAGCTGGCGGCCGGCCTTGGCGCCGTCCCTGTGATTACCACGGCTACAGATGTCAATGGCCGTTTTGCGGTGGATGTGTTTGCCGCGGAGAATGGCTGCGCTCTCAGCAGCCGGGTTCTGGCAAAAAAACTGTCGGCGGATATCCTGGCGGGGAAAAGCGCGGCCCTGTCCAGCGATTTTCCTGTAGACGGGCTATTTCCGCCGGAGGTATGGTTTCCGGAAGGCGAGATGTCGGAGATGCGGTTTCCGGAAGATAATCCGCCGGAGCCTTTCAGCCCTGTCTCTCTTCGGATCACCTGGTCGGATCAGGAGCGGAAAGAAGAGCTGCGTCTGATCCCCCGGGCTGTGGTGCTGGGAATGGGCTGTCGGAGGGGCATTTGTGCGGAGCGTCTGCGCCGGGAGGCGGAGAGAACTCTGCAGGAGGCGGGAGTGGACCGGCGGGCGGTGCGGGCCATTGCCAGCGCAGACCTGAAACGGGATGAGGAAGGGCTGATCCGCCTGGCAGAGGAGTGGGGAATTCCCTTTCTCACATTTTCCGCAGAGGAGATGGAGAAAATTCCCGGTCAGTTTTCCGCCTCAGAGTTTGTGAAGAAAACCGCGGGAGTGGACTGCGTCTGTGAGCGGGCGGCCATGGCGGCTGTTCTGGAGCGGGGCGGCCGCGGATATCTGCTGGCTGGAAAACGAAAGGGAGATCAGGTGACTTCCGCCCTGGCCGCGGAGAAAATCGTGATACATACAGGAGAACAGAAGTGACGAAACTTATAATATTCGGAGGAACCAGCGAGGGAAGAAAACTGGCGGAATTCTGCGCGGAACGCCGTATTCCGGCGGCGGTGAGCGTGGCCACAGAGTATGGGGCCAGTCTGCTGCCGGCCGGTTCCCTGCTGGAGATACACACAGGCCCTATGGACCTGGCGGCCATGGAGAAGTGGCTGGACGCTCAGGCCCCCTCTCTGGTTCTGGACGCCACTCACCCCTATGCGGCTCAGGTGACGGAAAATATCCGCGAGGCCTGCAGGCGGAAGAATCTGCCCCTCCTGCGGGTGCTGCGGGGGGAGGCTCCGCGGGCGGGAAGCCTGAAGGCGGAGGCGGCCGGCGATCCTGCCGTAGTGACGGTGGACACTGTGAGTCAGGCGGCGGAATTTTTAAAAAACCGGCCGGAGAACGTGCTGGTGACCACAGGCAGCAAGGAATTGGGAGCGTTTATGGCCCTGGAAAACTGGAAAGAGCGGGTGTTTGCCCGCGTACTGCCGGTCTCCTCCGTGCTGGCCGGCTGCGAGAAGATGGGATTTCCCGGCAGCCATATTTTTGCTCTTCAGGGGCCTTTTTCTGCAGAGATGAATCTGGCTATGCTGAAAATGGCCGGAGCTGCCTGGCTGGTGACAAAGGAAGCCGGCCGGGCCGGGGGCTTTGAGGAAAAACTGGAGGCAGCTCGGGCTGCAGGGGCCGGAGTCGTGGTGGTGGGCCGTCCCCGAAAGGAGGAAGGCATAAGCCTGGAAGAGGCATTTGAGAGGCTGAAAAAGCTGGAGGACGGCTCCGGAGCAAAAGAAGAGGCCGTCTCAGCTCCGGAGCCAGTCCCTTCCCGCCTTCTCGTCCTCGCGGGAGCCGGAATGGGAACGGTTGAGTCCATGACGGTGGAAGCGGTGGAAGCCCTGCTTCGGTGCCAGGCGGTGTTTGGCGCGCCCAGGATGCTGCAGGCGGCCGGGGAGGTATTTGCCCGTTTCGGTGGGGAGAGACGGCCGGAAATGCTGGCGGAATACCTTCCTGGGCCGGTGTTTCAGTGGCTGGAAGCCCATCCGGAATGCGGCCGGGCGGCCGTGCTGTTTTCCGGGGATACCGGTTTTTACAGCGGGACGGCCGGATTTTTAAGAGAGGTCGGAAAGGGGAAAAACTGGGAAATTCAGATTCTTCCCGGCATCTCCTCCCTGTCCCGGATGGCGGCCGCTTTGGGAAAGAGCTGGGAGGATGCGGCCATCGCCAGCCGCCACGGCCGGGACTGGGACGTGAGAGGGCTGGCGGAAAAGAGCCGGAAGGTGTTTGTGCTCACCGGCGGCGACTGCCGGGCGGAGCAGATCTGCAGGGAGCTGTCCGGGCTTCCCGTGACGGTTTCCGTGGGAGAAAATCTGGGAACCGGCCGGGAGCGGATTGTGACGGGAACACCGGAAGAACTGGCCGGGGAGCAGTTTGCCTCCCTGGCAGTGGTCTGGATTGAGGAGGATGAGCAGTGAGAGACGAGTGGATGATCCGGGGAAAGGTCCCTATGACGAAAAGTGAAGTGCGGGCGGTATCCCTCTCAAAACTGGAGCTGAGACCGGATTCGGTTTTGTGGGATATCGGCGCCGGCACCGGCTCTGTGTCGGTGGAGGCATCCTTCTTTCTCCCGGACGGACAGGTGTATGCGGTGGAAAAAAAGCCGGAAGCGCTGGAGCTGATCCGGAAAAATGTGGAAAAGTTCCGCCGGGAGAATGTGACCGCCGTCGCCGGGGAAGCGCCGGACGTTTTAAGCGGCCTGCCGGATCCCACCCACGTTTTTTTAGGGGGAACTTCCGGGCGGATGAGAGAGATTCTGGACGCCCTTCGCCGCAGAAACCCGGCTGTCCGGGTGGTGGCCAACGCCATTTCCCTGGAGAGTCTGGGAGAGCTGGTTTCCTATTTAAAAGAGGAAAATCTGGATGGAGAGATCGTGTCCATCCAGGCTGCCAGAAGCCGGTCTGTGGGCGGATATCATCTGATGACGGGGCAGAATCCGGTGTACATTATCTCATTTGGAGGGGAGGAGAGTCCATGGGCGGAAGAATCCTCGTAGGAGCGCCGGGCAGCGGCAGCGGAAAGACCCTTCTGGTCTGCGGCCTGCTCACGGCCCTGAAAAAAAGGGGTCTGTCCTGCCGTTCCTACAAATGCGGCCCGGACTACATTGATCCCATGTTTCACCGGTCCGTGCTGGGAATTGAGAGCGGAAACCTGGACTCCTATTTCTCCACCCCGGAGGAAATCCGGAAACGGGTGGGAAAAGAGACGGCGGACTGCGGGATGACGGTGATAGAAGGAGTAATGGGGTATTATGACGGCCTGGGGGGAAATTCTGTCCGGGCCAGCTCCTATGACATCGCTTCCATCACCGGGACGCCCGCCGTGCTGGTGATCAACGGCAGGGGCGCCGGCCTTTCCCTGGCGGCCCTGGTAAAGGGGTTTCGGGAATTTCAGAAGGACAGCCGGATTGAGGCAGTGATTGTCAACCGCACCAGCCCCATGATGGCGGAGCGGCTGAGAGGTCCCATAGAGGAGACGGGAGCTGCTTTCCTGGGCTGTCTGCCGGAACTGAAAGATCTTCATCTGGAGAGCCGCCATCTGGGGCTGGTGATGCCGGGAGAGGTGAAGCGGCTGGAGGAGTCTCTGGAGCGGCTGGCGGAGGAGATGGAGCGGCGCCTGGATCTGGACCGGCTGCTCCTGCTGGCGGAGAAATGTGAAGAATTGTCCGTGTATGACGCACATATGCCGGGAGGACAAAAGACACCTGGGCCAAAGGCGGCTGCCGGCGGGGAGCGGATTCCCGTGGGAGTGGCCAGGGATGAGGCTTTCTGCTTTTACTACGGAGAAAACCTGCGAATGCTGGAAAAAATGGGGGCTGAGCTGGTGGAATTCAGCCCGCTGCGGGATGAAAAACTGCCGGAAGGCATCTGCGGCCTGATTCTGGGCGGAGGCTATCCGGAGCTTCACGCCGGAGAGCTGGAGAAAAACGCCTCCATGCGGGAGAGTGTGCGCCGGGCGGCCGGGCGGGGACTTCCGGTGATGGCTGAGTGCGGCGGCTTCTTATATCTGAAGGAACAGCTGGAAGGCGCGGACGGGAAAATGTACGACATGGTCGGACATTTAAAGGGCGTGAGCAAAAACGCAGGCCGGCTCACACGTTTCGGCTATCTGGAGCTTCAGGGACTGCCGGAAGGGCCGGTGAAGGGACATGAGTTCCACTACTGGGACTGTACGGAAAACGGGAATTTCTGCCGGGCGGTCAAGCCGGGAAACGGCAGAAGCTGGGACTGCATGGAGCGGTCCGGAGCGGTGACCGCCGGCTTTCCCCATCTGTACTACCCCTCAAATCCGGCAGTCCCGGAGGAATTTATGAGGAAATGCAGAACGTTCAGAAAAGAAAATCTGACAGAAAGGAATATCTGAGATGACAGAGATCAGAAAACCGGATCAGAAGGCGATGGAGGAGGCGGCGTACCGCTGGAATCATATCGCAAAGCCGCTCCACGGCCTGGGAGTGCTGGAGGAGGACATTATCAAAATTGCCGGGATGACAGGAAGCCCGGATGTGAACCTGGAGAAAAAAGCGGTGGTGATCATGTGCGCCGACAATGGCGTGGTGGCTGAGGGCGTCAGCCAGACGGGACAGGAAGTGACCGCCGCAGTGACGAGAAACTTTACGAAGGGAAACGCCAGCGTGTGCATTATGGCTGAGCGGGCGGGGGCGGAAGTGGTGCCCGTGGATGTGGGAGTCGCCGGCAGTCTGGAGGACTGCGGCCGCGTGTACCCCCTGCGCTCCCGCAGGATCATGGCCGGAACCGGAAATTTTGCCAGGGAGGAGGCCATGACGGAAGCGGAGGCGAGAGCCGCCATCCAGGTGGGAATGGACGAAGTGAAACGGCTGAAAGAGAAAGACTGCCGCATCATTGCCACCGGCGAGATGGGAATCGGCAATACCACCACCAGCAGCGCGGTGGCAGCCGTCCTTCTGGGAAAGGAGGCGGCGGAGGTCACCGGAAGAGGGGCCGGACTGAGTGATGAAGCCCTGAAAAGGAAGATTCAGGTGATTGAGAGAGCCATTGCCTTTCACCGGCCGGACTGGAAGGATCCGGTGGACGTGCTGAAAAAAGTGGGCGGCCTGGATATCGCCGGATTGGCCGGCGTGTTTCTGGGAGGAGCTGTATACGGCGTTCCCATTGTGGTGGACGGATTTATCTCCGCTGTGGCTGCTCTGACGGCGGAGCGGCTGTGCCCCGGCTGTGTGGACTATATGCTGGCCTCTCATGTTTCGGCGGAGCCGGCGGGAGAGATGGTGTTGAACGTCCTGGGCCTGAAGCCGGTGATCCGGGCCGGTATGTGCCTGGGCGAGGGAACGGGGGCCGTGGCTGCTCTGCCTCTGTTTCAGATGGCGGCGGACGTCTACAGCCGGATGAGCACGTTTCAGGAAAATTCCCTGGAGGAATATCAGGAGTTTTCCCATGCTTAGGGTGGTGACCGGCGCAAGCGGCAGCGGAAAATCCCGGTACGCGGAAGATCAGATTCTTTCCCTGGGGTCTGAAAAGAGGTATTACATCGCCACCATGATGCCGTGGGATGAGGAGTGCCGGGAGAGAATCCGGCGCCACAGGCGGATGAGAGAGGGAAAAGGGTTTGAGACCCTGGAATGTCCCCTGGACCTGGATCAGGCCAGGGTGGAGCCTGGCAGCGCCGTTCTCATCGAGTGTCTTTCCAATCTGACGGCCAATGAATTTTTCCGGGAAGACCGGGATCTGCAGGGCCGGGAAGAGTGGAAACGGCAGACGGAGGAGCGGATTTTTGCCGGGATTCTCCGCATTCTGGATCAGGCGGCGGACGTGGTGGTGGTGACCAACGAGATTTTTTCCGACGGGACGGTTTACAGCCGGGAAACCATGGACTATATGGAGGTGCTGGGGCGGCTGAACGTCCGCCTGGCAGGAATGGCTAAACGGGTGACGGAAGTGGTGTTTGGTATCCCTTTGGAGCAGAAGGGGCCGGAAAGAGAGGAGGGGGAGGTCCTGTGAAATGGCTGCACAGTCTGATCATAGCCTTTTCCATGTACTCAAAGATCCCCATGCCCGAAGTTTCGTGGACAGATGAGGGGATGAAATATGCGCTGTGCTTTTTCCCACTCATCGGGCTGGTGATCGGCGGCGTCTATGTGCTGTTCGGGTGGGCGGCCGCCTTTCTGGAGCTGCCGGAGACAGCCAGGGTATGCATCGGCGTGCTGATTCCCCTGGCAGTCACCGGAGGCATCCACATGGACGGATATCTGGACACGGCGGATGCCAGATGCTCCTACGGAGACCGGGAAAAAAAGCTGGAAATTTTAAAAGATCCCCATACAGGGGCCTTTGCGGTGATCCGGTGCGGGATGTACCTGCTGGGCTTTGCCGCAGTCTTCAGCATGATTCCCGGAGAAAAAGTGGGAGTGACGGCGGGGATTTTCACCATGAGCCGGGCTCTGTCCGGCTGGGCCGTAGTGTCTTTTCCAAAAGCGAAAAAGGATGGACTGGCCGCTTCTTTTTCCCGCAGCGCCGCAGAGCGGTCGGTGCAGGGAACTATGGCGGTTTACGGGATTGCCGCAGTATGTCTGATGGCAGCCGCCGGGGGATGGAAAGCGGCCTGTGCCTGTACGGCCGCCGCGGCAGCGGTGTTTTTTTCCTACCGCCGCATGGCCTTAAAGGAATTCGGAGGGATGACCGGAGATCTGGCCGGTTATTTCCTCCAGCGGGCGGAGCTGTGGCAGATGGCCGCTGCTGCCGCCGTGTTTGCGGCCGGATTCTGACGGATGCCGGCTGACTGCCGCAACGGGAAAGATTCCGCCGGCTGCCGCTGTCAGCCGGCAGCCGCCGCAGACCGGCTGGCATGCCAGGAAGATCCTGGCAGATGCCGGCCGCCGGGCCGGAAGAGATGAGAAATTACAGACGACGGTCTGATAAGGTATTGGAGGATTGCAGAATATGGGTTTATATAAGATCATGCTGGTGGACGACGAGGAGGAGGTGCGTAAGAGCATTATCAAGAAAATCGACTGGACGGCCGCCGGCTTTGAGGTGGTGGGAGATGCGGAAAACGGAGAGGAGGCTCTGGAAAAACTGGAGCTTCTGGAGCCGGATGTGGTGGTCACCGACATCCGCATGCCCTACATGGACGGACTGACTCTGACGGAGAAAATCCATCAGAGATACCCTTCCATCAAAGTGGTGATTTTTTCCGGCTATGATGATTTTGAGTATGCACAACGGGCTATCAAGCTGAATGTGACAGAGTACATTTTAAAGCCGGTGAACGTGGAGGAGATGACGGCTATTCTGAAAAAAATCCGGAAAAACCTGGATGAGGAGATTGAAATGCGCCGGGACGTGGACCTTCTGCGGGAACGGTATGTGGCCAGCCTGCCGGTGATGCGGGAGCATTTCCTGAACAGCCTGGTGGGAGGCGGCATCCCGGCGGAGACAGCGGAGGAAAAGCTGAAAGAGTATGAGCTGGATATTCTGGGAGCGGAAAAGTGGGTGGTGGCTGTAATCCATGCGGAACCGGAGGAAGAGCACGGAGCCGGCACCAGCTCCCTGCATCAGGAGCGGGAGCTGATCCCCATTTCCGTAAAGCAGATGATGGAGGAGAAGCTGAAACCCTACTGCCGTTTTGTGATTTTCAACTCCTCCAGAGAGATGGTGCTCATTGCCGCCATCGATGAGAGCAACACCCAGACCGGACTGATTGAGCAGCTAAACGACATCTGCAAGGAGTGCCGCAAGGTTCTGGAGGTGTCGGTGACCATGGGAGTGGGGTCAAGCTGTTCATCCCTGGGAAACATGGGCCGTTCCTACCAGTCAGCGGTGGACGCCCTGGGCTACAAGGCCATTGTGGGGGACGGCGGAGTGATCTATATCAATGATGTGGAGCCGGTGAACCGGGGAAAGCTGCAGTTTGACCAGCAGGAGGAGTCGGATCTGGTGGCGGCCATCAAATTCGGCCCGCGGGAGAAAATTGAGGCGGCGGTGAAAAAGATTGCCGGCCGCATGGACGCAAAAGTCCACATCCGCCAGTATCAGGCCTACGTCCTCAGCGTGGCCAGCACCGTGACCCAGCTGGTGCAGCAGTACGACCTGAACCTGTCGGAGATTCTGGGGACGGACCAGGACTATTTTGAGATCCTGGGGAAAATGGACCGGCAGGAGGATTTTTATCAGTGGCTGCTGGGTGTTTCCTGCCGCATCGGGGACGCCCTGGGGCAGGAGCGTGACAACACGGCCAAAAATATGATCCGGACGGCAAAACAGTACATAGAGGAAAATTACAGCGATCCGGAGCTCTCCGTGGAAAAGCTCTGCCGCTATCTCCACATGAGTCCCGCCTACTTTTCCACCATGTTTAAGAAAGAAACAGGGCAGACTTACATCGCCTACCTGACGGAAGTGCGTCTGAACCGGGCTGTGGAGCTGCTCAACAAGACGGACGACAAGACCTACATCATTGCGGCAAAGGTGGGGTATCAGGAGCAGAATTATTTCAGCTATGTGTTTAAAAAAAGGTTCGGCGTCTCCCCCACAAAGTACCGGGGAGCGAAATAAGGGGAACTGCAGATGAAAAATCGATTGGAAGGAAAAAGTATTCGTTATTCCATATTCAGCTACTTTACGGTGACGGCGCTGGTGATGGGGATTCTCATTGCCCTGTTTCTCAACACCCGTTTTTCCAGTCAGCTCTCCGCATCTATGGAGACAGAGAGCGAGAATCTGGTGAGTCAGGTGAGCGGGTCAGTGGAATCCTTTCTCCGGACTATTATGAAGCTGTCGGATTCCATTTACTACGGCGTTATTAAAAATGCCGATCTCTCCCAGGAGTCCATCAACCGGGAGCTGCAGCTTCTCTATGACAACAACAAGGACAATGTGGAAAATATTGCCGTGTTTGACCGGAACGGACAGATGCTGGAGGTGGTTCCTGCGGCCAGAATGAAGTCTCATATGGACATTTCTCAGGAGAGCTGGTTTGCGGAGACCCTGGCTCAGCCGGAAAATCTTCATTTTTCCACGCCTCACGTTCAGTATCTGTTTGACGGCAGTGAAAATCAGTATAAATGGGTGATCTCTGTGTCGCGGGCGGTGGAAATCACCGACGGTCCCTTTACTACCCAGGGAGTGCTGCTCATCGATATCCGCTACAGCAGTCTGGATCAGATTGTGGGAGAAGTATCTCTGGGAGACCAGGGTTATCTGTATCTGATGGACCGGAACGGAGAGATCATCTGCCATCCGAAAGCTCAGCTGATCAACGCCGGCCTGGTGGAGGAGGACAACGAGAAAGTGGCCGGCCTGCGGGAGGGAAGCTACCGGGAAAAATTTGCGGGGGAGGAGAGAATTACCACTGTAAAATCCATCGGATATACCGGCTGGAAAGCTGTGGGGGTCAATCCGGTGGGAGGAATGAACCTGAACATTTTGAAGACCAGGATTTTCGTGGTGTTCATTGTGCTGCTGTTTCTTTTTGTGCTGACTTTGATCAACGCCTACATCTCCTCCAGGATTACCAATCCTATTAAAGAACTGGAGAAATCTGTGAGTCTTCTGGAAAGCGGCGATTTGGACGCTCCCGTCTATATCGGGGGATCGGCGGAAATCCGCAGCCTGGGCCGGTCCATTCAGGGCATGGCCATGCGGATCAAGGGGCTGATGAACGATATTGTGACGGAGCACGAATCGAAGAGAAAGAGCGAATTTGACACCCTTCAGTCCCAGATCAATCCCCATTTCCTCTATAACACTCTGGATATTATCGTCTGGATGATTGAAAATGAGAAAAAGACGGATGCGGTCCGGGTAGTGACGGCTCTGGCGCGGTTTTTCCGCATCAGCCTGAGCAGGGGAAAGAGCATTATCACCGTAAAGGATGAGCTGGAACACGTGAGAAACTATCTGATGATCCAGCAGATGCGGTTTAAAAATAAATTTACCTACGAGATCGACGCGGACGAGGACACGCTGGAACTGGCCAGCTTAAAGCTTATGCTTCAGCCTATGGTGGAGAACGCCATCTATCACGGCATGGAGTTTATGGACGGGGACGGAGTGGTTCAGATCCGCGCCTGGAGAGAGGCGGAGGATCTGTACCTGCGGGTGAGGGACAATGGACTGGGCATGACGGAAGAGCAGGTGGAAAACCTTTTCAGAGACAGTGGTCACGTCCCCTCGAAAGGAGGCTCCGGCATCGGCGTGCGCAATGTAAATGAGAGGATCCAGCTGTATTTCGGAGAGGGATACGGCCTGCGGATCGAGTCGGAACCGGATGAGGGCACGGATGTGATCATCCATCTCCCGGCCGTTCCCTACAGTGAGATTTTGGAGAGGGAGGGGAAATAATGTCAGTTCGGGAAAAAATTCTGTGGGCGGCCGGCGTCATCCTGCTGATCATACTGTATCTGGCCTCATCCACGGACCTGATCATCAAAGAGAGAGAGGTGCAGATTCATCCGGTCTCCATCATTCTGAACGATGTAAACGATACCTATTTTCAGAATTTCAAAAAAGGAGTGGATCAGGCGGCCCAGGACTATTATGCGGACACCAGCTATACCACTCTGTACGACGAAATCAGCCAGGAACAGCAGCTCTGGCTGATCAACCGGGAGATTGAGGACGGCGCGGAGGCTGTGGTGGTGGTTCCGGTGGACAGCGCAGATCTGGACGGGGCTCTGGCGGAACACAGATCGGCGGTTCCTCTCGTCATTCTGGGAGAGGGCCCTATGGAAAACGGCGTGTGCGGAAGAATTTTGGTGGACAGCCGCGGAGCAGGAAAGCTGCTGGCGGAGGAAGCACTGAAGGAGCAGCCGGAAGAAACGGTCTGGTATCTGATTGCCGGCAGGCTGGATCCGGCAAATACGGATCTGATCCTGGAAGGAGTCAAAGGCGTGCTGGAGGAGCAGGGAGCAGAATATGTTCTGACAGGAGCGGACCGGAACGGGAAACCGATTCGCTCCGCCATGGAGGAAGCTGCTCTCTCCGGGAAAAAAGCGGCGGTGATTGCCATGGATAAGGAAATCCTGACAGAAGCGGCGGAAATTCTGAAGAGTGAGCCGGAGCTTCAGGCCGGCATTCTGGGAGTTTACGGTGTAGGCTCCACCACATCCCTTTTAGGAAGCCTGGAGGCGGGAGTGATTGACGGCCTGGTGACCTTTGATCAGTATACGGCCGGCTATCAGAGCGTTGAGACGGCGGTGGAGGCGATCCGCAGCGCGGATTTGAAAGAGACGGTTCAGATGGATTATTACTATATTACAGGGGAAAATCTGAGAGAGAAAAAATATGAGACCATGCTCTATCCCATGGAATAAGCAAGGGGGTATTCGATTATGAAGCGAAACATACTGCGGGGCTGCCTGTGCCTGCTGCCTGCTCTGTTTTTCCTTTCGGGCTGCGGAAATGAGGCCAGGGAGGAAGAGAAAAAATCCATCCGCCTGGGTGTATCCGTTTACCGGTGGGACGATGCCTTTCTGACCACTCTGCGGGCGGAGCTGGAGGAAAAGGCGAAGGAGTACGAGCGGGAGAGCGGCACGAAAGTGGTTCTGGATATTGTGGACGCCAAGGAGAGCCAGAGTGTGCAGAACAGCCAGGTAGAGCGGTTTATCTCTCTGGGCTGCGACGCTCTCTGTATCAACATGGTGGACCGATCTGCCGCCAGCGATATCATTGTCCGGGCCATGGATGCCGACGTGCCGGTGGTATTTTTCAACCGGGAGCCGGTGGAAGAGGATATGGACCGGTGGGACAGGCTTTATTACGTGGGAGCAGACGCAAAGGAGTCGGCGGTGATCCAGGGAACGATCCTGGCGGATGCTTATGACGCGGATCACTCCAGCCTGGATCTGGACGGAGACGGTGTGGTGAATTATGTGCTGCTGGAGGGAGAGAGCAATCATCAGGATTCCCTCATCCGGACAGAATGGTCTATCCAGACTTTAAAGGACAGGAATGTTCCCATTGAGAAACTGACGGGAGGAATCGCCAACTGGGACAGGAGCCAGGCATCCGCCCTTATGGAGCAGTGGCTGGAAAAGTATCCCGATGAGATCGAGCTGGTCATCAGCAACAACGACGAAATGGCCCTGGGAGCTATCGATGCCATCGAGCGGCTGGAGACAGACCGCCCCATAAAGCTGGTGGGAATCGACGCCACTCCGGCGGCAGTGGAGGCTGTCCGCGAGGGAAAACTCATGGGAACGGTCAATCAGGATCTGGAATCCTACGCCAACACCATTTTCGAGATTGCCAGATGTGAGGCGGAGGGAGAGCCGGTTGGAAATTATGTACAACTGGAAGAGGGAAAATACTATCGGAGCGCACAGGCGCCGGTGACCAGGGACAGCTTTTCTGACTGATTTTGTAAATTCTGAACAGAAAATGTCGGCAGGGCAAAAAAGCCGGAGAAAAATCTTATGAAAACAAAAAAAATTATAGAAAAATCGAAAAAAAACATATAGAAATGTGCACAAAGAAATGGTATACTTTAACCATCGATAGGTCATAGTGCCTAATCAAAATGAAAGGGAGGAATTAAAAATGAGATTAACAAAAAGAGCGGCAGCCCTTGCGATGGCATCCTGCATGGCTTTATCCTTAACGGCCTGCGGAGGCGGAAGCACCACAGAGACGACTGCAGCAGGCAGCGACGCTGCTGAGACTACCGAGGCAGCAGGAGAGACCACTGAAGCTGCAGCAGCAGAGGAAGTTGCAAACAAGGACAAACCCCTTGTATGGTTCAACCGTCAGCCGTCCAACAGCTCCACCGGCGAGCTGGATATGGCAGCCCTCAGCTTCAATGACAACACCTATTACGTAGGATTCGATGCAAACCAGGGTGCTGAGCTTCAGGGAACCATGGTAAGAGATTACATCGAGGCAAACATCGATACCATCGACCGCAACGGCGACGGAATTATCGGATATGTTCTTGCAATCGGCGATATCGGACACAATGACTCCATCGCGCGTACCAGAGGCGTTCGCGGCGCTCTCGGCACCGGCGTTGAGGCCAACGGCGAAGTGGACAGCGCTCCCGTAGGAACCAACACCGACGGCACCTCCACCATCGTTCAGGATGGTACTCTTGAGGTAAACGGCACCACTTACATCGTTCGTGAGCTTGCTTCTCAGGAGATGAAGAACTCCGCAGGAGCTACCTGGGATGCAGCTACCGCAGGAAACGCAATCAACACCTGGTCCGCTTCCTTCGGCGATGCCATCGACGTAGTTGTTTCCAACAACGACGGTATGGGTATGTCCATGTTCAACGCATGGTCCAAGGACAACGGCGTTCCCACCTTCGGATATGATGCAAACAGCGACGCTGTTGCAGCTATCGCAGAGGGCTACGGCGGAACCATCAGCCAGCACGCAGACGTACAGGCTTACCTGACCCTTCGTGTACTTCGTAACGCTCTTGACGGCGTAGATATCGATACCGGTATCGGCACCGCTGATGAGGCCGGAAACGTTCTGACTGACGATGTATACGTATACAGAGAGGACGAGCGTTCCTACTACGCATTAAACGTAGCAGTTACCGCTGACAACTATCAGGATTTCATGGATTCCACAGTGACCTATGCACCGGTATCCAATCAGCTTGATGCAGCAGAGCATCCGGAGAAATCCGTATGGCTGAACATCTACAACGCAGCCGACAACTTCTTAAGCTCCACCTATCAGCCGCTGCTTCAGAAGTATGACGATCTTCTGAACCTGAAGGTTGACTACATCGGCGGCGACGGCCAGACTGAGGCTAACATCGTGAACCGCCTTGGCAATCCGAGCCAGTACGATGCTTTCGCTATCAACATGGTTAAGACAGACAATGCGGCTTCCTATACCGCTCTGTTAAGTCAGTAATCTATCATTCACGCAAGTGAGAATGAACGGTTATCAGGGAGAAGCAATTCTCCCTGATAACTTTATAAAGAAAAGTTTCGGTCCTGTCCGGCTTTTCGCAGTAACTGAAAAAATGAATTCACAGGAGTAAAGAGTATGGCAGATAAGAAAGATGATGTCGTCTTATCAATACAAGGTATGAGCAAGTCCTTCGGACGAAACCGGGTGCTTGACCATATCAACCTGGAAGTGAAGCGGGGAACGGTTATGGGCCTTATGGGCGAGAATGGCGCCGGTAAGTCCACCATGATGAAATGCCTCTTTGGAACCTACCAGAAGGACGAGGGAAAGATTTTCTTAAACGGCAGAGAAGTCAGCTTCTCCGGCCCGAAGGACGCCCTTGAAAACGGAGTGGCCATGGTTCACCAGGAGTTAAATCAGTGCCTGGAGAGAAACGTCATCGACAACCTGTTTCTGGGCCGCTATCCGGTCAATTCCATGGGTGTGATTGATGAGGGAAGAATGAAAAAGAAAGCTTCCGAGCTTTTCCGGAAGCTGGGAATGACGGTCAACCTGACTCAGCCGATGCGGAATATGTCCGTATCTCAGCGCCAGATGTGCGAGATTGCCAAGGCAATTTCTTACAATGCCAAGGTAATCGTTCTGGACGAGCCCACCTCTTCCCTGATGGCGCAGGAGGTTGACAAGCTTTTCGAAATGATGAGAATGTTAAAGGAGCAGGGTGTGGCCCTGATCTACATCTCTCATAAGATGGATGAAATCTTCGAGATCTGTGACGAGATTTCCGTACTTCGGGACGGCAAGCTGGTCATGACCAAAAATTCGAAGGAAACCAACATGAATGAACTGATTACTGCCATGGTTGGACGTTCCCTGGAGAGCCGGTTCCCGCCGGTGGACAATACTCCGGGAGACGTGATCCTGTCTGTGCAGCATCTGTCCACAAAATTTGAACCCCATCTGCAGGATATTACCTTTGACGTGCGGAAGGGCGAGATTTTTGGCCTGTACGGTCTGGTGGGAGCCGGTCGTACCGAGCTTCTGGAGACCATCTTCGGAGTCCGCACCAGAGCGGCCGGCCGTGTGTATTTCAACAACCGTCTGATGAACTTCAACAGTGCGAAGGAGGCCATCGACCACGGTTTTGCCATGATTACCGAGGAACGAAAGGCCAACGGACTGTTCCTGAAAGGTGACCTGACGTTCAACACCACTATTGCGAACCTGAATGAATACAAATCCGGTCTGGCCCTCTCCAACACCAAGATGGTGAAGGCCACTGCAAACGAGATCAAGGTCATGCACACCAAGTGTATGGGACCGGACGATATGATTTCCAGTCTTTCCGGCGGAAACCAGCAGAAGGTAATCTTTGGAAAGTGGCTGGAGAGAAAGCCTCAGGTATTCATGATGGATGAGCCTACCCGAGGCATTGACGTAGGCGCAAAATATGAGATCTATGAGCTGATCATTCAGATGGCGAAGCAGGGCAAAACGATCATCGTTGTTTCCTCTGAGATGCCGGAGATTCTTGGAATCACCAATCGAATCGGAGTTATGTCCAACGGACACCTTTCCGGCATTGTGAACACGAAGGAGACGAATCAGGAAGAGCTGCTGAGGCTCAGTGCAAAATACCTATAACGGGGGAATGGAATATGGCAAAGGAAAATAGCATTCTTACGGCTGAACAGGAGAAACAGCTCCGCCAGCCTATTGAGGATTATGTAGGAAAAATCCAGGCCAAGCTCGACGGTCTCAGAGCAGACGGAACCAACCGGGTGGTCGAGCTTCAGAATGATATTGACAGCGTAAAGAAGGATCATATCTTTACGCAGCAGGAAAAGGACAAGGAAATTACAAGGCTGAAGGCCGAGCTTGAAAAGGCCAAGGCTGTGGAAAATAAGAATAAGGATGAGGTCGCAAAACTGATTGCCGACGCAGAAGGCTATCTGAAGGCGAACTTTGACAAGTATTACCAGGCAGTGCTTGCAAGCTGCAAGGAGGAAAAGG
>DXBC01000005.1 GCA_019116745.1 Candidatus Lachnoclostridium stercorigallinarum
GAAATCATGATCAAATCTCCTCCCGAAATCGTATTATCCCTTTCTCATCCGCTCTATGGCCAGACAGAACAGCCAGATGGCTGCCGTATACGGAAAAGAAAATGTCTACGATTTCAGTCTGGGAAATCCTAATGTTCCGGCGCCGGACTGCGTTAAGCAGGCGATTCTGGATATTTTAAATGAGGAAGATCCGGTGATGGTTCACGGATATATGCCCAATGCGGGATATGTGGACGTGAGAACGGCCGTGGCGGAATCCCTGAACCGGAGGTTTGGCATGGATTATGGTCCGGAAAATATTCTCATGACCGTGGGAGCAGCCAGCGGCCTGAACGATATTCTGAAAGCTATTCTGGATCCCGGAGACCAGGTGCTCACCTTTGCTCCTTTCTTTGTGGAATATTCTTCCTATGTGAAGAATTACGATGGGGAGCTGGTGGCGGTATCCCCGGATACGGCCACGTTCCAGCCGAACTTAAGAGAGCTGGAGGAGCGGATCAGCGAGAAGACAAAGGCCGTCATTGTAAACAATCCCAACAATCCCACCGGTGTGGTATACCCGGAGGAGACCATCCGGCAGATGGCTGATGTTCTGGAGAAAAAGAGCAGAGAAATCGGACATCCCATTATGCTGATTTCCGATGAGCCATACCGGGAGCTGGTGTATGACGGCGTTCAGGTTCCCTACATTCCCAAATTTTATAAGGATACTGTGGTGGTTTATTCCTACAGCAAATCCCTGTCTCTGCCAGGAGAGAGAATCGGCTACCTGGCCATCTCCAAAGATGTGGCAGACTGGGAGGAACTGATGGGAGCCGTCACCATTGCCCACCGTGTTCTGGGAAGCGTCAACGCCCCGTCTCTCATGCAGAGAGTGATTATGCGGTGCGTGGACGCCACCTCGGATATCAGCGTCTATGACAGAAACAGGACTCTCCTCTATGAAAGTCTGAAAGAATACGGCTTCCAGTGCATGAAGCCGGAAGGAGCTTTTTACCTGTTTGTAAAGTCTCCTGCGGAGGACGAGAACGAGTTCTGCCAGGTGTGCAAAAATCATCGCATTCTGGTAGTTCCCGGCAGCTCTTTCTTCTGCCCGGGATATGTGAGAATTTCCTACTGTGTGTCCCATGAACAGATTGAGCGGGCTCTGCCGGCCTTTAAAGCGGTGGCGGAGGAATATCATCTGATATAAGGCGGAGCCTGAGAACACGGGCGCCGACGGAGCCGGGAATCCTGTTATCCGGCATAATGGGAAAAAGAGCTGCCGGCTTATGAATGGGCTGAGCGGCTCTTTTTGCACAATGAGCAGTGGATGAGCGGAGGTGGAGAGACAGAATGGAAGCAGTAAAAAAATATATCAGAATTCTGCTGAATATCATTATCCCGGTGGCTGGGATAGTTCTTGTGCTGTATCTGGGGCCGAAGCTGCTGCGGTTTTTCCTGCCGTTTGTCATCGGCTGGGTGCTGGCCATGATCGCCAACCCCCTGGTGCGACTTCTGGAGCGGAGAGTGAAGCTGGTGAGGAAGCACAGCTCCATGATCATCGTCATTGCGGTGCTGGCCGGCGTCATCGGACTGATCTATCTGATCGTCTCCCGCCTGATTTCGGAGGGAGCCGCCTTTGTCCAGGATCTTCCGGCGCTTATTGAGAGTGCGGGGGAAGAGCTGCGCCAGGCCATGAGCCGGTTTGAGGGGCTGTTTCTGCGCCTGCCGGAGGAGGTGCGGGTAACCATTTATCAGGCGGTGGAAAATCTGGACGAGTATGTGGGAATGATTATTCAGCAGCTGACGCCCACTACAGTGTCGGCGGCGGGAAGCGTGGCCAAAAGCATTCCCAATATTCTGGTGTATTCGGTGGTCATTGTTCTGTCCTCCTACTTCTTTATTGTGGAGAGGGACGGGATTCTCCGGTTCTGGCTGAAGTATATGCCGGAAGGAGGAATCCGATACTACCATTTCCTGAAACAGAACGTGAGACGGCTGGTGGGCGGCTATTTTCTGGCCCAGTTCCGGATCATGTTTGTGGTGGCGTTCATACTGGCAGCCGGACTGTTTGTGCTGCAGGTGAAATACAGCTTTCTGTGGGCGGTGCTTATTTCCATACTGGATTTTCTGCCGGTGTTCGGCACGGGCACTGTGCTCATTCCCTGGGCGCTGATCAAGGTGGTTTCCGGAGAGTACGCTTTTGCTGTGGGGCTGATTCTGATTTACGTGCTGACCCAGGTGGTGCGCCAGATTATTCAGCCGAAGATCGTGGGGGATACCATTGGCCTTTCGCCTTTGACCACTCTGCTGTTTCTGTATCTGGGCTACCGGTGGGCCGGGCTGGGAGGTATGATTATTGCCGTTCCGGCAGGGATGCTTGTGCTCAATTTATATGAATTTGGAATGTTTGATTCTCTTATTGACAATCTGAAGCTTTTAGTGCATGATGTGAATGAATTCAGAAAGAAAAAGGAGTAAATGAGGGGATTATGAGTACGGTAAATCCATTGGATACAGATAACATGCGCGGGCTGGTGTGGAAGCTGGCAATACCTTCCATGCTGGCCCAATTTGTCAGTGTGCTTTACAGCATTGTGGACCGGATGTACATAGGAAATATTCCGGAGATCGGTGAGGTAGCTCTGGCGGGAGTGGGAGTCTGCGGCCCTATTGTCACCCTGGTGTCCTCGGCGGCATTCCTGGTGGGAATCGGCGGAGCGCCGCTGGTGAGCATCCGCATGGGACAGAGAAATTACCGGGCGGCGGGGGCCATCCTGGCCAACTGTTTTCTCATGCTCACGGTGATCGCCCTGGGACTGACGGCGATTTCCCTGCTGATCAAAAACCATCTTCTCATGTGGTTCGGCGCCAGTGAGACTACTTTTGTCTACGCAGATCAGTACATAACTGTGTACCTGCTGGGGACATTTTTTGCCCTGATGTCCACGGGAATGAACCAGTTTATTATCTGTCAGGGCTTTGCCAAAACGGGCATGGCGTCGGTAATACTGGGAGCAGTCTGCAATATTGTGCTGGATCCGGTGTTTATCTTTGTTCTTGATATGGGAGTACCGGGAGCGGCCATTGCCACGGTGCTGTCCCAGATGGCTTCCTGTCTGTTTGTGCTGGGCTTCCTGTTCAGCAGAAAACCCCTGATCCGCATTACTTTCGGGAACTATCACTGGTTTATTATGCGGAAGGTTCTGATTGTGGGTTTTACGCCATTTATCATCGTGGCCTTTGACAACATTCTGATCATATCTCTCAATTCCGTAATCCAGAGATACGGCGGAGCCGGCCAGGGGGATATGCTCCTCACCTGCGCCACCATCGTTCAGAGCTTTATGCTCATCGTGACCATGCCCCTGAGCGGAATCACTACCGGAACGCAGACCATTCTGGGTTACAACTTCGGCGCCAGGCGGCCGGACCGGATCGTAAAGGCGGAGAAAAATATCTTTTTCATGTGTCTGGTGTTTACCACGGTGATGTTCATCATCGCCCACACAATCCCCGAGTACTTTGTGCGGATTTTTACCAGGGATGAGACCTATGTGAAAGTGACGGTGGATGCCATAAAGGTATACACTCTGGGAGTGATTCCCCTGGCCGCCCAGTACACCATTGTGGACGGTTTTACGGGAATGGGGCTTTCCCTGGCCGCTATGTCCCTGTCCACATTCCGGAAGACGATTTTCTTTTTGTGCGTGTTCTGCATTCCTCCGCTTTTTGGGGTGGAATATGTGTTTTACACGGAGCCGGTGTCAGATATCGTGGGAGCCATCGGTTCAGTGATCGTGTTTGCCCTGTGCTTTAAGCGGCTGATCGGGCTGAAAAAGGCGTAAAACGGTCAGAGCAGGCTGTTTTCCCCGTTGGAACGGCAGAAATCTTCCAGAAGCTGAATGAGGCAGAGCATTTCCACCGTGGGCTGGCAGTCGGCCCGGTAAGCGACGACCAGAGGATTGGTGAGGGGCGTTTTCAGGTGAAAATGGAGCAGCTCCGGATTTTTGTAGTCGGCCAGAGAGGAGGGGATGAGGGAGATGCCTACCCGGTCGGCCGCCATGATCTGGGCTGCCAGAAAATTGCTGGTTTCGCATACGATATAGGGGATCACGTTCTGGCTTTTTAAGTAGGAATCTGCCAGGTGGCGGAAGTGGGCCCCGGAAAAGCTGACGATAAAGGGAAGCTGGGAGAGCCTGCTGATGTCCACAGGAGGCAGCTTCCATGGGAGTTTTTCACCGGTGGGCAGTCCCGCCTGCCTGGCGGTGTGGCGGTCGATGGCCAGAAGAATGTTTTCCCGGTACAGCAGGCGCTGGATAATCCGGGAATCGGACGGCTCAAATTCGTTGCAGTAGATCAGATCCACTGCGTTCTGGTCCAGCAGCTTTTTGGCGTTTTTAGTGGAGGCGGTGAGAAAGTGGACCATCAGATCGGGATAGCGCTGATGAAAGCGGGCGAATACTTTTCCCACCAGCATAGAACCGGTCTGAATATTGACGGCCACAGACAGATGTCTGGCCGACGCAGCCTCGGGCTGAGAGATGGAGTTGGTCATCTGAAGGGAGGCTTCTTCCATTTCCATGGCGGTTTCCAGCACGATCTGCCCCAGGGGAGTGAGCTGCATGGATCGGTTCTGATAGATAAAAAGCGGACCTCCGAAGGTCTGCTCCATTTTTTTCAGGGCCTGTGTGAGGGCCGACTGGGTGATAAAAAGACGTTCGGAAGCGGTTGACAGACTTCCGGTTTCTGCAATCACGGTGACATAGCGGTAGAAATTCAGGTTCATAAAGGCACCTCTTCTTGGGATGAAGCACGGGAGGACAGATCTGCTTCCGTTCCCATATGTTTTACAAGCAGTTTTGTCAGAAGCTCCTGTTCCGGAAAAACAGGCGGCCGGTCGGAGACAACCAGGGAGAGGGGAATGCGGCAGGGAGGGGACAGGGAGAAAAGGGAGGTTCCCTCTGCCCGGGCCGCAGAATGTTCCGGAATCAGGGTGTACCCCAGCCCGGCTTTTGTGGCCGCCAGACGGCTGTCATGACTGGGGCTTTCAAACAGAATTTCCGGAGTGAAGTTCTGCTGCTGAAAATACCGCTTTATATAAAAAGAGAGCATGGAGCGGCTATCCGGCATGGCAAAGGGCAGCCGGGGAATCCGGTGAATTTTAACGGCAGGAAATTTTCCTGCCGCTTTTTTTCTGCCTGTTTCCGGCGGGCCCGCCAGGAGAATCTCCAGTTTGCCTATGGGGAGACAGCGAAAACCCATGTCGGCAGCCTCCTCTTCGGAAACCAGGGCCAGCTGCAGGGTTCTGTCCTCCAGCATCTGGCGGAGTCTGAAGGGAGCGTATTCCACCGGCCGCAGAGTGCAGGAAGGGCAGAGACGGCGAAAGTCCGCCATGACGGGAATGAAAGAATCATAGTTCCAGTAAAGGGGAAAGCCTACGGCGATGGAAATGCCGGATTCTGACCGGAGAGTGTGGATTCGCTCCGTCATCTGCTCCTGCATGCTGCAGATCTTCCGGGCCATGTCCAGCACGGCGTAGCCCTGTCTGGTGGGAAGAAGCTGGCCCCGGATCCGTATAAACAGAGAGCCCCCCAGCTCCTTTTCCAGAGACTGAAGGGATTTGCTCATGGTGGACTGGGAGAGTCCCAGGCTCCGGGCGGCTCCGCTCAGGCTTCCCTCGTGAAAGACGGTCTGCAGGTACAGCATCTGCTCTGTCGTCATAAATGAAAACCTCCAGGGTATGAAGAATACTAATACTTGAATCGAAAAAAACCAATTAGAATTTCAAAATAGACAATGCTATAATTCCAAACAGACAAAAGATTTGTCAAATGTCACAGTTTTTCTCGAATTATACCATGGTAACAGGAGAAAATCAATTATCAGAAATGAGCTGAGGAAGGGAACAGTATGAAAACAGTGATAAATCATGCCCGGATTATCACCGGGACAGATCAGGTCATTGAGGACGGCAGCCTTCAGTTTGAAAATGGACGGATCACGGCCGTCAGCGGGGAAGTACTTCCGGGAGATCAGGTTATAGACGGTTCCGGAAAGACGGTGATTCCCGGGCTGATCGACAGCCATGTGCATCTGGGAATGGAAGCTCCCGGGCGGGGATTTGCCATGAATGCGGCAAACGACACAGAGCTGGGAGCAAGGATTATGGAACAGTGTCTGGAGTTTCCCAAATACGGTGTTACCTGCGTGAGAAACGCAGGCACCGACAGAGACGGGGATCTGTATGCCAGAAATATGTTTCAGCGGGAACAGTTTCCGGGAATCCGCATTCTGGCCTGCGGCACGCCCATCTCCATTACCGGGGGACACGGAAATTATGCTGAGGGATTTGACACGGCGGACGAGGTGCTGAGAGAGACCAGAAAAAAGATCAAGCAGGGAATGGATGTGATCAAATTTGTGGTGACGGGAGGAATGGGAACCAGGTATTCCAACCCGGCGGCAGTCCAGTACACCAGAGAAGAGCTGGAACCGGCGGTGAGAGAGGCAAAGATCTGCGGAAAAGTGACCATGGCCCACTGCACCAGCCTGCCGGGAGCTAGAAATGCCATTCTGGCGGGAATGCGCTCCATTGAGCACGCCCAGCTGGACGAAGAGACGGTGGAACTGATGAAAAAGCGGTGGGAAGAAGGAGACGAGGTTTATTACTGTCCCACCATGATCACCCGGTATTCTATTCTCCACAATGAGGATCCGGAGTTTGCCTGGATGAGAAAAAAGGCGGATCCCGGAGATATGGAGAGAAAGCGGAAAGCGGTTCGCCTCTGTCATGAGGCGGGAATTCCGGTGTGCGCCTCCACAGATGCCAACACTCCCTTTGTGAGGCCGGGGGATGTGTTAAAGGAGATCGCCCTCTACACGGAGTGCGGCCTTTCCAATCTGGAAGCCATTCAGACGGCGACCAGAAACGGGGCGAAGCTGTGCATGATCGAAAAAGACACGGGAACTCTGGAAGAGGGAAAGAGCGCGGACTTTGTTATTCTTTCCGGAAATCCGCTGGAGGATATCCATATGCTGGAGAAGGTGGAATCCACCTGGCGGGGCGGAGTATGTCTTTACAAGGGGGTGCAGGAATGAAACGGGCGATTATCCATGCAAGAATTTTAAAAGAAACGGGCGAGGTGACGGAGAACGGATACGCGGTGTTTGATGAGAGCGGGATCCTGAAGCTGGGAGAAGGAGAGCTGGAAGACAGCGCAGACCAGATCATCGAGGGAAGAGGACAGACCCTGATGCCCGGACTGATTGACTGTCACGTCCACCTGGGATTCGGCGGCATGTCCCCCGACACGCCGGAAATCGAACAGGGACTTTCCATTGCCATGCAGTTAAAAGAGTTTGCAAAATACGGCATCACCACGATCCGGAGCATGGCCACCAAAGACGACGGGGATATAAAAATGCGCAACCTGGTGAAGGCCGGCTATCTCACCGGTCCCAGGATCATCGCCAGCGGCCGGGGAATCTGCATCACAGGAGGACACGGGTGGCCGATGAATTATGAATGCGACACTCCCGACGAGGCCAAAAAGGCGGCCAGAAAGGTTATTCACGCCGGAGCTGACTTGCTGAAAATGTTTGCCACGGGAGGCATGGCCACCAAAGGTTCCATTCCCAATGCGCCTCAGCTGAGTGAGGAGCAGATGAGTGCCGTCTGCAGGGAAGCGGACCGGACCGGACTTCTCACAGCCGCCCACTGTACCGGCATAGAAGGAGCCCAGCGGGCGATCCGGGCGGGAGTGCGTTCCATTGAGCACATTCCCATGGATGAGGAGACGGCTCAGATGATGAAGGAACACGGGTGCTATTACTGCCCCACCATTGTGACCAGATACAACATCATCCACAGCACGGAGCCGGAGTATGAGCACATGAGAAAAAAGGCCAATCCTCAGGATCTGGAAAAGAAGAAGAGAGCCATTGAGCTGTGCCTGAAGTACGGAATCCCCATCTGCGCCTCCACGGACGCGGTGGGAAGCCTGAAAAACGACGGCCTGACAAAAATGGGGGAGAGCCTGGTGACAGAGCTGAAGATCTACCATGAGTACGGTCTCACCAATCTCCAGGCAATCCAGTCCGCCACTGTGACGGCGGCAGAGATGCTGCGGCTGGATCAGGAAACAGGAAGGCTGGCAGAAGGCCTGCAGGCAGATCTGATTCTGGTGGACGGAAAGCCGGATGAGGATCTGAATGCCCTGAGAAATGTGACTATGACGATTCAGGGCGGAAACATATTGTACAAAGCATAAAATGAGGGGAAAATGACTATGGAAAACATGCAGTTATATATTGTACTGGCGATCACCGCCTTTATGATTATTTCATTCGTAGTGGGAAAGATTCCCTACGGCGTTACCACCATGACCTGCTGTGCTCTGCTGGCCATCACCGGTTATTACGACGTGTCGGAAGCCTTCTCCGGTCTCTGCAACAAGACCACTATCCTGATCGCAGGAATGTTTACTCTGGCCTACGCTTTCGGAAAAACCAGCCTGATCAACCGGATCCGGGCCCAGATGGCAAAGATCCGGGGAAAAAGCGGTCTGATTCTTCTGGTGTTCCTGTTCGGCATCGCCATCATCCTGGCTCAGCTTATGGGCCGGACCGCAGTGCTGTCCATTATGATTCTGTTTGCCACATCTCTGAGCGATGACGACGATCTGTGTCCGTCCAGAGTGATCACGGCAGTGTTTGTGGTGATTGCGGCCTGGAGCTTAAAGGTGCCCATTGCGGCGGGAGCCACCATGTCCGCCACGGCCAACGCCTATTACGAGGGAATCGTATCTGATCCGTCTCTGATGCTGCAGACGGGAGATTTCTTTAAGGTATCCCTGATTCCTTGTGTAGCCCTGACCATCTATGCCCTGGCTGCGTGGAAGCTGATCCCGAAGCATGCCATAGACAGCAGCAATGTAAAAGAAGTGAAGATGACGGAAGCCATCCCGAAAAAGGACGAGATCTGCATCATCGCAGTGTTTGTGGGAGTGATGATCTCCTTCTTCTTCGGAAGCAGGCTGGGAAATCTGATGAACCTGATGCCGGCCATCGGCGTGCTGATTCTGATTTACACCGGATCCCTGACGGCAAAAGAAGCAATTACCAACATGACGGGAGATATGGTGTGGATGATCGCCGGCGTGCTGGTAGTATCGGATGCCATGGGAAGCTCAGGAGTGGGCGAGCTGATCGGAAACGGAATCCTGACCATTCTGGGAGAGGCTCCCAGCGGTCTGCTGGTCATGGTGGTGTTTGCGGTGGTAGCCATTGTGATGACCACATTTATGTCCAACACGGGAACGGCGGCGATTTTAAGTCCCATCGCGGCGAGTATGGCCCTGGCGGGAGGAATGGATCCGAGAGGAATTGTGCTGATCGTAAACATTGCCTCCATCATGGCAGTGGCATTTCCCAGCGGATCCGCAGAGTGCGCTCTGATGTTTGCGGCTGGCCGTCACAGCCCGGTGGGCCTGTTAAAATTCACTCTGCCCTATCTTCTGAT
>DXBC01000080.1 GCA_019116745.1 Candidatus Lachnoclostridium stercorigallinarum
AGTATTTATGGAGAAATTAGAACATCTGCTTGAAATCGGAGGAATAAAGAAAGATATTGCATTCCTTGCTATCTCAGGTGCTGCTCTTATTTGCAGTCTGACAGGTATACTTGATTTTTTGCCTTTTGACATCGCTTGGGTGTCGATTATTCTATGCGGTGTGCCTATTATATTGGCAGCAGTCATTGGTCTTGTTACTGCCTTTGATATCAAAGCGGATGTACTGGTATCTCTTGCGCTGATTGCTTCTGTTTGCATAGGCGAAGATTTCGCGGCAGGTGAGGTTGCCTTTATCATGCAGATTGGCGCTCTGCTTGAAGATTTAACTGTAGCAAAAGCAAGAGCAGGCATTGAAAAATTAGTAAAACTGACACCGCAGACAGCACGGATCGTGCATGGCGGCGCAGAATCTGTTATTCCTGCAAGCGAAGTAAAAATTGGAGATATTCTCCGTGTTTTACCGGGTGAAGGAATTGCCGTTGATGGTATTATTACTTCAGGACAAACTTCTATTGACCAGGCGGTTATGACGGGGGAACCTATTCCCGTTGACAAAACGGTTGGCGAGGAGGTGTCGAGCGGAACAGTAAACCGCTTCGGGGCTTTTGAAATGAGAGCAACAAAAGTTGGCGAGGACAGTTCTATTCAGCGAATGATCTGTCTTGTTCAGTCGGCAGATGCGGGAAAAGCAAAGATTGTCCGCATGGCAGACCGATGGGCAACCTGGATTGTTGTGATTGCCCTGACCGCCGCCGCCCTTACATGGATAATCACAGGCGAAATTATCCGTGCGGTTACAATTCTTGTTGTGTTTTGTCCCTGTGCTCTGGTACTGGCGACACCTACCGCAATCATGGCAGCGATTGGCAATGCAGCAAAGCACAGTTTCCTTGTACGTGAGGGAGACGCTTTGGAAAGATTATCAAAAGTCTCGAGAGTGACTTTTGACAAGACAGGAACATTGACCTATGGAAAGCCAAAGGTTATAGCTGTAAAATCCCTTTCGGAAAGCTATACAGAACAGGATATTTACGCTTTTGCCGCCGCCGCGGAGCAGTTCTCAGAACATCCCCTTGGCAAAGCTATCGTTAGCTGCTATAAACAGAATACGGATGCGCCTATCCCAAAAGCAGCTGAATTTGAAATGCAGCTGGGGAAGGGCGTATACGCTGTCGTACATGGAAAGCGTATTTTTGCAGGCAAACCGGACATGATGAACCGGAATAAAACTGCCTGTCAGATGAATCCCGAAATTCAGGGGTTTTTGAATAGCGGCAGCACAATAACCTATATATCCGCAGATAACGAGATAGTGGGATATCTTGTGCTGTCTGATACCATTCGAAAAGAAAGCAGTGAAATGATTGATGCACTGCGGGACTGCGGTGTTCAGCCTGTGCTCTTGACCGGCGATAACGAAAACTCTGCAAGCAGTATTGCAAAGCAGTTAGGTATTGATGAAGTATATGCAAGCTGTTTGCCGGAAGACAAGTTGAAGCTGATTGAAAAATATCAGGAGGACAGACAGGCTGTTTGTATGATCGGAGATGGTATTAACGATGCACCCTCGCTGAAAAAGGCAGCGGTTGGTATTGCAATGGGCGGGATCGGAAGTGATATTGCAGTAGATGCAGCCGATATTGTACTGGTAAATGATGAAGTTAAAGAGCTTCCTCATTTAATATCCTTATCTAAACGAATGATGACCACAATAAAACTTAACCTGAGCTTTTCAATGGGGCTTAATTTCCTTGCCATCGTGCTTGCTATAACAGGTCTTCTGAATCCCGTCGTGGGCGCGCTTGTCCATAATGCAGGCTCTGTGCTGGTAATTATAAATTCAGCTTTACTATTAAAATGGAGAAAAAGATAACACAGGTCCGAAAGCCATCACAGCCGACAGGGGCTGAACGCTGATTTTTTAAAAAAATTTTTCCAACGTCACAAGCACGCCGTCCTCTTCGTTGGAGGGGCACACGTATTTTGCCGCGTCTTTTACATTCCTGGGAGCGTTTTCCATGGCGAAACTGTATCCGCAGTAGTTTAACATCTCTATGTCGTTTCCCCCGTCGCCGAAGGCGGCGCACTGTTCCGGGTAAACGTCCCACCGCTCTGCAAGACGTTTCAGACCGGACGCTTTGTGGCAGCCGGGAAGGATGAGATCCACGGCGCCATGGCCGCTGGTGGTGGGCTCCGCTTTCCCTTTCAGCCGTTCCCGAAACATATCATAGTAAAAATACGTTTTTTCCTCCGGAACTGCCGGCGCAAATTTCAGGATCTGGTCTTTTACCTCCTTAAAATCGTCCGTCCACTGCAGACGGTGATAATAGACCTTTGTAAGATCGAAAAACTCCTGGCTCACTTTTCCCCGCTCACAGTAGGCGCTGTTTACTCCGCACAGGACGTTTAATATTTCCGGATATTCCCGGCATACGTCGATCACCTCGTCCACCGTTTCCTTTGGCATATCCGCAGCAAAGACAAGCTCTTTCCCATCCTTTACAAAAGCCCCGTTTTCCGCCACAAAGGCCAGTTCATCCCCGTATCCCGGAAACAGGTCTCTCAGCTGATAGTACTGATTTCCGCTGGCCACCACAAAACGGCAGCCGGCTTCCTTCATCCGCCCCAGTATCCGTTTAAACCGTGGAACGTCATAGGTATAATCAGACCGCACAAAGGTTCCGTCTATGTCCACAGCGACCAGTTTGATTTCATGATTCATGTTATCCCCGCTTTCTGTCCGTCAGATTTTATCCGGAAACAGCAGCTCCCCGATGTGGCGGCCGTTTACCTTCCCCTGAATCAGGCCTTCCAGGCAGTAGTGGCAGTAGCAGACCACCATATCCGTGTGAAACTGCCTGCAGTAGTCCTCCATGATCGCAGTCTGCTCTTCCAGGGTATGACTGACAAATTTTCCCTCTGCTTCTTCCACATAGTGCCTGGGTGCCAGCCTGTAATTTTTCGCAGGCTGCTCCCGGTACAGCGTGCTTCCGCAAAAATCCGTTTCCCCGTGGTGCTTTTCCGCCTCCACGTACCGGATATTCATTTTCGTCAGCAGGCTGCGGACAGCGTCCTGCTCGCTGCGGCGCTCTCTGGTTCTCCAGCAGTCCTGAACCGTGACCTCCATCCCGCCGTAGTCTGGAAACTGGAAAGACGGGTCCTGATCAATCATTTCCCACAGGGAGAGAACCTTTGCTCCCCGCCATTCCTCCACAATATTCGTACAGTTATGGCAGACGGAAATCACCCTGTCTTCCGGCTGAAATACCTGAGAAACAGGAAGCTCCTTCCACGCGTTCCGAACATCGTCCCCGGCAATGCGTTCCGTGTTGTGCTCTACTCTGTAGCCGGGAATGCAGCAGCGGACGATCTCTATATCTGACTTCGACCTGATATAATTCTGCATCCTCATGCTTATCTCCGGGAACTGTGCCGTAAACATACAGCTTGCGATGTAATAACCGGACATGTCTGCATCCTCCTTTTTTACTGAAAGAACCTGACCGAAAGCGGCAGGAAGTTTCCTCTTTCTTCAAACTGCCTCTCCAGCTCGTTCTGAAGCAAATACCGCCTTGTGATATTAATCTTTCTGCCTTCCGGAGAAACCATCATAACACGTCCATGACACTGATTGATTACCTTCAGAAATCCATTCAGGTTCAGAATATTTACTTTTATCATATCACACCTCCTGACCGCCGCTTATCTGCAGCTTCATTATAGCGTCTGTGATAAAAGCATAATATCTCTATTCTGTCATGTTTTGTCCTTATTCTGCCATTTCCGGCGGTACTGCAGCGGCGTGTACCCGGTAAATTCCCGGAAATTTCTGCCAAAATAGCTGGCATTTCCCAGGCCGCAGGCGTAGCCCACCTCCGTCACCGGCATCCGGGTATCCGCCAGCAGCTGGCCGGCTGTCTGCATGCGATAGCTTCTGATGTATTCGGCCGGCGTCATATGCAGATGATTCCGGAATGCCCTGTAGCACTCCCGCTCGCTTAAAAACGCCGTCTCTGCCAGTTCCGGAGTGGAAATTTTCTCAGCGTAATGCTCGTGGATGTACGCCATCATCAGCTTTACCTTATCCACCGTCCGGTCGGCCGGCTGCACGCTCTCCTGAATCAGGGGACCGCACAGCTCAAACAGGCGGATCCAGATCTGCGACAGCGCTTCTCTTATTTTTATTTCATAGCCGATTTCATCTTCCGCCGGCAAAAACGCCCCGCGGATCAGATCGATCACCGCTGCCTGTTCCGGCCTGTCCGGATCCAGAGAAATCATCTCTATCTGAGAGGAAGTAATCACCGGCATCACGTATTTTTTCTCAATGGCGCTTCCGTGACCTCCGCTGATCAGACTGGGATCGAAAATATGAAGCAGCTGCACATTTTCCTCTCTGCGGGTCAGAATTTCCGTCATATGCAGCACGTTAGTATTGACCATGCCGGCAGAGCCGGCGGGAAACACCGCCGTCCCCGACGGAGTGTGATACCTTATTCCGCCGCTTTCCATGTAAAACAGCTCTATGGCGCTGTGCCAGTGCCACGGCACAGAGGACTCCCGGTAATAATCCAGCTCCGCCCGAGAAGCCACATAGGGAAAATCCTCAGCGGCGTAAGGCAGCTTTTCTTCCTTGCTTCCTGCCTGAAATTCCAGGCTGCGGGTAATTCTCATCCCGGTTACCTCCTCAACCCTCCCTCAGAAATGTTTTATTTCTCCTTGCACTTGATCCCGTAGTTGCCCCGGCTTCCGTTTTCATAGCCGCGGTATATTTCGTAGGTTTTTCCGTTGATCTCCACCTCGTCATCTCCGCTGAACCGGCAGGTCTCACCGCTCTCCTCGCAGTATTTCATAATGGCCTGGCGCGCTTTCTCCGACGTGGGGTAAACAGTACTGTCCTCATAAGGAACCCAAAAAGATTTTTTAAACATATGAATCCTCCTTTACATTTTAATAGTTTCTTCGTTCAGATCCTTCCATTCAATCCGGATTTCCTCCCCGCCCGTCAGGAAGGAATCCAGCCACTGTTGATACTCCTCTCCATCCACGGTCGTGGAATCGGTCATATTTTCATCGTCATACAGGAAATAAACGGTGCCGTCCCCGTCCGCATCATATTCTGAAGGGAACCCCTCTGCAGCCAAATCTCTGTCCCAGGAATCCACACTTCCCCTGTAAACATAAGTATCCGTATCGCTGTCATATTCATACAGGGTAAACGGCCACAATTTTGCGCCGTGCCCCTGATTGTGGGACCATTCGCATTTTGCAATCCCGTTGTCATAGTATGTTATCATGGGAAAGGCCCGGAATTCTTCCGTGATCGTTCCCGTATCCGGGTCATAATCATATACGCTCTCAAACATCCCCGCCATAGAGGCTGAGGTCACATTCAGCAGAAGCTCTTCCCTGCCGTCACCGTCCACGTCGCAGACCGCAAATTTATTCCCGGAAAAACCTCCGGCCTTATATTCCCCTTCATCGATCTCTTTTCCGTCAGGCCAGATATTCTGAGAGAAAATCGCTTCCAGGGCTGCGGAATATGCCTCCAAAGCCGCGGTATCCGTTTCCGGTGGCCGGGCTGTGTCTGCGGGAGACGTTGGGGGCTCTTCTTCGGGAGCCGCCGCTGCCTCTTCAGAAGTCGCTGTCATACTTTCCACAACCGTAAGAATTTCTGAAGAAAGTTCTTTTATTCCGCATCCCCCTGCGCAAATACAGCCTGCCGCCATCATCGCGATTATTATCCGTTTTCTGTTTCTCATCTGCTTTTTCCCCTTCAATTTCAACTGCATAATCCCCTTATCTTCCAGACAGGCCTTTATGCCCATCGGTTTCCCCTGCGCCGCTGAAAAACGAAAAAATCCCGTCGCTGAATTCAAATCTGCCGCCGGTATATCTGCTGATCACAGACTCCCAGAACTGCTCTGCCCGTGTGCTGCCGGCAGCGGGAGACACTTCCCAGTTCCCCTTATGTTTTTCAAAGCAGAGTAGCGCCGCCTGCCTCCCCACCCCTTTTCGCCGGAACCCGGGAAGCACCATAAATTCGGCGATGCTGTGGCCGCGGTCTGCCTTCTGCACATATTCGTTGACCATGGCAAAGCCCAGAAGTTTTCCCCCGATGTCTCTGATCAGCCACGCTTCCCTTCCCGGTTCTGAGAAATAGGCATCAAACCAGGGATAATCAAACAGGCCGTTTTCGTTCATTTTGTTTCCATCTGTGCCGCTTTCCTCATACAGGGAATACTGGAGAAGGCGAAACAGAAGCTCTCTGCTGCTTTCTCCTGCCCGTTCCAGCATCACCGGTTGTCCTTTATCCATCTTTTTCCAGCTTTCCCAGTATTTTTTCCACCGTTTTCCCTTTCGCCAGCTCATCCACCAGCTTGTCCAGGCAGCGAATGTCCCGCATCAGAGGTTCTTCGATGTTTTCTATCCGCACGCCGCAGATGGTTCCCCGAATGTTTTCCCGAAGAGGATTCAGGGCCGGCGCATTCTCGAAAAACTGGCCGTAGGAGATGGATTCCGTCTCCATACGGCGGATTTCTTCCGCGGAATACCCCGTCAGCCAGGAGGCCAGCTGATCCACCTCCTCTCTCTGACGCCCCTTTCGCTCCGCCTTTGCCACCAGAAGGGGGTAAACTTTGGCAAAATCCATTTCGTAGACTTTTTGGGTGTTCATTGAAACCTCTCCTTCTCCAGCACCACCGGAGTCACGGTTCCCTGGTAAAACGGCACCGGCTCTCCTGCGACCCGGCCGCCCATCTTTTTTACAATGGCCACGGTGATGTCTCTGGCTTCCATATAAATAATGTCCGCGCCCTGGTCAAACACAAAGGCGGCAGCCGTTCTCAGAAGATCTGTGGCGATATGACGGCCTCTCATCTCCTTTGCCACTGCCAGGCGGCCGATATGCCAGCGGCCGTCTTCTACAAAGGCCGCCGCAACCCCTGCGATCCGGCCTTCCGTCACAGCACACCACCACTGGGGCGCGTTTTCCGGCGGAATGGGATTCAGACTTCTGGGAATTCCCTGCTCTCCTTCAAAAACATCTCCCGCCAGCTCCAGTACCGCCTCCATGTCAGCCGGACCGGCTTTCCGGATGATGATTTCGCCGGCGTATTCATCTCGTTTTATCTCCATAATCTTCCTCCTTCGGCAGAACATCTCCAGCTGATTTTATCATAGCATACAGACGGCGCAAATTCTATGGGTTTTCTGATGCAGGAGAATGGATATGCCGCGGCTTCTCCCACAAAAAAACCGCTGCCTTCCCGGCAGCGGCTCATCATATCCGCAGATTTTCTTCCCCTACTTCCCCAGCATCTCCCCATATCTTCCCAGGAACGTCTGGGTTCTCTCATTGGAGGAGGAAAATACTTCCTCGGGAGTGCCTTCTTCCACGATCACGCCGTCCGCCATGAAAATGACGCGGTCCGATATGTCTCTGGCAAAAGCCATCTCGTGGGTGACGATCACCATGGTAATGTCCATCTCCGCCAGGGAGCGGATTACTTTCAGCACCTCGCCGGTCAGCTCCGGATCCAGGGCGGAGGTGGGCTCGTCAAAAAACAGGATCCTTGGGTTTAACGCCAGAGCCCTGGCGATGGCCACGCGCTGGCACTGGCCGCCGGAGAGCTGACAGGGATAGGCGTCAGCTTTGTCCTCCAGGCCCATTTTCCGCAGAAGCTCCATTCCTTCCCGGAGAGCTTCTTCCTTCGGCTTCCCCTGTACGTGGATGGGGGCGTCCGTAACGTTCTTTATCACGGAAAAATGGGGAAACAGGTTAAAATTCTGAAACACCAGCCCATAATTTTTCTGAATCTGTCTGAGCCTGTCTTTTTTGGCGTAAACCGCCTGTTTTTTTCCGTTTTCCGTCCATGCGGCTTTCTCCCCCAGGTAGACGATCTCTCCCCTGTCGATGGTCTCCAGCATGGTGGCGCACCGCAGGAGAGTGGATTTTCCCGAGCCGGAGGGGCCGATAATGGAAACAATCTCTCCCTCTTCCACCGCCAGGGAGATATCCTTCAGCACCTGCAGATTATCAAAATTTTTCTCAATGTGATTCATTTCCAGCAAATTCATATCCGGCCTCCTACTGATAATAAGACAGTTTTTTCTCGAAGAACTCCATAACCACAGCTACCAGCAGATTAAACACGTAATAGAATATGCCGGCCGCCACAAAAGGCATCATGGAAACCTGGGAGGACGCCAGCTGTCTGGCCACAGTAAACATCTCAATCACGCTGATGGTGAAAGCCAGAGAAGTATCCTTCACCAGATTGATCACCTCATTGGTCACTGACGGAAGAATCCGCTTCACCACCTGAGGAAATATGATCTTGAAAAAGGTCTGGAACCGGCTGTATCCCAGGAGCTTCGCCGCTTCATACTGTCCCGCCGGCATGGACTGGATGCCGCTGCGGTAGATCTCCGCAAAGTACGCGGCATAGTTGATCACAAAGCCGATGAACACCGCCCACAGCCGGTAGTCGTTGGTCACCCGAATCCGGAATATGTAATAGGGACCAAAATACACGATAAATAACTGCAGCATCAGCGGAGTTCCCCGCATGATGGAGATATATGCTTTGGAGATCCACCGGATCGCCGGGTTTTTCCCCATTCTTCCAAAGGACACCAGCAGTCCCAGCGGCAGAGAAAACACCAGCGTCACCACAAAAATCTGTATTGTCACCGCCATGCCGTCAAGCAGCTGCGGCAGCATGGCCGCTATCTCCATGAACCAATTCGTCGTCTGTTCCATAAATCAATCTCCCTGTCGCGAACAAAGGCGGCCTCGCCGGCCGCCTGCCCGTATATATTTCTTTTTGTATTTTTCCGGTTTATTTTCCGATGGTGGTGATGTCGCTTCCAAACCACTCCGTAGAGATCTCCGCCATGGTTCCGTCTGCAGCCATCTCTTCCAGCACAGCCTGAAGCTGATCCCTCATCTCCTCATTGCCCAGCTTGAAGCCTACGGCGTACTCTTCCGAGGACAGAGCATCATCCAGAACCACCGCGTCCGTTCCTCTCTGGGTCAGCAGATACTGAGCTACCACGCTGTCCATGGCCACCGCGTCCACGGCTCCCATCTCCAGATCCATGATCGCCTGGTTGTAGTTGGGAGTGGTCTCCACGCTGGCGAAAGTAGCCTTCAGATCAGGCATGGAGTTTAATGCGGCCTCCGCAGCGGAGTCCACCTGAACCTCCACCACCTTGCCTGCCAGATCGTCCGTGGTGGATATGCCGGAATCCGCCATTACCACAAAGACCTGAGCGTTGTCCATATAGGGCTCTGTCCAGGTGTACTCGTCTTCCCGGCCGGTTATGGTAAATCCGTTCCAGACACAGTCAATGGTGCCGTTGTCCAGCTCCATATCCTTTGCGTCCCAGAGAATGGGCTGAGCCACAAACTCCAGTCCCATGCGGTCTGCCGCCTCTCTCGCCAGATCCAGATCAAAACCTACATAGTTTCCGTCATCATCCATAAAGCCCATGGGCGGAAGATCCGCGTCAAATCCCACGGTAAATGTGGTCTTCTCTCCCTCTGCCTGACTTTCTGCACCGTCGGCTGCCTCGCTGCTCTCTTCGCTCTCAGCCCCGCTCTCCGTGCCGGCTGCGGTAGTTTCCGGAGCCGCCGTGGTCTCCGAAGAAGTTCCGGAGCCGCCGCAGCCCGCAAGAGCCGCCGTCATCATCACTATCACTGCTGCCGCAAGATTTTTCTTCATAATTATGTATCCTCCTCTATTACTGTCCGCTTACGTTCTTTATGTCGTGCTATCATGGTAGCATACTAAAGTGTATTTGTAAAGCAGAAATTGAGGAGATTCTATAAAAATTTCCGGATCTCCCTCAGAGAATGGATTTCCATATCGATGGACACCCCTGCTGTGTTGGTTTCCCCGAAGGCGTTCAGCCAGCAGGTGTGAATCCCGGCGTTATTTCCTCCCGCCATATCCGAGGTGAGACCGTCTCCCAGAATCACCACCTCATCCCGCTTCAGGTCCTCCGGCATTCTGGCAAAACAGTAGTCGAAAAACTCTTTCTGGGGCTTCTGGCTGCCCGTCTCCTCCGACACAAAGATATCCGTAAAATAAGAAATCATCCCGGCCTTTCTCAGCCGCTCCCTCTGCTTTACGGAATAACCGTTGGAGGCGGCGTAGAGAAGATATTTCTCCGACAGATAGCGGAGCATATCTTCCGCCCCGTCCACCGGCACCAGGCGGTTGTTGACAAAGCTCTGGTAAATCTCCTCGCACACCTGGCAGTCCACCTCTACTCCCAGCTCCCCGAAGAAGGCCGGGTAGCGGCCTTCATTGATCTGGGCTCTGGTGATCTCTCCTTTTTCGTATTTCAGCCAGAAGCTCTGATTTACATCGTGGTAGTGCTCTGCCAGCTCTTTTGTGGGAGTGACGCCGTAATGCTCCATAATGGCGCTGATCCCCAGGATCTCCGACTGGCGGAAATCCAGCAGAGTTCCGTCAATATCAATCAGCATTGCTCTTATCTTCATATACAATCTCTCCTCCGCAGATGGTGTATTTCACCTTTCCGTACAGCTTCCAGCCGGTAAAAGGAGTATTGGCTGCCTTCGACGCGTAATCTCCCGGCGTCCACTCCTCGTTTTCATCAAAAAGGACCAGATCCGCATCCTCCCCTTCCGTCAGCCATCCCTTTTCCAGATGATAGAGACAGGCAGGGTTGAAGCTCATCTTCTCCATCAGCTGGGCGATGGTCAGCTCTCCCGTGCGCACCAGCTCTGTGATGCCCAGAGCCAGGGCCGTCTCCAGACCGGTGATGCCGCTGGGGGCCTCCGTCAGCGGCTTCGCCTTCTCCTCCGCGCTGTGGGGGGCGTGGTCCGTGGCGATGATGTCAATGGTTCCGTCCTTTAAGCCCTCAATGAGCGCCCGGCGGTCTGCCTCCGTCCGCAGAGGCGGATTCATCTTCGCCAGCGTACCATACTCCAGCACCGCATCCTCCGTCAGGGTGAAATGGTGGGGCGTTACCTCCGCCCACACGTCAGCCCCCATCTTTTTGGCGGCGCGCACTATGGCCACCGATTTTGCGGAGCTGATGTGCTGAATGTTCACCGCCGCTCCCGTATGCAGGGCGATCATGCAGTCTCTCGCCACCAGGCTGTCCTCCGCCACCGCCGGAGATCCGTAAATTCCCAGTTTCTCCGATACGGCGCCGTGGTTGATGCCGTTGTTGCGGATAAACGCCGGATCCTCCTCGTGAAAGCTGAGAGGCATATCCAGGCCGGCCGCCTGCTCCATGGCTTCCATCACCAGCTGGCCGTTCATCAGCGGGATGCCGTCGTCGGTAAATCCCACAGCCCCTGCTTCCGCGAGAGCTTTCATATCCGTCAGCTCCTGCCCTTTCAGCCCCACCGTCACTGCCGCCGCCGGAAGGACGTGAATGCCCGTCTTTTTCCCTTCCTCCAGAATATATTTCACTGTCTCGGGGGAATCTGCCGCCGGCTTTGTGTTGGCCATGGTGATCACCATGGTGTAGCCGCCTTTTTTGGCCGCGGCGGCTCCCGTCTGAATGTCCTCCTTGTAGGTCAGGCCGGGATCGCGAAAATGCACGTGCACGTCAATAAGGCCTGGGGCCAGAGTCAGGCCGGCTCCGTGAATAACCTGCAGGTCTTCCGGTTTTCTCCCGGCGTCCTCCCCCGGTTTTCCATTCTCTCCCCCGATCAGGCTTACCTCAATCCGATCTCTCATCTTGGCGATCTTTCCGTCTTTTATGAGCACGTCCCCTATTTTCTCCGTGCCCGTCTTCGGGTCCACTGCCTTGCATCCTTTTATCAGAATCATATATCTTCTCCTTTCTGCGGCTTTTCGCCGGCTGTACCGGAAATATCCGGAAAAAAGCTCTCTCCGTCTCTTTTAATGGATACGATCCGCTCTCTGTAGCTGCTGCTTTCCGGCATGGCCTTCAGCCGGTCCGCAATGGAAAAATCGTCCCAGAAGTGCATGGGAAAGACCCATCTGGCTCCCACCGTTTTCACAAATTCATCCAGTCCCAGGCAGAACTTGTCCTCCTGCCGCCCGTCCAGGGGCAGAAAGGCCGCGTCTATTTCCTTTCCCCAGCGGTCCAGAACCGTGCGGATGGATTTTAACTCCCGCCGGTACATGGCCCCTATGGTCCTGTTCCAGTTCTCATCCTCCCCGTTCCAGTACCAGTTGTTCAGATCGCCGGCGTGGTAGAGAACGGCTTCCCCGCAGTCCACCAGAAACGCCACGCCCTCGTCCGTGGAGCGGAAGGTGTGAACCGTCAGCTTTTCCCCGGAAACAGAAATCTCCAGCTCCTGTTCCGGGGTGACAAAAATAGTTCTCTCCCCTTCCCGGTCCGGAACCCTGCCCTTTTCAATGTCATTGGACAGGACAAAACGCACATTTTTCCGCTGCTCCCCCAACCGGAAAATGTCCGGGGAGAAGTGATCCCAGTGGCGGTGGCTGGAAAAAACCACCATAGGCTTATTCCGGTCTGTCTCGGGAATCTCTCCCGTATAGTAGTCGAACAGAAGGCTGAACCGGGAAAGCTCCGCCAGGAAGCTGCTGTGATGAATATACGTAATCTTCATATCAGCCCTCCTGTTCCCGCTTTGACAGCGGTTTTCCGCATTTGGGGCAGAACGCGAATTCCTTTTCATGGTCCACAAACTGGTACCCGCAGTAAGGGCAGGACCGCATGCGGAAATCCTCCCCGTATTTCGCCTTTAATGTTCTGGCTGATTCCTCCGGATCTCCTGCCGGCGCCCCGTTTCCGGTATTGGGGGAACTGCTGTCTCTCCAGGCGCCTTCATTTCCCCGGAAATTCTGGCCGCTGCGCTGCAGAAGATGGAGGTGTTCCTGACGGATCTCCACATTTTCTCCTCTGGCCAGGGCTTTGCCCACCTCCGGGTCCAGCTCGTAGAGAGAGCCGCAGCAGCTGGTCTTCACATAGTAACGCCGGTTCCATTTAAACAGGGGGATGAAGAAAAAGCTGAAATAGGTATACGTCATGATCACCTGGTATCTGCCATAGCCGCCGCAGATGGCGCACAATACTGCCGATCCCCTGTAGTCCAGCACCCGCTGTCCCTGGCTGATTCCTCCGATAAATATCATAGTCTTCCTCCTTCCGGATGCTTCGCGTCAGTCCAGATACGCCGAGATCCGTTTTTTCAGCTCTCCCTCTCTGTCCTCAAAAAGAAGCTTTTTATTGTACTGATAATACCGCTGACATTCGTATTCCTGGAGGAAGCGGACGCAGTAGTAACTGGTGTTTAAATTGGTGACAAACACCACCATCTCCTGACTGTCCCCGAAGGCAGCTTCCATAAAATCAAACCCGTGCTCCAGCATGGCCCCGGCCTCGTCCCAGGACTGCTCGTACCTGTCCCTGGCGCCGCCGAACAGCTCTTTCACCGTCTGCCAGGTCTCCTCCGGATCGTCCAGATTCCGGGAACGGATGATCCGGCACCAGTTCTCCAGCTCTCCCATCACCTTCCGGAAACGCCTGTCCTCCGCCCGGCTTAACAGCTCTTCTTTTCGTTTCTCCTCCCACTGGCCGGAGAGATCGGAAAGCACAGCGTCTAAGCGGGCCGGGCCGTTTTCTTCCCGGCCGCTGTAGGTCTTTAAATATTTCATCAGCAGCTCCAGCCGCTGTTCTTCCTCCGTCACCCCGCGGAATGCCGTTCCCAGGCGGGTGAGAAGGAGGCTGATCACGCTCAGCTTCTCGTCAAAAGGCGCCCGGCTCACCTTCTGGCAGAGTTCCTCCCGGATCTCTCCCCGAAGAATGGCATCCACCTGATAATCATTTTCATATTTGTAGTAAAGTTCCAGATAATTGGCAAAATCCTTTGCAATAGCCGGAAACTGAATATACTGGATGATCACATCCCGGTCCACCGGCAGATGAAGCTGTTCGTATACTTCGATCAGCCTGGACAGATCCTCCCATCCTCTGGGAGTGGCAAAGAGCTTTCCGTCCACCGTGGTCTCAATCCGGCAGAAATTCTGCTCTTTCACGCTGAGGTAGGAAACAATCGCCGGATGGATGGCCTCCTCCAGGGCGTATTCCTTCCACACGCCAAAATCCGGCTCCACCTGTATGAGCTTTAACCGGTCCAGGGTCACAATGTCAAATTCCCGGACTGATTTGTTGTACTCCGGGGGATTTCCCGCGGCGGCGATGAGCCAGCCTTCCGGGATTTTGTGATTGCCGAAGGTTTTGCACTGAAGGAACTGAAGCATGGTGGGAGCCAGGGTCTCCGACACGCAGTTGATCTCGTCAATAAAGAGGATTCCCTCCTTCAGCCCCGTGGCCTCGATTTTATTATAAATAGAAGCAACGATTTCACTCATAGTATATTCCGTCACCGAGTACTCGTTTCCGCCGTACACTTTTTTTGAGATAAACGGCAGTCCCACCGCGCTCTGACGGGTGTGATGGGTGATGGTATAGGCCACCAAGCCCACGCCGCACTCTCTGGCGATCTGTTCCATGATCTGGGTCTTTCCGATGCCGGGAGCTCCGATTAAAAGCACCGGCCGCTGGCGGATAGACGGAATCACGTAATTTCCAAATTCGTCCTTTAAAAGATACGCCTGAATGGTATTTTTTATCTCCTGTTTCGCTCGTTTGATATTCATTGGTCTTCTCCTTCTTCCGGCTCCAGCACCAGCTTAATGGCCCATGGCGGCACGGAAATATCGGTGTATCGGTCTTTGATAAACACAAAGGCCGTGTCGTAGGGCGGCCGTTTCACCGGGAAAATTCCTTCCCCGTCGGTGAAATAGATCAGCCCCTTCAGTTTATGAAATCTTCCCATGCGGATCAGGGCGTTCACATACTCAAAGGCCGGCCGGAAATCGGTGCCGCCGAATCCCCGGATGGTAAAATCCCTCATGTATTCCTCCATCTCCTCCCGGCTCGTAATCAGGTGATCGTCCTGAATCTTCTCGTCGCACTGAATAATATGGATATTTATTTTTCTGAAATAGCTCTCCGACTCGCAGAGAACCGTATAAGTTTCCCTTAAAAACCGTTTTACCAGATCGCCGGAGCAGGACATGGACGTATCCACCACCACCGCGAAATCTTCCACCCGGTAAACCTCTCTGGTCTCCTGGGGCTCGATCAGCGGCATATTTCCGTAAAGCTCCAGCCCGTAAGTGTAAAACACATAGTCAAAGGAATCTGGATCCGCCTGCAGCTCCTCCTTCAGCACCGCAAACTTCCGCAGAAAGCTCTTGTAGTCATAGCGGGTGCGGTTTTCCGTCCGGACCTGCTCCAGCAGATCGCCGCTGTCCCCGGAGTTTTCCTTCGCAAAGGTCTCCATATTGGTCTGCATCTGTTCCCGGTTCTTGTCCCACCTGTTTTTTCTGGGCATGCTGCTGGCCCCTTTTTTATCCTCTTTCCAGTAGCGGTGATCGTCCACCAGAAACTCTGCCGCCAGCCTCTGGTACTGCCTCTCGTCCAGCTCCATCTCCTGCAGCTTCCGGTACACGCCCTCCGCCGTCAGCACCTTCAGATCCTTTCCCAGCCTCAGATAAATCTCCCGGCGGAAGGGGGATGGCGCAATGTGGACGCATTTCTGATACATCCCGTCGATAATGGACTCCATGGCAATGTCGCAGGCCAGGTTCCAGTAATCCTCTGCCCGCTTTCCTCTGGTATCCGGATGGCAGAACAGGCAGTGAAGGACCATATGAAGATAGGCCCGGTTCACATTCACCCGGCCGCGGCGGTACAGCCCCATGAGATAGTCAGGCCGGTAAAAAATATCGTATCCGTCCGTTCCCACTCCTCCGCAGGCCGGATCCGCCTGAAAAGACAGACTGCTCAGGGCCACGTCCAGAAAGCGCATATTCATGTAAAGCTCGTTCCTGGCGTCGGAGAGAATCTCCACACAGATGGAAACAGCATCCAGCTCTTCTAACTGGCGGTGTCTTGTGGGGTCAATCATAGCTCAAATTTCCTCCGTTTCGGGCGGAATTTCTCATGGCTGTAATCCATGAGAAAGGACAGTTCTTCCGCCGCCTGCAGCCCGCTGGCTCTTCGGATGGCCTCCGCCAGGTCTTCCTGGTCAAAATCCACAGCGCTTAACAGCCACTTCAAGCCGGCGCTGTCCCGCTCCTTTAAAAACCAGCCGGCCGCCTCCGCCCGGTGCTTATTCAGATAGTCCAGATATCGCTTCTTTGCCTCTTCCGACAGGTTCAGAGGCCAGCGCAGACGGCCGCTGGCCGCCTCCACCGCCAGCTCCGGCCGGTCCATGATCACCAGATTCTCAAACTGTCCGTCGTAATCCTTAAACTGAAGCTGCCGCCCGTCAAAGCAGTAGCGGTAAAAATGCCCGCTGCCGTACACCTTGACGGAGACAATCCGGGCCGGCGTGTTCTCCACCGCATCCTCATAGTATTCCGGAAATACCAGGCGGGTCTCCCCCTGTTTTGTCCGGTAAACCACATGGACCTCCTGGTGAAGCTCCGACAGAATGTCCTTTAGCCCCGGCCGGACCTGGTCTTCATCCATAAAAATATCCAGGCGGGCCAGCTTCTTGCAGCCGGTAAAAGCTCCTGCGCCGATGTCGTTAAAAGAGCTGTGGCATTTCAGGCTCTCCCAGTTTCCGCAGTTGTAAAACGCGTAAACCCCGGCCTTTCTCACCGAGGGCGGAAGGATCACCGCTCTCAGCCGGTCCCCTTCCAGAAGGGGAGGCGCATCTTCCGGCTGGCCGGTCAGGCAGCCTCTCTGATTTTCTCCGCTCCAGACTCCCTCCGGAACCTTTCTCCTGCTTCCGGAAAACACATAGGCCCCCAGCTCCGTCACCGGCATCCCCTCGATCTGTGCCGGAATCTCCGCCGTATCCCCGTAGCTGCGGCAGGCATTGATGCGTATTTCCCTTCCGTTTATCTTTTCATACAAGCACTCCGTATATTCCTGCATTGCGTCAAACCTCTTTCTTATCGAAATAAGTTTATCATGGTTGAGATGGGGTGTAAAGGCAGAATCGGGGGCAAAAACGGCGGGCGCAGAAACTTTTATATTTACATAAAATTTACGGGGTTCTTACAGAAATGTGATAGTTCCGCTCTCCCTGAACCGGTAAGATAGAGGAACAATCGTTAAATTGCAAAACAGGAGGAAATTGACGTGAAGAAAATTTTATCATTTGGACTTGCCGCCTGCATGATGGCCGGCTTAACCGCCTGCGGAAGCAGTCAGACCGCAGCCACAACCGCAGCGCCTGAGACCACTGCGGCAGCAGAAACCACAACTGTCTCAGACAGCCAGGAAGCATCCTCAGACAGCGCTCCCGTACAGACGGAGCCGCTGCTGGTTTATCTCAACGATTTTGACGGAGTGATCGGCGATATGTTCAAGGAAGCCACCGGATACGATGTGGAGGTGGTTGTGGGAAACGGAGCTGAGACCATGTCCAGAATTGAAGCAGAAAAGAGCAATCCTCAGTGGGATGTGGTGTGGATTGATTCCATGTACGACGTATATAACCTTTCTCAGGACGGCTCTCTTCTCACCGGATGGGAACCGGAAAACGCCGCAAATCTGACCGAGTTTTCCAAGGGGCTGGTTCCGGACAATCAGTGCTTCTATCCCACCGGAACTCACGCGGCAGGAGTGCTGGTATACCGCAATGATGTATACGACGAATCCACCGCTCCCAAAACCATCGCGGAGCTGACTGATGAGCGTTTCGCCGGCCAGGTAGGCATGGCTGATCCAGGCGTGGCCGCTCCCGCATATCCTCTGGCCGCGCAGATTATGTATTCCATGGGAATGGAACAGGGACAGGAATTTTTCTCCACCCTCTTCAGCCAGGGCTTAAAAGTTTATCCCAAAAATCCCCAGGTAGTTCAGGCTCTCGCCAGCGGCGAAATCTCCGTGGCCCTTCTTCAGGAGAGCAACGCCTATGAGATGGTAAGCAGCGGGGAACCCATCACCATCGTATGGCCGGAGGAAGGCGCTCCCGGATCCACCAGAGTGGCCGCCATCAATGCTTCCTCCGATCAGATGGAGATCGCTCAGATGTTTGTAAACTTCCTGCTGGATCCCGATACGCAGCAGGCCCTGGTCAACACTGGAGATGAAGGCTTCTTTGAGCCGTCTGTGGAAGGTGTTTCCGCAAAAGAAGAAAGAGATCCCAATGCCTCTCTGGCCGTCGCCGACGTGAAGTGGGGCGCTGAAAACGAAGCGGACATCAAGGCCTGGTTTGCCGATATGTCTGTTCAGTAAAATGGAGTACAGAGTATGAAACTGAGAGAAAATGCTGCAGGATCGCTGATTTTGGCGATCCTGGTCATATTGGTGCTGCTTCCTCTGCTGACAGTACTGATTCAGGTTGTATGCCCGGGGTTGTCTCTGAATGAGCTGGACCTGGGCAATTTAAGTCTGGTGCTGGACGTATTTGTCCGGCCTCTGTGGAAGAGGGCTTTTCTCAATTCCGCTTCCCTGAGCCTGTACACCACAGCCGCCGGTCTGATTCTGGCAGGCTTTCTCGCCCATATACGGGTAAAGTATCAGTTCCCCCTGGCAAAGCTTCTGGATGTTGTCAGCTGGATTCTTATGATTATGCCGTCCTTTATTCTTGCTCAGGGCTGGGTATTCTTCGCCTCCGGCAACGGCATCGCCAAATCCTGGCTTCACATTGAAGGTATGAACAACTTCCTGTTCAGCTTTCCCGGGCTGGTCACCGTCATGGTGCTGTGCAAATACCCCATGGCCTATGTAGCCATAAAATCGGCTCTGGAATGGTATCCCGCCAGGCTTGTCCACGCGGCCAGATTAAACGGAGCCTCTCCTTTTAAGGCCTGGACCAGCGTCCAGCTGCCCCTGTGCATGCCCGCATATTTTTCCGCTGCCATGCTGATTTTTATGGACACTGTGGGAGACTACGGCATGTCCTCCACCATTACGGCCGTATATTCCTTCCCTACTCTGCCCTACACCATATACAGCGCCATCTGCACCTCGCCGGTACGCTTTGACATGGCCGGCGTCCTGTCTCTGTATCTGGTGGTAATGATCGTCATTGCCATGATTCTTCAGTTTTATATGATGGGCAGAAAGCGTTTCGACTTCCTGGACAGCGGCACGGAACAGGTAGTGGCCAGAAAAGTATCAAAGCCGGTCAGCGGGCTTCTCTCCGCGGCAGCAGGAATTTTCAGCCTGATCGCTCTGGGAATTCCCATAGGCTCCAGCTTTATCATGTCCTTCTCCAATTCTTTCAGTATTGAAAGATTTACGTTTACTCTGGACAACTATAAAAGTGTGCTTCAGCCGGACGGAGCACTTTTAGCCGGCGTAAGAAACTCTCTGAGCCTGGCCGCTGTGGCCGCCGTCGTGGGGCTGGTCCTCGGCTTTGCCGTCGCCTACACCCTGACTTATTCCCAGTTTAAGCTGAAGCGCCTGATCGACATGATGACCCTTATCGCCATGGCGGTGCCGGGAGTGGTCCTGGGCATCGGCTACATCTTTGTCTGGAACCAGAAATGGCTTCAGCCTCTGGGGCTGAACCTCTACGGAAAGCCGGAGATCCTGATTCTCGCCAGCGTGGCATCCGCCGTTCCCCTGATCAACCGGGTTCTGGTGGGCGGAATGTCAAAGGTTCCCCAGGAGCTTATGGTGGCGTCTCAGGTACAGGGAGCAAGACTGGGCCGGCGGTTAAAAACCATTCTCCTGCCCCTGCTGCACTCCAGCATGGTTTCCGCCGTGCTGGCGGCCTTTGGCGGAAGCGTGTTCAACCTGGCTATTACCACCATTTTGTATCCCCCCAACTTCAGCACCCTTCCTGTGTATATCAGCGATTCCTACAACGATCTGAATTTCGGATACGCAGCTGCCGCAACCATCGTAGGCGGAGCCTTTATTATAGGAATCATGCTTTTGCTGGAGTTTATCTTAAATTTTGGAAAGAGGAACAAAAATGCAGACAATACTTGAAATTGAAAATATAGAGAAAAAATATGGCAAAACCCGCGTCCTTAACGGCATCAGCCTGAAGGTGGAGGAAGGTGAAATCATCAGTGTTCTCGGCCCCTCCGGCTGCGGAAAATCCACTCTGCTGCGTATTATCGCCGGAATTCTCCCCCTGGACAGCGGCGCGGTGCGCATCCGGGGCCAGGAGGTCTCCGGCCCCCATCACAGCCTCCCGCCGGAAAAACGGGGCATCAACATGGTATTTCAGGATTTTGCCCTGTGGCCTCACATGAAGGTGGAAGACAACATTACCTACGGCCTGAAAATCCAGAAGGTGGACAGAGACGAATGCCGCCGCCGCGTGGAGGAAATGGTCGGTCTTCTCCATCTGGACGGCCTTTTAAACCGCTATCCCGCGGAGCTTTCCGGCGGTCAGCAGCAGCGGGTGGCCATCGCCAGAGCCCTGGTGACCAAGCCCTCCATCGTCCTTCTGGACGAGCCGCTGTGCAACCTGGACGTACAGCTCCGGATCGAGATGAGAACCGAGATGTCCTACCTCTTCCACAAACTGAAAACAACGGTATTCCATGTCACTCACGACCCTTCTGAGGCCTTTGCCATGGCGGACCGGATTATTATTATGAACAAGGGACAGATCGACCAGGCGGATTCCCCCAGGGGATGCTATCAGCGTCCGGGAACCGCCCTGGTGGCCGGACTTTTAGGGGCTGGAAATGATCTTCGGCAGAGCCGGCTGCTTCAGAAAAACGGGGACGGCCGATGTCTGGTCCAGATCGGACAGGACGCCGTTTCCGGACTTCACTTTGGAGACGGCTCGCCGGATAAAAACTGCGGTTCACCGGATAAAACCACCGTGGAAATCCGTTTCCGGCCGGAGGACGGACACTGGCTGGGGGAACAGCCGGAAGGAAACTGCTTCCGGGTCAAAGCCGTCATGTCCACCTTTGAGGGCGGCTGTTTCCGTGTTAAAATGGAGACGGAACAGGGAGAGGAATTCTGTATTCTTCACAGCGATCCCATTCCGGAAAATTCCACAGGCTACGTGCAGATAGAAGGAGAAAAGCTATATGTCTATGAATCGGCTGATCATTAAAGGAGGCTATGGAGAACACGGCCGCAGCTGTTTTCTCATGCCTTACCGGGAAGAGAAATACTTTATGCTGGACTGCGGCATTATGGACACCGACCCCAGTCCCTGGCCTAAAGTGGAGCCGGAACTGCTTAAACAGACGGAGTATCTGATTTTAAGCCACTGCCACAAAGACCACAGCGGAGCTTTCCGGGAGCTGTGCCGCCAGGGCTTTCGCGGATGGCTGGTGACCACCTCCCCCACCCTGGATCTCACCGGAATCTCCTATGACCGGGTCATCGTGCTGGAAGAGCCGGACGGCTCCGGAAACCAGACCTGCCCCCTCCCCGGCGACCTTTCTGTCACCTACGGCAGATCCGGCCACTGCGTAGGAAGCATCTGGCTTCAGGTTTCCTGGAACGACGGCAGCCTGTTTTATTCCGGCGATTACCAGAGCCGCCCCCTGGCCTACGCAGCTGACCTGATTACCGGCCGCAGCGGGGAACTGGCCATCATCGACTGCGCCCACGTTAGCTCTGAGGAGAACGCGGACGGGCTTCGCAGTCTCCTCACAGACCGCATCCGCCGGCTGACCTCAGAGGGCCATAAGGTGATCCTTCCTCTGCCCAAATACGGCCGCGGCCTGGAAATCGTCTGCATGCTTAGAGACAGCCTGCCGGATATCTCCGTAGGCGCCGATCCGGTATTCATACATACCACGGAACAAATGCTCCGGTACGCCGGATGGCTGAAGCCGGAATCCATGCCTGTCATCCGGGATTTTCTGGAAACTGATCCGGAAAAGCTCCTGGAGCAGAGAAACTGCCAGGTAATCATTCTTGGCGACACCCACCTGGAGAATCCGGAAAACAGCCGTCTGGCCATGGAGGAGGCCGCAAAAGGCGCTTCCGTTCTTCTCACCGGGCGTGTGAAAAAGGGCTGTGCCACCGAGACTCTTCTCAACGAGGGAAAGGCCTTTACCATGGCTTACCCTCATCATCAGAGCCGGTCGGATTTTCTGGAAACGGTGAAAAACAACCGTTTTCATGTGATTCTTCCGTTTCACAATAATTCTAAGGAAATTTTCTGGGGCTGATCTGATTTCAGGTTAATTCGTTTCTGAAACGGTGCTCTGACCCGCTTCCCGCCGGATGACTGGCCAGAGCACTGTGTCTATCTCTGTTTTTATATCTCAAAATCCCTGCTTCTCATAAGATATTATTAAATATTGAAGTAAAAATTGAGTTACTCTTACGAAGACAGGGAGGAAAAACTGCGCCTGAGCACTTTGATAGATACTGATTCTAAAGAAGCTTTTTCTCCAAAAACAAAATATGAAATTCTTGTCGGGAAAGAAAAAGACACCTCCATCGATTTGCTTATAGAAAAGAAGTTGGCTTTTGTCACTTCACGGTCTTTTATTTTTTCAAAAGAATTGCTGAATACCATTAGAAACCATTCTCAGAACCAACAACAGAATCAGGAGTTAAACCGTCATCTATCCGTATTGGAAAGGCTGGTAAATTACGGAAACTATGATCTATTTGTTATTAATACCTCCAATTCCGGATTAATCAGTTTGAACGCTCTTCCGCTTACCTTTCGATACTCAAGAAATAATTACAGATTTTTGGCCCAGATTCCTGTTTCTTTAAACGGCCCCACAACAATACCTGATGATATGCTTCAAATTGTCAGAGATGTTTGTGAAAATATGAATATTGTTTTGTCCAAAATCGTACCAGGCCTCACCATCGGCGTAAAGGATTTGGGACATCATCTGATGAAAAATGGCGAAACCGGCTCCTCTCCTGTAAAGAAATCTGGTCTATTCCCTACAGCCTCTACTATATGTCCAGCAACCTGGATCATGTGCTGTATGGCAGGCTGAACTGTACCGATGATGAGAAAGAGAATAACGCCTATCAGTTTGCCCGCACATATAAGGATAATCTAGATGGATTCCTGAATTACATGAGAGAATCGGACTTTTCTGTCATGACCGGATACAGGGAATCCTGGGATTTTATCCGCCAGGGGAGCCATTCCCTGGAACGACATACCAATCTGGGAATGAAACTCCGACGGACTCCGGAAAAAATCACCGACGGAAGCCTGCCGGCGGATAGTTAAAGCAGAATCTCATCCAGCCCCCGCTTGGGCACGTAGTGGATTCCGTCTTTGTCCCGGTAATATTTCGTATTTCCATCCTCTTTTACAGGAACCATCACCACCGTTTCCTTCGGCCGTCCCAGGGCCAGGACAAGGGCCAGGCTGTATTTTTCCCGGTCGATGCCCAGGTTCTCCATGATCTTCGTCCGATCCACGCTGGCTAACATACAGCCGCCGTAGCCTGCCTCCGCGGCGGAGAGCATAATGGTCTGGGCGCAGATTCCCACATCCACCGGCCTGTTTTTGGCCAGGGTCAGATCGTCAAAAACCAGCACGTAGGCGCCGGGTCTCTCTCCCGGTTCCGGGCCGTCCCAGTCCGGCAGCGCACCGGCCCAGTTCAGATTGGGAAAGATTTTTTCCCTGTCCTCCTCCGAGGTGCAGATGCGGAATTTCAGCGTCTGTCCGTTGGCAGTGGACGGAGTATATCTGGAATTGTCCACCCAGTCCCGGATCATCTCCTCCGGAACCTCATCCTCCTCGTAAAATCTCCGGATCGACCGGCTTTTTTTCAGCAAATCTTTAAACATTGTCATTCCTCCCTCTGATTCTCCTGGGCAGCTTCTCTCTCCTCCCGACTTTTCTGCGTCTGTTCCAAAACCTGCTTTCTCTCCTCGCGGATCTCCTCATACAGCTTGTAAAACGTCCACTGGGCATTGGTGGGCGTCACCACCGCTTTCAGCTCAATTTTGGACAGCCCCGCTTTCCGGATGGCCAGAATCAGCTCGTCAATCCGGCGGCTGGTGAAATTCTTCATCACCAGGATCTCCTCCTCCGGCGCCGGGTACTCCCCTTTCTCCTCTGTCGGCTCAAACCCATCCATCCCCGCCAGATATCCGATTGTCTCGCCCATCTGCTCCGGGGTGATGTTCCGGATGCGAATTCCCAGGCGAACAAAGATTCCCTTCAGCCTGGAAGTTCTGGCTGTCGTCTCCGGAGTGTAAAAAAGTACCATTTCTGTGGATCGACTCATACTGTCTCCTTTATGTTTTTGCTTTATTCATATCATTTTTGCAATGTTTCTTCTGCCGTTCCCGTTTCATGCCGTTTTTGTTATGAATCCCGGCTTTTGATTGCAGGATCGGCAGTTTCTTTCAGTATAGCAGAGGAAAATATGGGTTTCAAGATAAAACTGCAGCAGCATCACAGACAGACGGCCCCGGAAGTATTCTCCCGGAGCCGTCCTGTTTCATATCATAAATATTATGCTTTCAGCAGTTTAATGAGCCGGCTGGTTCCCAGGCGGTCCGCTCCCAGCTCAATGAATTTCTCCGCATCTGCCACAGAGGAAATTCCGCCGGCGGCTTTTACTTTCACCTGAGGTCCCACACATCTGCGCATCAGCTCAACATCCTCAAATGTAGCGCCTCCCGACGCAAATCCGGTGGACGTCTTAATATAGTCTGCGCCGGACTCTGTCACCACGCGGCACATCTCCGTCTTCTCTTCCTCCGTCAGAAGGCAGGTCTCAATGATCACCTTCAGAATTTTTCCGGCGCAGGCTCTCCGCACCGCCCGGATCTCCTCCAGTACGCCGCCGTAATTTCTCTCCTTTACCATTCCGATGTTGATAACCATGTCGATCTCATCGGCACCGTTTTTCACAGCGTCCTCCGTCTCAAACACCTTGGACGCCGTGGTCATATAGCCGTTGGGAAAACCGATTACCGTGCAGACAGCCAGACGGCCGCCCATGTATTCCGCCGCCTGTTTCACAAAGCAGGGGGGAATGCAGACAGAAGCCACGCCGTTTTCCATGCCTTCATCGCAGATGGCACGGATCTGCTCCCAGGTGGCGTCCTGCTTTAACAGAGTGTGATCCAGCCTGCTTAAAATCTCTCTTTTTTCCATATTTCCATTTGCCTCCGTTTCCCTTATACCAGGCGGTCCAGAATGGAATATCCGATGGTTCCCTCCGGCATCTTCACTTCAAAGTTGTCGGCAATGGTAGCTCCGATCACCGCAAATGTGTCCGCACCCTCGATGGCACCGCCCTCTTTCATAGACGGACTGTAGGCAATAAAGGGAACCAGTTCTCTGGTATGATCCGTTCCTGTGTAGGTGGGATCATTTCCGTGGTCAGCGGTGAGAATCAGCAGGTCGTCCTCCTTTAACAGGGGAAGCAGCTCGCCCAGTTTTTCATCGAAACGCTCAATCTCTTCTCCATAGCCGACGGGGTTTCTTCTGTGGCCCCACAGAGCGTCAAAATCTACCAGGTTGGTAAAGCAGAGGCCTTCAAAATCCCGCTTTGCGATTTCAATGGTCTGCTCCATGCCGTG
>DXBC01000081.1 GCA_019116745.1 Candidatus Lachnoclostridium stercorigallinarum
CAGCTCCAGGGCGATGGCCGCCTGCCGCCGGGTTGTATCCGGGAGGCGGTCCCGCTCCCGGCCACCGGTTCGCTCCTCTCCGCCGGCCCGTTTCAGCACGCTGTCCTCCTCCCGGCCGCCGGTTCGCTCCAACTCGCTATCCCACCCCCGGCCGCCGCCTCTCTCCAGCCGCTCCATCTCCTGCTCCAGAGCCCGAAGCAGGCGGCGGCCCACATTCAGCAGGGTTCCTCCCCGCTCCGTGTCCACATAAATCCCCTGGCAGGAACTGCACAGCAGCTGATCCGTCTCCGCCATGTGGCGGGCCAGAAGCTGAAGCTGGGCGTCCAGCTCCTCTTCCGGGCCGTTTAGGGCCGCCGCCGGAAGGTAGGCAAAGCTCAGCCGGTTTCCCCATTCAATCAGCTTTGTTCCCGGATCAGCCAGACGGCGGACAGCCTTCACCGCCTCATCGCCGCCCCAGACCACAACTGCGTCCGCCGCCTCCGCCAGCTCTCTCATGGATCCTTCCTCCTCTGAGCGGATGGGAAACAGATGAAGATACCGCTTCAGTTTCGGCTCTGCCTGAAGCAGGCGGGAAATCAGCCACTCCGACACCGGATCTCCCCCGCCGGGCAGCTTGACCAGGTTGACGTTTCCGGTGAGCAGGCCTTCCAGGGCGGAAAAGGCGGAGATCCCGTCCATATTTCCTGCTCCGATGTGAAAGAGAACTCCCAGGGGCCGCCATTTCTGCACATAACGGCGGCCGTTTTCCTCAAAGCAGCCGGAAGCTCCCGGGATAAAACTCTCCTCAAAGCCCGGGGAGAACTCCCGTACCCAGTCCGGCCCGAATTCCAGCTCCATCTGCCGTCTCAGGCTTTCCGGCGCCAGCCCCTTCCAGGCGGCCTCCAGCCGGCTGCGGGCTTCCCTTTCCGGAAGGCCGCTTTCCATAAGCAGGAAGAGAAGCCTGGCCCGGTTTTCTTCTGTGTCCAGCTCATTCCTCACCCTGGCACAGGCCCGGATCACTTCTTCCGGATGCAGGCTCATTTCCTCCAGGGCCTTTTTCATCTCTGTTTTCCAGTTTGGATCACTCCATTTCACTGCCCGCTCCCCCTTTCCGGTTTTCTCCGCCCACAGCCTCTTTCAGCCGCTCTGCCGCTCCCGCCGCGCAGGTGACAATCTGCCCCACTCCCGCCCGGCCCAGCAAATCAAAATAAGGAGTCCTGCAGCCGCAGGGACAGGCCGTCCCCGTCTCAGGCCGCCCCATGACCGCCAGGTCGTCGGTCATAATGCTGAGAAGTGGCATTCCCGTCATCATGGGAGTGACAAAACTCAAAATTCCCGGCTCTCCGTCCGGGACAGGTTCCAGGGTATCCGGCCGCCGCACAAACACCCGGCTGTACACCGGCACGTGAAAATGGCCTGCCGGACATCTCCGGTACAAAATATTGTGTTCCACGGAGCTGTAAAACTCAAAAATCCGGTCCTTCGGAATTCCCAGCACCTGCTTTGCCAGCCGGTCAAACTCCTCCCGCCCGATCTCCTCTCTCCAGAATGTCTTCCAGCCGCCGCTCATGAGAATGCAGGAGGACGCAGGCAGAGTCAGCCTTTTCTTTCTCCTCTCCAGCTCCTTTGCCAGAAAATAAATATACGCCGGAAATCCCACAATCCGCAGGGGAATGGCAGACGACGGACGGCCGGAGAGGTAGGGAAACAGCTCCCTTTCCATCTCTTCCGGATTCCACCGATAGGCCTCCTTCTCCCCCTCTGTCAGCTTCATTCCATACACACGGCTGAGGGCCGGCGCCGCAAAGGTGGCCCCAAAGGCAGTCTGCACCGCCCCCGTCTCCTCCCGCGGCCGCGGTTCATATCCCATAATCAGATACCGGCAGGGAACCGGGGAAAATACCCCGTGATGGGACAGCACCGTTTTCACCATGGCCGCTCCCCGTACCAGCGAAGGAAAATCATAGACCACCCGGCTTCGAATCCCGCCCGTTCCCGACGATACCGCCGTGCGCCGCACCTTATTTTTCGGAACAGAGTACAGGCGGTGCCTCTTAAAATAGAGGGTGGGGATCACCGGAATCTTCCACAGATCCGCCTCCCCTTTGATCTGGTCCATGGAAAATCCATAAAAATCCAGAATATCCCGGTACCTGGCACATCTGCTTTTATGCCAGCACAGATTTTCCCGCACCGCCTCAAGAAAAACTCCGCCGCTTCCTGCCAGATCAAAAGGATCTTTCCAGAAAAACAGCCGATCCTCCGCAGAATTTGTTTTCCCGAAACCTGTCCAACTCACAGCACCGCCTCCTTCTCCCTGTTTTCTTTCATTTTACCACAGGGGAGAGGCGCATACCAGCGCCGGAGTGCATTCGTGTCGGCAGCTTGTCGGCAGCTTTTTTCCCGGCGCGCGGAGCGCGCCCCCGCAGGCGTTCTGGGGGAGTTTTGGGCTCGGGGATTTTGGGCTCAGGGATTTTTACATGGAAGGAATAAGAGTTTTTATTATAGAAGATAGCTTTTTATATAAAGAAAAAAGCGAGGCCATTTCTGACCTTGCTTTCTGAATACTTATTTTAAATCCGTGCGTCCTGTTTTGTACATCCACCACAGACGTTACTCCCGCAGCCAACTCAGTCCAGGCGACCTTACGGCACATAGGAGGTTTCCCTTAGTGCTGCTGCATTCCTGCCCTGACACGGTTCGTGAATTCCTATTGCGCAAGACCCAAACGTCAACGCCGCTTACGAAAGGCAGCTCTGCAGTAAAATGTCCGGGACAGGACATCACCCCTGCTAGAGCGGATTGCAGGTACAGGGCACCGCTATCTCCCCGGCTGCACGGAAGCTTTATGACGAATTGTCCTGCCGGAAATCAAAGAGATTTCCGGCTCGTTTAGTAAGTATAACCGGTGAGAGCAGTTTTGTCAAGGCGCTTAACGCGTCGGAGTCCGGGCCTCTCAGGTCGTCGGAATCCAGGCCCCCTGCTCATCCACAGTATAGCCGTCCGGTGTCACTGCGGAGGCGTACATTCTGCCTCTGGTGCCGTCCGGCTCCGTGTTGAAATAGTACCACGTTCCGTCAATCTGCTGCCAGCCTGTCAGCATTCTGCCGCTCTCATCGCAGAAGAACCATCCCTCATAAGCGGGATCATAGACGAAGCCGGTCTTCATATAGCCGTCTGCTCCGAATACATACCAGATATCGCCCATCTGCGCCCATGCAGGCAGTTCCGTTCTGATTCCGTTTTCATCCACGCGCACCGCTCCCGTCACATAGGTTCCATCCTGGCGGCGCAGTCTCCACATGGCCGTTCCGTCTGCACTCTGCCAGGACTGCCACTGCATCTGAGATGTGCTGTTTCCTCCGGTGCTTATGACGCCGTCGCCGTCATCGGATCCGGACGAAGAGGAATGTCCGGGATCTGCCGGGTTCTCCGGCTCTGTGGGAGTCTCCGGCTCCTCTGGGTTCTCCGGGGTCTCAGGATTTTCCGGGGTCTCAGGGTTCTCCGGCTCCTCAGGATTTCCTGGATTCTCCGGCTCTTCCGGTTCCTCTGGATTTTCCGGTTCCTCCGTTCCCCCGTCCACATGGGGTACGGTAATGGAGAACTGGTTTCGGTCTCTGAACAGCTTTCCTTCTGCGGTGGAGAACCAGTTGATATCCACCTGATCGCTGTCCTCATGGAAGGTCAGCAGCATCATCATGCCCAGACCGTAATCCAGATCGATTCCCTGGGCATCGCACAGCAGAGAGGTCACTTCCCTGCCGGCGCCGTTTTCGTCCGTACGGGCGATTACGTCCGGAAAGCCGATATGTCCTCCTATGGCCAGCACCACGTTGGGATTCTCCTCTCCCAGCTGCTCCCAGATCTCTGAGCCGTCCATTCCGTCGGAGACATAGGCGCTGGTGTAGTCCAGGTCTTCATCGTTCAGATGAGTTCCGTCCCAGTACATAAACGCATGGGTGGTAATAATCACATTTTTGTCCGGATTGGCTTTTATGATCTCGTCCGCCCAGTTAATGGCATTCTGATCCGGGGCCCATCCCAGGGAGAAAATCAGATAGTCTCTTCCGCCTGCCGTGATCTCCCAGCAGGTGCTGTCCAGCTCATCCTTTCCCAGCTCCTCATGCTCATAGGATCCGCCGAAATAGCTGCGCTCCGCAAACTGGCTGTAGGGGAAGGTTTCATTAAACGCCGTATGGTCGTCGTGATTTCCCCGCATGGGCATCCACGGAATCTCCGCTTCATCCAGAATGCTCATGGCGTTTTCCGCCGCGTTCCACTGACTGCTGTAATTGGAATTAACCATGTCTCCCATGTGCATTACAGCCTGAATATGATAAGTATCCTTATTGTCAGCAATCCACCGGGTCAGACCTTCAAATTTATCCGGATATTCCTGAGACAGGAACTGAGTGTCCGGAAGAGCCACCATGCTGTAGTCCCCTTCTGCAAATCCCGGATCGATCCAGTCCACAAAGGCCGCCGCGTCGTTGCCGGCAGAAGACTTATCTTCATACAGGCTGGCGTCGGGATCGGCAAATACCAGACCGGCCATCAGCCCTTCTCCGGAGGTGCCAAGATCAGACGGATCTGCTTTTAACGCCTCCACATCCGCCTGGATCTCCTCCTCCGTGCGCACTTCCGACCAGATGCTCACATTGGCGATCTCTCCTTTAAAATACTGGGCGTTATAGCCGGAATCCTCCACGGTTCCTCCCGTTCCCCGGTAATCGCCGCCCACCTTCAGAGCCTGGGCCGGCACCACGGGAGTAAAGGTGCATCCGTTCTTCTCATCCACCAGCACTCCGTTGATATAGCAGCGCACCACGTCATTTTCATCGTCAAAGGTCACGGCCAGATGGATCCAGTCATCCTGGCGGAGATCCACGCTGTCAAATACCACGCTCTGAACGCCGTTCCCCGGCTGGTTTCTCCTCTCCTGCTGCCAGTACAGGCGGGGATGGCCGTCCTCGTAAATTTCCAGGTTCACATATCCCAGATCGTAATCATAGTATCCGGCGTTCATGTAATTTCCCACGATCACGCCGCCCCGGCCTTCCAGCTCTTTCGGAAGCCGGATGGTGGCCTCAAATGTCCTGGGGACTTCAGAAAAACGGTTGGCCAGAGCCAGCTGATCCGACGGATCCTCAAAGGAAACTCCCGTCATATTCTCAAAACCAGCCGACTGATAGATATATTCCCAGCCTGCATAGATCACCGTGTCCGCCCACACCTGATCCGTCTCAAAATCCCACGGATCGGTGCAGTTGGCATCCCGGTACCAGCCGGTAAAAGTAAATCCCTCTTTCACCGGAGCATCTCCCTGCGGGGCATCCGCCTGTTCTCCATCTCCCACAGTCTGGGAATCCGCCGTTCCGGCTCCCCCTCTCAGATCAAAGGTAACCGTATGAGTCTGATCGTTCTCCACCGGTTCCACTCGAATGGAGTCAATGTAGTAATCCTGGGTATCGCCCCAGCCGCAGAATCCCACAAATCCGGCGCCGGTATTCCAGCCGTCCCAGACGGTGCTGCTGTCTGTGCCGTCGATGAGCGTGGTATAGTCCGCCTCGCCGTCCGCCTTGACCTCAACGGTCACACTTTTTCCCCTGTAGGTGATTCTGAAGTCATACCAGGTGTCCGCTTCCAGAGCGTATTCCGCGTCTGTCCAGGGATCGTCCCAGGTGCCGTCGTCCCCGTCTTTGCTCTGGGCAAGGATGGTAGGCTGCCCCTCATTTCTCAGGGCGATCCAGTTGGCCTCATCCCTCTCCACAGAGCCTCTGAAACAGAGCCCGAACACAGGATCGGAAGAACCGCTCACCATGGCCCGCACCTCATACACCGCATTGTCTGTGTAGGGAACTCCGTCTCCGGTGAGAAATACAGGGTTATTCTGAGACATATCAGAGAGAACCAGCACGCCGTCCTCCACAGAAGCTCTCGTAAATATTCCGCCGTTGCCATTTCTCCACTGTCCGCCTTCGCCGTCCTCAAAATCCAACGTAAATACGTCCTCGGTCTCTTCTGCCGGCTCTTCAAAATCCAGCTGGAAGCCGGTAAGCTCGATATCCACATCTCCCGCCAGATCTTCCACCAGTCCGCTCTCGGTGCCGGAGGCCAGATCCCAGGCGTGAACGAGACCGTCCTCAGATCCGGTCACCCCGTAGGAGGCGTGATCCGCCACTT
>DXBC01000082.1 GCA_019116745.1 Candidatus Lachnoclostridium stercorigallinarum
CCTCCCGTACTGCCGGCGCAGGCCCCTATAAACATCAGGATCAGAAGAATACATTTGGAAAACTCCGGCCACTTGTCAAAATCCGCGCTGGCATAACCTGTGGTGGTGATAATGGAGGACACCTGGAAAAACGCTTCGTGAAAGCTTCTTCCCAGAGACGGAAACATCCCCCTGACATTTATGGCAATCAGGATCACCGCCCCTGCCACGATGGCCAGATATCCCCTCAGCTCTTCACAGTGAAACGCCTCTTTCCAGCGCTTCCCCACAATCAGATAGTAGACATTGAAATTGACTCCGAACAGCATCATAAATACGGAAATCACCGCCTGCTGATAGGTGGTGTAGTCTGCCTGCCCCGTGTTCCGGCAGGAAAATCCTCCCGTTCCCGCCGCTCCAAAGCTCATGCACAGACTGTCAAAAAGAGGCATTCCCCCCAGCAGAAGCAGCGCAATCATAATCACCGTCATGACAAAATAGATGGTGTACAAAAGCTTTGCCGTAGTGCGGATTTTGGGAACCAGCTTTCCCACAGACGGTCCCGGGCTCTCCGCCCTCATAATGTGCATGTCGTAATCCCCCGCCATGGGAAGCACCGCCAGAATAAACACCAGAACGCCCATGCCGCCGATCCAGTGACTGAAGCTTCTCCAGATCAGCGTAGCCTTGGACAGTTCCTCCACTTTCGGCACGATACTGGAACCGGTAGTGGTAAAGCCAGACACAATCTCATACATGGCATCCACAAAGCGGGGAATCTCCCCGCTGAGGATAAACGGAAGACAGCCGAACACACTGAGCACCAGCCATCCCAGAGACACGGTTACAAAACCTTCCCTTGCAAAAAACATCCGGTTTTCCGGCTTTTTCCTGGAAAAGATCAGCCCCAGCCCGCCGCACACCAGCGCCACCGCCAGGTAACAGAAGCCTTCTTTCTCTCCGTAGATTACTGCCGTCACCGTGGGTACCAGCATCAGCACGGCCTCCACCTTCATGATCCATCCCAGCATATAGATAATAATACCCAGATTCATACCCGCACCATCCTATCGCAAGATATCCTTCAGATCATTCAGTCCCGTATGGGTGGTGACCACAATCACCGTATCGCCCGCCTCCAGGGCATCCTGACCTCTGGGCATAATGATGGTTCCATTGCGGTTGATACAGGCCACCAGAAGATTCTCTTTCAAATTCAGACGTTCCAGAGGAATTCCCAGCATGGGGGCGTCCTTCTTTACCCGAAATTCCAGCGCCTCCGCTTTGTCAGCCACGATTTTATACAGAGTCTCCACATTGCTTCCCATGGAATTCTGCATGGCACGCACATACTGCAGAATAATATCTGCGGTCAGGAGCTTCGGATAAATCACGCTTCCCAGATTCAGGGAGTTGATAACGTTTTCAAAGGCAATTCTGCCCACTTTGGTGATCAGCTTGGCATTGGACTGACTGGCGGCATAAAGGGACATCATAATATTTTCCCCATCCACGCCTGTCAAGGACGCAAATGCCTCTGTGGACTGAATTCCCTCCTCCAGAAGCAGTCTCTGGTCCGTACCGTCCCCGTGAATCAGCATGGCATTGGGCAGAAGTTCGCTCAGTTCCCTGCACCTGGCTTCATCCCGCTCAATAATCTTGATCTTCATTCTGGAGTCGGAAAGTGCCTTTGTCAGGTAGTAGGCCAGCCGGCCTCCGCCTACAAAAATAGCCGATTTCACCATATTGTTCTCGATTCCCGCCTTCTTGAAAAAGGCGGCGGAATCCCTGTGAGGAGCGATGAACGAGATCTTGTCTCCGGATTTCATCACAAAACTGCCGTCGGGAATGGCAATATCATCTCCCCGCTCCACCGCACAGATCAGCACATTGCTTTTCAGCCTGCTCACCACGTCTGACACCGGCATATTGTCCAGGGCCGAATCTCTGGGAATCACAAATTTCAGCAGCTCCACGCGGCCTCTGGCGAAGAGCTCAATCTTAGTCGCTGACGGAAACCTCAGAAGTCTGGCGATTTCCACAGCCGCTGCCCGTTCCGGATTGATCGCCAGGGAGAGGTTCAGCTCTCCTCTGATATAACGGATTTCCTGATAATACTCCGGATCCCGGATTCTTGCTATGGTGTGGCAGTCCCCCGCCTTTTTGGCAATCAGACAGCAGAGCATATTCAGTTCATCGGAACCGGTGGTGGCGATCAGCAGGTCCGCTTCCTCCACTCCTGCCTCAATCTGAGTCTGAAAAACAGCACCGTTTCCCACCACGCACAGTGCGTCCAGATTGTCTGACACATACTGCAGCGCCCCTTCATTTCTGTCGATCACTGTCACATCATGATTCTCCCGGCAGAGCTGTTCTGCCAGCGTCCGTCCCACTTTTCCGCATCCAACGATAATGATCTTCATATTTCTTTTCCTTCTGTATGTTTTATCCCTTACTGCAGCCCTTTTACGGACTCAAGAAAAAGCCGCCTCTCCAGACGACTTCTTTCCCAAGGTTATTTCAGTACCTGATTTCATTATACAAGCGTTCCGGCAAAAAGCAAGTCAAAGTTGTCCATAAATGCTCAATGTTTTCCCGAAAACGCTCCGGACAACCGTTCCACCACCAGGCCGCCCAGCAGTCCGATCAGGCTTCCGGCCACAGAACCGGCCGCAAGAAGCACAGGCAGATAGGCAAATACCGCCCCATTCTCCACCACAAAAGCCGCCATGCACAGCTGTCCGATGTTGTGAGCCACTCCTCCTGCCGCGCTGACGCCCAGTATGCCGAATTTTCCCGTCTTCTTCAGGCCGATCATGCAGATCAGGCTCAGAATACATCCCGATAATCCGTACCACATACTGAACAGGTTTCCGAACGTAAAACCTGCCAGCACCACCCGCAGAATGCCAACCGCCGCCGCCCCGACCGGTCCCACAGTGTAGATTCCCACAATGGTCACCAGATTGGCCAGGCCCAGCTTGATGCCGGGCACGGGAAACGGAATGGGGATCATTGCCTCAATATAGCTGAAAATAAAAGCCAGAGCAATCAGCATGCCGTATCTGGCCACCCTGGATGCCCTCTCTCTCTCTCTGAAATTCACTTTTGCTTCCTCTCTGTTTCTGCCGTGTGCCCACAGCTTGTCCTCTGTCTCTGTCTGTGTTATAGTTATAGTGCTTCAGCGGAAAACTCCTTCCGCCAGAATAAAAGGAATTGAGGATTGAACTATGCCCCAGAACAATAACGCTCCGGAAAATTCTTCATCCGGAACCTTTTGGAAAAAACAGGACCTGTTTCTCATCGCCGCCGTACTGGCGGCTGCCTGCCTGCTCTTTTTCATTTACCGCTTTATGTTTTCCACTCCCGCTGCTTATGCGGAGGTCTCCGTAGACGGGCAAACCGTTATGGAGCTGGATCTGAACAAAGATACGGTTCTGACTATCGACGGATGGAATGGAGGCACCAACACTATCACGGTACAGGACGGCGCCGTCTCCGTAACGGAAGCCAGCTGTCCTGACCATGTCTGCGTTCAGACCGGCCCTGTCAGCCGCGCAGGGGAGCTGATTGTCTGTCTTCCCAATCGGATGATCGTCACTGTCATCCAGGGCGGTGATTAATCGTTCCCGCCCGGAACGGGGGGTTCCTTTTCCCCGAAAGCGTACCCGCCCTTCTTCCCGTTTTTCACCTGATAGAGGGCGCGGTCCGCTTCCCGGTAGAGCTCCTCAAAGGTGCTCTCATCCTTTCTCACCGCAATCCCCGTACTTACTGTCAGATTTGCCAGGGAATAAGGCTCTGCGGCTTTCCGGAACTGCTCTTCTATGCTCTCCACCCGCTTTGATGCGATCTCCCGGATGGAACATCCGGTCAGGTAAGCCAGAAATTCATCGCCTCCCAACCGTGCCACCACGTCTCCCTTTCTCATATTTTTCTGGAGAATCTCCGCCAGCATCACCAGCACCCGGTCTCCTGCCATATGTCCGTAAGTATCATTTACCTTTTTGAAGTTATCGATATCCATCAGAAGCAGCGTTCCGTCCCCGCTGCCCGCAAGGGCTTTTTCAATAGAGCAGAGCGCTCCTTTCCGGTTCAGGATCCCTGTAAGCCCATCTTCCTGCGCCTCCCGTCTCAGCTGCTCCTGAATTCCCACGGTCTCGGAAATGTCAAGCATCACGCTGATCAGCGCCTTTCTTCCGTCCTCCGTCAGGACTTCATTTCCCTTGTCCAGTATCCACATACTGGTGCCGTCTTTGCGAATCACCCGGTACTGCGTTTCATATTCTCCCGCGCTTTCCAGACTCTCCCGGATGGTTTTCTCTACTCTTTCCCTGTCCTCCGGGACAATAATCCGGATCATTTCCTCTCCGGTCTCCTGCACCAGCTCCTCATAAGTATACCCCAGATAGCGCAGCATGGTGTCATTGATCACATAAAGGGGAAAGCCTTCTTCCAGATACACTCCCATGATTCCTCCCGGAAGCATGGTGGACATCATCTGAATCAGCTTTCTCTCCGTCCTTTCTCCAATGGGCCTGCCCGCGGAGCGGCGTCCGTATTTCAGCGGAAAAAATTCTTCTCCCTCCTGTTCCCGGGACGGAGCCGACATATGGAGACTGATCAGTTTCCATCTGCCGTCCTCCTCCTTCCTTGCCACAGCCGTGAGCCTGGTCTCAAACGCCGGCCCGCCGTGTTCCCCGGACCCTAGGGATGTTTCCACTCTGCAGAACGCGCTTTTCAGATCTTCTCCAAAGGCAGCTTCTGTATAATCAGATATCTGATAGGAAAATGGCTCGCTGATTTCCTGAAATTCCCGTTCCATCAGCCGCCGCAGCTCCTCCCGGTTCCTGGCCACTTCATGGACACCCGTTCCCACGCTGAGGATGCAGCCGGACACCATGGACAAAACCCGATCCAGATCCCGCTCCGCCAGATAAGCGTCAAAAAACATCTCCAACAGACGTCTCATTTCCCATATCCCCCATTTCTCTGATATTTCCGGAAACAGTCCGGGACACACCGTCTGTGTCTTTCAAGCAAATTACTCGTGAAGAACCTCGCTAAGTGCTCACATTATACCACAGAGACTAAACCTGTGAAAAGAGTTTCCTTGCAAAAAGAATGTATGCTTTAAATGCAAAAATGCTGCAGACCTCCGGGTACTTCCGGATCTGCAGCACTTCTTTTCTCTGTTATTTTCCAAAAAATCCGCCTTTTTTCCGATGTTTCTCTCCCTCCGGGACAACGCCGGTCATGGCTTCGTCGAACCTGCGGAGAGCCTCTTTCTGCGCTTCCGTCAGCCGCTCCGGCACCTGGACTACAAATGTCACATAATGGTCGCCGCGCACGGACTTGTTGCGGATGGACGGAACTCCTTTTCCTCTCAGCCGCACTTTCGTGTCTGTCTGAGTTCCCGGCTTCACCTCATACTCCACTTCGCCGTCCACAGTCCTGATGCGGACAGGTCCGCCCAGAGCCGCCTTGGCAAAGGAAATCGGTACGGTGGAAAAGATATTCATATCCTGGCGCTTGAAGATGGGATGAGCAGATACCACTACCTCCACCAGCAGGTCGCCCCGCTCTCCGCCTCCTGTGCCGGGCTCGCCCTTGCCCGCCAGCCGGATACTCTGGCCGTTGTCAATGCCTGCGGGAATATTCACCTTGAATTTCTTCCTGGTGGAAATATAGCCGCTGCCGTAGCACTTGGGACATTTCTCCTTGATCACCTTGCCCGTGCCTCCGCAGTCGGGACAGGTCTGCACATTCTGCATGGATCCCAGAAACCAGTCCTGGGTGTACACAATCTTGCCCTTTCCGTTGCATTTCGGGCAGGTCTGAGGGGATGTGCCGGGCTTTGCGCCCGTTCCGTGACAGTCGCCGCACTCTTCCTTGTAATTGATCTCAATCTCCTTCTCGCAGCCGAAAACGGCCTCCTCGAAGGTAATTCTCACAGAAGTCCTGACGCTGGCGCCTCTCACAGGTCCGCCGCCCCGGCCGCTGCTGCGGTAGGTTCTGCTTCCGCCTCCAAAGAAATCTCCGAAGATATCTCCGAAAATATCTCCCATATCGCTGAAATTGCCGTAACCGCTGAAGCCGCCCGCTCCGCCTGCGCCGCCGTCAAAAGCCGCATGACCGAACTGGTCATACTGTTTTCTCTTTTCCGGATCGCTGAGCACACTGTACGCCTCAGAGGCTTCCTTAAACTTCTTCTCCGCCTCTTTGTCGCCGGGATTCGCATCGGGATGATACTTCTTGGCCAGACTGCGGTAAGCCTTCTTAATTGCCGCCTCATCCGCATCTCTGGATACGCCAAGGACCTCGTAATAATCTCTCTTATTTTCTGCCATATCAGTTTCCCCTTCGCATTTCCTTTCATACGCAGGAAAACCACTCTGCCGGCAGCGTGACCGCTGCCGACAGGATGGTCCCGGTTGTCAGTACTTCTTTATACTTCCTTGTAGTCTCCGTCTACCACGTCATCGCCGTAGTTTCCGCCGCCCTGCTGGCTGCCGGAATCCGGACCTGCGCCCTGAGCGCCGGCTGCACTCTGTGCCTGCTCGTAAACCTTTGCAAACAGAGCCTGAGCACTGTTCATCAGCTTCTCTCTTCCGGATTTGATGTCCTCAATCTGGGCATCTGTCATCTGATCCACAGGAGCACGGTTGATGGCTTCCTTCAGAGCTTCCAGATCTGCTTTTACGGCTGCCTTATCGCTCTCGGAAATCTTATCGCCCACTTCATCCAGAGCTTTCTCCGTCTGGAATACCATGGAGTCAGCGTCGTTTCTGGCGTCAATTCCCTCTTTTCTCTTCTTGTCCTGAGCCTCGTACTCAGCCGCTTCCTTCACAGCCTTGTCGATATCGGCCTCAGACATATTGGAGCCGGAGGTGATAGTAATGTGCTGTTCCTTGCCTGTTCCCAGATCCTTTGCGCTTACATTTACAATGCCGTTGGCATCGATATCAAAGGTAACCTCGATCTGCGGAACACCTCTTCTTGCCGGCGGAATTCCATCCAGACGGAACTGGCCTAATGTCTTGTTGTCACGGGCAAACTGTCTCTCGCCCTGTACCACGTGGATATCCACAGCTGTCTGATTGTCGGCTGCAGTGGAGAAGATCTGGCTCTTCTTCGTGGGGATCGTGGTATTTCTCTCAATCAGTCTGGTAGCTACGCCGCCCATAGTCTCGATGGACAGGGACAGGGGAGTTACATCCAGCAACAGGATATCGCCCGCACCGGCATCGCCTGCCAGCTTGCCGCCCTGGATGGCAGCGCCGATAGCCACACACTCATCCGGGTTCAGAGACTTGCTGGGTTCTTTTCCAGTGAGCTGCTTTACCTTCTCCTGTGCGGAGAGCATACGGGTGGAACCGCCTACCAGCAGAACCTTGCCCAGTTCAGCTGCAGTGATGCCCGCATCTTTCAGAGCGTTCTGTACCGGAATTGCCGTTCTCTCAATGAGATCGCTGGTCAGCTCGTCAAATTTCGCTCTCGTCAGGTTCATATCCAGATGCTTCGGTCCTTCGGACGTAGCAGTGATAAACGGCAGGTTAATATTGGTGGTAGTTGCGGAGGAAAGCTCCTTCTTGGCCTTCTCAGCCGCCTCTTTCAGTCTCTGCATGGCCATCTTGTCGCCGGACAGATCCACGCCCTCTGCCTTCTTGAACTCTTCAACCATCCACCGGATCACAGCGTTGTCGAAATCATCGCCGCCCAGGTGGGTATCGCCGTTGGTGGAAAGCACCTCAATCACGCCGTCACCGATCTCGATGATGGACACATCAAAAGTACCGCCGCCCAGATCGTATACCATGATCTTCTGCTCTTTCTCATTGTCAAGGCCGTAAGCCAGAGCAGCGGCTGTCGGCTCGTTGATGATACGCTTTACTTCAAGACCTGCGATCTTTCCTGCATCCTTGGTAGCCTGACGCTGTGCGTCGTTAAAGTAAGCCGGAACGGTGATAACCGCCTCGGTCACTTTCTCGCCCAGGTAGCTCTCTGCATCTGCTTTCAGCTTCTGCAGAATCATAGCGGAAATCTCCTGAGGAGTATATTTCTTTCCGTCAATGTCTACCTTGTAATCCGTACCCATATGTCTCTTGATGGAAGAAATGGTACGGTCCGCATTGGTAACGGCCTGACGTTTTGCCGGTTCGCCTACCAGTCTTTCTCCCGTCTTTGTAAATGCAACGATGGACGGAGTCGTTCTCACTCCTTCCGTGTTGGCAATGACCACCGGTTTGCCGCCTTCCATTACGGCAACACAGCTATTTGTAGTACCTAAGTCAATACCTATAATCTTGCCCATAGTGTTTTCCTCCTGAATAATTTCTATAAATGAAATTCTATTGATTGAATGTAACTGTGCGTTTCTTTAATTGGCTACCTGCACCATGCTGTGGCGGAGCACCGCGTTGCGGTACATATACCCTTTCTGGAGCTCTGCAGCCACCACATTCTCTCCCAGGTTTTCATCTTCCACATGCATAACCGCATTGTGGAAATTGGGATCGAACTCTTTTCCCACCGCTTCGATGGGGGTAACTCCCGCATCCTCCAGCGTCTTCATCAGCTGTTTGTAAATCATCTCCATGCCGGTGGCAAAAGATGTTCCTTTTGCCTCCTCGGGGATGGATGCGAGACCTCTCTCAAAATTATCTACCACGGGGAGAATCTTCTCCAGAATGTCTCTGGCTCCCATCTCAAACATGGCTGATTTTTCTTTTTCCGTTCTCTTGCGGAAATTGTCAAACTCGGCCATATTTCTCCGAAGCTGATCGGTCAGTTCCTCGATCTTCTGATCTCTGGAATCTTTTTCCTTTTCTTTTTTCTTGAAAAATCCCTTTTTTTCCGGCTTCTGGCTTCCGGTGCTGTCGGGATTTTCCGGCTCTGCCTGAGCTCCGGCCTCTCCGTCTGCAGCTTCCGCCGCTTCTTTGCTGCTCTCTTCGTTCTGAGCAGCTTCCGTTTCTTTCGTATCCGGCGTATCTGCCGCCTCAGCAGACGCCGTATCCGCCGCCATCTCTTCCTGTTTTACCTGATCTTCTCTATCCACTCGCTAATCACCTTTTTCCTTTTTAAACGTCGCATCCAGCTGTGTCATCAAATTCTTCAGAGTTCCCAAAACCTTTTCGTAATCCATCCGCTTTGGTCCGATGATTCCGATGGTCCCCCGGAGTCCTTCTCCCAGTTCATAGTTGGCTGTCACCACGCTGCAGTCCTTCATGCTCTGCACCGGCATTTCATCGCCGATATAGACCTGGATTCCTGTCTCCGAGCTGTCTTCATTCTGGTTGATCTCATCAATCAGATCCTGAAGCTCATCCTTTCTCTCAAATGTGCCTAACAGCTTGCTGGCTTTTTCACCGTCGGCCAGTTCCGGATACTTGAAGATGTTGGTCGCCCCGCTGGTATAAATCTGAAGATCTTCCTCATCTGCCCGGATCGCCTCCGCCACCTCGCCCAGCACCAGATCTACCACCTGGCTGTGGTGTCCTGCCTGTTCCTTCAGGCGGCTGATCACTCCCAGATTGATCTCCTCAATGGTGAGGCCGTTGAGACTGGTATTCAGCATAATATTCAGATTCAGAAGTTCCTCGTCTCCCACCGGTTCCTTCACATCAATGATGGTATTTTTGATGATGTTGCCTTCCACCACGGTTACTACCAGAAGCTTTGTGGCATCCACCCGGGACAGCTGTATGAATTTCAATTTGTTCTGATGGTACTGAGGGCCGCTGATCATGGCCGCATAGTTGGTATTGGCAGCCAGCATCTGAGCCATCCGCTTCAACAGCAGCTCCACCCGGTCCACTCTCTGAATCATCAGCTCCTTGATCTCCGTAACCTCCTGGTCCTTCTCGCTGAGGATCTGATCCACATAAAACCGGTAGCCCTTATCCGACGGAATCCGTCCTGCCGACGTATGGGGCTGGATGATGTATCCCATCTCCTCCAGATCCGACATCTCATTCCGAATCGTAGCGGAGCTGAGCTTTAAGTCTGAGAACTTGGAGATCGTCCTGGATCCCACCGGCTCACCGGTTTCCAGATAGGTTTTTATGATCGCTTTTAATATGGTCACTTTTCTGGCATCCAGTTCCAATGCTCTCATCCTTTCTTTTTTGATTTATTAGCACTCGACTTTTAAGAGTGCTAACATTTACATTAGATAATATATTCCTTTTGCTCCCATTTGTCAAGGGATTTAAGGGGATATTTTTTCTTTTTTTGTGAAAATTATGTGTTTCTTCCGGCCTCTCCGAACCTGATTTTCAAATACCCTGCACCAGAAATTTTCCCTCGTTTTTCTCTTCCAGGGCTTTGATTCCGTGATAAAAGATCTCGTTTGCCGGCGTGGGCACTCCCGTCTCCTTTCCCAGGCGCACCACGGTGCCCGCAAACATCTCAATCTCCGTCTTCTTTTTCGCGTCCAGATCCTGCAGGGTAGACGGACGGTTTCCGGGAGCAGTGATGGGCCGGTTCATCTGCCTCTCGATCATTTCGTCTGTGAGGTGAATTCCCAGCTTTTCCGCCACCGCCTGCACTTCCCTCATTCCTGTCTCCTTGATGGCTCTCGCGTGTTCACTGTCGGCCAGGGCTTTAAAAGGCACTCCCAGCAGGGCACAGGTCATGTTTTCCCCGATATTGCTCATGAATTTCTGCCAGAGCCCCAGAATCATGTCTTTCTCGATCCGGTATGGGATCCGGCAACGGTCAAAGAACTCCCTGATGGCCTGCACCCGCTCAGACAGGCTCTCATTTTTTTCCTCTCCAAAGGCGATGTAGCCGCCGTCCGGATCAAAGTCGTAGGCGCCGTTTTTCAGCTCTACGGGAATCTTCATATAGGAATAGAGCACGTGCTCCCAGCCATAGGCCGCGGCCACCTTCTTCTCGCTCTCCACACCGTTCATCACGCAGAGAATCTGCGTCTGCGGCCCCACAAACCGTCTGATGTCTGTTATGGCCTGCTCAAGCCCTGTGTCCTTCACCGCCATGATCAGCAGATCCGCCGGCTCCCCTTCGTCCGGGGCTGCCACCCGGAACCGGTAATTGATCCCGTTTACCGTAACCCCTTTCTCCTCCAGCCGTTTTCTTCTCTCTCCCTCTGCGATCACGCAGAAATTATCTCTTCCCAGCACCTCTTCCATGCGGGGTGCAAAAAATACGCCCATGGCGCCCAGTCCGATGAGCGCCCCATTTCTGATTTCCATCTGTGTTTCCTCCTGATTATCTGCCGATTTCCGGCTGTCTGCCGCCAGTCCCAGGTCTGTTTCCGACTGGTTCTGACTCCCGGCCGGCCCTTACTCCCGCGCCGCCTTCTGCCCTGCTGCGCTCTTCGTATTATAGCGTAAAAACTCCGGAGTTCCAAACCGGTTTTCTCAAAATCTTTTTTCTCCCTGTTCGGTTTCTGTATTCTCTGGGAGAACAGCCCATTTTTTCTCCTGACACAGGCCAGAACGGCCGGCTGCTTCTCACAGTTACCGCCCTTTTAGCCGCTGTAATCGTCATTTCCTTTCTGACGGTCCCCCGGATTATTCAGGAAGACGCCGCAGCGTGGTCATTCAAAGTTCACGCTGTTTTTCTGGATCTGTCTTCTGCGCGGTCTGACTCTCATCTGACCGGCAGGACACCCCCGCCCGGTTCATGGCATCAAAAAAGGAGGCTCCCTAAGCGCACCGCCGCTCAGGCTCCTCCTTTTCTGAAATAAAAAAGGCTTGTCTCCTTATCCTTTTCAATCTGAGCTTTCAGCTCTTCCAGACTGCCGAATTTCTGTTCCGGCCGGATGAAATCTAAAAACTGCACTTCAATCCATTTTCCATAGAGATCCTCGTCCAGATCCAGCAGAAACGTCTCCACTCCCACCGGAGATCCGCCCTCCACCGTAGGCTTTTTCCCCACGTTGGTCACTCCGCCGTACAGTTTTCCGTCCACCTTCACCCGGGTCACATACACTCCGAAGCGGGGCAGATGCTTTTCCGGCGGCGGCACGATGTTGGCAGTGGGAAAGCCCAGAATCGTTCCACCGATGTGATTTCCGTGCACCACGGTTCCGTGAACGGAGTAGGGCACTCCCAGCAGCTCATTGGCCTTGCGGACGTTTCCCTTGTCCAGCTCCTCCCGGATGTAGGTACTGCTGATGTCCCTGTGATCCTCCTGAGCTTTCTCGATGATCACCGTCTCAAAGCCGTATTCCGGGGCCATCTGCCTCAGCAGATCCGCGTTTCCCGCCCCCCGGTATCCGAAGCTGCAGTCCGGCCCCGCCACCACAATCTTCGCGTTCATCTCTTCCACCAGCACTTTTTTCACAAAGTCTTCAGGAGACATATGGGCTACCTGCTCCGTAAACGGATATTCGATCAGGTAATCCACGCCTGCCTCCTCCATATTCCGTTTTCTCTCCTCGTTGGTGGTGATCACCGTGCGGCCGCTGCCGGACACCACGCTTCCCGGCGTCCGGCTGAATGTAAACACAGCGGCCTTCAGTCCTCTCTCCCTCTTCAGACTCATCATCTCCCGCAGAAGCTTCTGATGGCCTCTGTGCCTTCCGTCAAACTTTCCGATGGTAACCACCGTCGGTTCCTCAATGTGAAAATTCTTCAGCCCCTTCAGGTATTCCATCTCACTGTCCCCCTGCAAATATCTTCACCGGCTGATACCACCGTTTTTCTTTCCGGTAGGCATAAACGCCGATAAATGTGCCCTCGCTGTCATAAAGCCGGATCTGGCCGGAAATGGCCGGGTCGGACTCTTTCGCACCGGTTCCGTCTGTCTCCGGATTTTCCGGCTCCGCGGATTGTTCCGCTTCCATACACTGCTCCGGCCGGAGAGGATTTCCGTTGCGGGCCAGCCGGTCAAACTCCGGCCTGGATGATACTTTCGGAAGGCCGGAAAAAACTTCCTCCACCGGTACAATCCGGGAATCCAGCTCTCCTCTGTCCCGCAAAGTCTCAATCTGGGCCAGAGTCAGAGCCTCTTCCAGGTGAAAATTTCCGGAGCGGATCCGGACCAGCTGCTCCATACAGCCGCCCACTCCCAGCTTCTCTCCGATGTCGCTGCAGAGCGTGCGGATGTAGGTGCCCTTGGAGCACTCCACTGTCATGGTCACCCGGGGCAGACAGATCTCCTCAATCCCGATGGAAAGAATTTCCACCGGCCTGGCTTTCCGCTCCACCGTCTTTCCCGCCCTTGCCAGGTCACAGAGCTTCTGCCCATTTACCTTCAGGGCAGAATACATGGGCGGAATCTGATCATAGGGGCCGACAAAGCTCATCACTGCGCCTCTTGCCATTTCCTCCGTCAGAGCAGCCAGATCCTCCGGAGCGCAGCAGCGCAGCACCTGACCGCCCGCATCCTGGGTATCCGTTTCCCGGCCCAGAAGGAGCACCGCCCGATAGGCCTTTGTTTTGTCTGTGAGCATATCGCACAGCTTCGTTCCCTTTCCCAAACACACCGGAAGCACTCCCTCAGCGTCCGGATCCAGGGTTCCCGTATGACCTATTTTTTTCTGCCTCAGTATTCCTCTCAGCTTCGCCACCACATCGTGGGAGGTAAAGCCTTTTTCCTTATATACATTGATGACTCCGTCGTACATGGATTATGCCTGCTCCTCCAGCTGTTTTGCAATGTGAATGGAAAGGTTGTTGACCACATCGTGCATTCTGCCGTTCATGGTACAGCCAGCCGCGCGCACATGGCCGCCGCCGCCGAAATAGGATGCCACCTTGCTCACATCCACTTTTTTCTTGGAGCGCATGCTCACCTTATACTCCTGGAATTCCTTTTCATAGAGAAAAATGGCACACTCCACCCCGGCTGTAGAACGAAGCTGCTCCACAATTCCTTCCATATCTCTGCTGGTGACGCCGTAAAACTCCATATCCCTTTTCCGGATCGCGCTGAAAATACACTGCCCGTCACAGAACAGGATACTCTCCAGCAGTGCCCTGCCCAGAACCTGATTCTGAACATAGGATTTCTGATAAAAGCTCTCGGATACGATGGTGGAGAAGTCAATCCCCTTGGCCATCATTTTTCCTGCGATTTCCATGGTTTTCGCGGAAGTATTGGTGTACTGGAACACACCGGTATCGTGTACAATTCCGGTATACAGACATGCTGCCGTCTCCTTTGAAATTTTCTCCTCGTCCATCAGGCCGAAAAGCACCTCACAGGTGGAACTGGCCTCCGGCTCCACCACATTTTTATCCCCGTAGCGGGTATTGGTAATGTGATGGTCCACACAAAGCACCTCTCCGCCTCCTTCGAGGAAGCCGGAAAATGCTCCCAGCCGGTCCCTGTCGCCGCTGTCCAGGCAGATGCATCCGTCCGCCTGAAAATCCGCCGGCATTTCCGTCCGGATCTGCTCAAAACCATTGAGATAGCGGAACTTATCCGCCGGCTGTTCCAGATATACCGTCACATCCACCTGGGGAAAACAATCTTTCAGATAATTGTAGACCGCCAGGCAGGAACCCACGCAGTCTCCGTCGGGATTCGTGTGCCCCAGGATGACTGCCGTCTTTTTATTCTCCAAAAATGAGTGCAACAGGCTCATTTCATTTCCCCTTTCTTTCTATAATAATCTGCCGGATAATGCCCGCGCCGGACAGAGAAAGCTCCGCTCCTCCGCCTGCCGGGCTTTCACAGTAAAAAAGGACAAGCACCAGGCGGGAGCGCGCTCACCGTTTGGTGCTTAATGTTTCCGGCGGGCTCTCCCGTCTTTCTCTTTATTCCTCTTCGTTCCTTTCCCCGTTTTCCTCATCCCTTAAGTCTTTTGTGACTTCATCAATGAGGCGGGACATATGAACTCCGTATTCAATGGACTGATCCAGCACAAAGGTGATCTCCGGTGTGTTGCGCAGGTTGACCCGGCGGGCCAGCTCCCTGCGCACAAAGCCCTCAGCGCTTCTCAGACCAAGAAGCGTGGATTTGGCCGCTTCCTCATCCCCCAGTACGCTCACATAGACTTTGCAGTACTTCAGATCGGGCGTCACCTCTGCGGATACCACGGTGGTCATGGGATGAATTCTGGGATCCTTGATTCCCGTGCGGATAATATCCGCCAGTTCTCTCTGAACTTCCATATTGATTCTTGTATTTTTAATACTGTTTTTACGCATAGACTCCATTCCTCTCCCATCCGGGAGAACCGGATTGCTCCTAGCGGGGAACCTCCACCATGGTGTATGCCTCCACCATGTCGTCCTCCTGGATGTCATTGAATTTTTCAAACACAAGACCGCACTCGTAACCGGAAGCCACTTCCTTCACGTCGTCCTTGAAGCGCTTTAAGGAAGCCAGCTTGCCGTCGAAGAGCAGTTCTCCGTCTCTGGTCACGCGGCAGGAACAGTCTCTCTGGAATTTTCCGTCCATCACGTAGCAGCCGGCGATAGTACCCACGCCGGAGGCCTTGAAGGTCTGACGCACCACGGCATGACCGATGACCTTCTCCTCGAAAATGGGATCCAGCATACCCTTCATGGCTGCCTCCACGTCCTCGATGGCCTGATAGATTACCCGGTACAGCCGGATATCCACTTTCTCCTGCTCCGCCACAGATTTGGCCGTAGCGTCCGGACGCACATTGAATCCGATGATAATGGCGTTGGATGCGGCTGCCAGGGAAACGTCGGACTCGTTGATGGCTCCCACGCCTCCGTGGATCACTTTCACCACAACTTCCTCGTTGGACAGCTTCACCAGACTCTGCTTTACGGCCTCCACGGATCCCTGTACATCTGCCTTTACGATCAGCGGAAGCTCTTTCACGTTTCCTGCCTTGATCTGGCTGAACAGGTCATCCAGAGACAGCTTTGTCTTGGTCTCTTCAATCAGTTTATTCTTGCTCTCAGCGATAAAGGTCTCGGCAAAGCTCCTTGCCTCCTTGTCGCTGTTCATTGCCATAAAGATCTCTCCTGCTCCCGGAACATCATCCAGACCCAGGATCTCCACCGGAGTGGACGGACCGGCCTCTTTCACCCTGCGGCCCTTGTCATCCATCATGGCGCGGACCTTGCCGTGGCAGGGTCCCACTGCCACATTGTCGCCTACGTGAAGGGTTCCCTTCTGTACCAGGACTGTGGCCACCGGTCCTTTGCCCTTATCCAGCTCGGCCTCGATCACCAGACCTCTCGCCCGGCGGTTGGGGTTGGCCTTCAGCTCCTTCACCTCAGCGGTGAGAAGAATCATCTCCAGAAGCTCCTGAATTCCCTCTTTCGTATGAGCGGAAACCGGCACGCAGATAGTCGTGCCGCCCCAATCCTCGGGAATCAGCTCGTACTCGGACAGCTCCTGCTTTACCCGGTCGATGTTGGCGCTGGGCTTATCGATCTTGTTGATCGCAACGATGATCTCCACTCCGGCAGCCTTTGCATGGTTGATGGCCTCCACCGTCTGGGGCATCACGCCGTCATCGGCAGCCACCACCAGAATGGCGATATCCGTGGCCTGAGCGCCTCTCATACGCATGGCGGTAAACGCCTCATGGCCCGGCGTATCCAGGAATGTGATTCTCTCGCCGTTGATCTCCACCACATAAGCACCGATATGCTGGGTAATGCCGCCGGCTTCCTTCGCCGTCACGTTGGTCTGGCGGATGGCATCCAGCAGAGAGGTTTTTCCGTGGTCTACATGGCCCATAACGCACACTACCGGAGGTCTGGGAACCATATCTTCCTCCGACTCTTCCTCTTCTTTCAGAAGTTCGGCGATCACATCCACCTTCTCCTCTTTCTCGCAGAGAACGTCGTACTCCAGTGCAATCTCTTCCGCCTGGTCATAATCGATCTCCTGGTTTACGGTCACGATCTTGCCCTGCAGGAACAGCTTTTTGATAATGGCTGACGGCTGGAGCTTCATCTTCTCCGCCAGCTCCTTGATGGTGAGAACCTCCGGGATCACAATGGACTTCACTGTTTCCTCAACCGGTTTCTCAACCGGCTTCTGGAAGGGATGCTTGCTGACCTTTCCGCCCTTTAACGGCATCTCCTCTTCCCGGTCTCTCTTGTCAAATTTATCATTCTTGTAATTGTTCTTATTCTGACGGTTGCTCTGGGGCTTCGTCTGAATAGGCGTGTCAAAGGAAGAACCTCCTCTTCCGCTGTCTTTCCTGCCCGAGAAGCCTCCCTGGCGGTTTCCGCCCTGACGATTGTCACGGCCCTCTCCACGGTTAAACCCGCTCTGGCGGCCGTCACGGCCTCCCTCTCCACGGTTAAATCCGCCCTGGCGATTGTCGCGGTTTCCTTCCCCGCGGTTAAATCCGCCCTGACGATTGTCGCGGTTTCCTTCCCCGCGGAATCCGCCCTGGCGGCCGTCGCGGTTTCCGTCTCCACGGTTAAATCCGCCCTGACGATTGTCGCGGTTTCCATCTCCACGGAATCCACCCTGACGGCTGTCACGGTTTCCGTCTCCACGGCCTTCCCCGCGGTTAAATCCGCCCTGACGGCTGTCACGGTTTCCCTCTCCACGGTTAAATCCGCCCTGACGGCTGTCACGGCTTCCGTCCCCGCGGTTCTCCCCGCGGAATCCGCCCTGGCGGCCGTCGCGGCTTCCCTCTCCGCGGCTCGGTCCGCCCTGGCCCGCTGCGCGGCCGTCCCTTGCAGGACGGTCTCCGCCGCCCTGAGGGCCTTCCGCCCTGCCCTGTCCCTGGGGACGGGCCGGCCGGCTCTTCATCTGCTGAGAGTTCTGGGGGCGGAACACCGCCGCGATTTTCTTCTTCGGCGCTTCCGCCTTCTTTTCCTCTTTTCCTGTCTCCGCCGGCTTCTCTCCGCCGCTCACGGACTTTTTCACCAGCGCAATATGCTCATCTGTCACGTTTGACAAGTTGCTCTTCACCTCCACATGATTCTTTTGTAATATATCCAGCACTTCTTTGCTGCTCTTTCCCACTTCCTTAGCCAGGTCACTCACTCTCATACTCACTGCCTCCGTTCAAATTCATCTGTTTTAACATTGCCTTCGAGAGCCCTTCATCCAAAACCGCGAGAGAAGCGCGCATCTGCTTCCCCATGGCGTGGCCAAGCTCTTCCTTCTTACCGAAATAGCAGATCGGAACCTTGTAGTAAGCGCACATGTTGGCAAACTGCTTCCTGGTATTGTCAGAAGCCTCTTCTGACACAATCACCAGCCATGCCTTTCCCATCTTCACCGCTCTCTCTGTGGAGAATTCGCCGCTGGTGGTTTTTCCGGCCTTGGTCGCCAGGCCGATCAGATTCAACAGCTTTCTATTGCCGTCCAAATTCTTCCATCTCCTTCTCCAGCCTGTCATAGACTTCCGCCGGAACCGTCATCTTAAAGGAGCGGTCCAGCCCGCGGCTTTTTTTCGCTTTCCGGAAACAATCCATGGACGGGCACAGATACGCGCCCCGCCCGTTCTTTTTGCCCGTAGCGTCCAGCACAATCTCTCCCTCCGCCGTCCTCAGGACACGGATCATCTCCTTCTTATTCTTCATCTCTCCGCAGCCGATACACTGTCTGAGGGGAATCTTCTTTACACTCACTGCTTTTCACTTCCCATTCTACTGATCCTGATAATCGTCTTCGTAATCTTCCCGGTAGTCCTCGTATGAGTCTTCGCTTTCCGGCTCTTCCCCGTAGGAATCGTATTCCTCATATCCCTCGTAGGCGCCTTCTTCCCGATTGTCCAGACCCAGCTCGTCAAACAGCCCCATCTCTCTGGCCTGGGTCTCGCTCTTGATATCAATCTTGTAGCCGGTAAGGCGGGCTGCCAGTCTGGCATTCTGACCTTCTTTGCCGATAGCCAGGGACAGCTGATAGTCAGGCACAATCACCTGTGCCTCCTTCTCGTCCTCGTCAGCCACCACACAGATCACCTTCGCCGGAGACAGAGCATTTTCAATCAGGAATGCCGGGTTGTCGTCCCAGTTGATAATATCGATCTTCTCGCCCTTGAGCTCGTTTACAATGCTGTTTACCCTGGCCCCGTTTACGCCCACGCAGGCGCCCACGGGATCCACGTTGGGATCGTTGGAGGCCACGGCGATCTTTGTTCTGGAGCCGGCCTCTCTGGCGATGGCCTTGATCTCCACTATGCCGTCTTTTACCTCAGCCACCTCTTCCTCAAACAGCCGCTTCACCAGATCGGGATGGGTTCTGGAAACGGAAACCCTGGGGCCCTTGGGCGTATCCTTCACCTCCAGGATATACACCTTGATCCGGTCCGTGGGGGTCAGTACCTCTCCCTTCACCTGCTCGGATTCATTGAGGATGGCGTCCACACGGCCCAGGTTGATGCTGATATTCCGTCCCAGGAATCTGGTGACCGTACCGGTCATGACCTCTTTTTCCATGCTGAAATATTCCTTGTAGAGAACCTTGCGCTCCTCTTCCCGGATCTTCTGAAGGATGACGTTTTTGGCATTCTGAGTGGCGATGCGGCCGAATTCCTTTGACTTGATGGGCACCTGCACAATATCGCCCACCGTATATTTGGGATCCATCATTCTCGCCTCAGCCAGGCTGATCTGCAGAAGGGGATCGTTCTCCTCCGGATCCAGCGCTTCCACCACTTCCTTCTCCGCATACACGGCGAAATCTCCCGTATTGGGATTGATGGTGACCTTCACATTGTCGGCTTTTCCAAAATGATTTTTGCATGCCGTCAGCAGGGAGTTTTCAATGGCTTCCAGCAGTGTTTCCTTGCTGATATTTTTTTCTTTTTCCACCTGCTCCAATGCTTCCAACAGTTCCTTATTCATCTTTCTTCATCCTCCTATTTCCTTTTAGAAATCGAATGCCAACCGGATCAGAGCAATCTCTCCGCGCTCAAATACCAGTTCTTTTCCCTCTTCCTCTATGGTAACCGTGTCATTGTCGTACGCCTTCAGAACGCCGGTGAAATCCTTTCTCTTATCCCGCGCCCGATACAGTCTGACGTCCACGTCTTTTCCGATGCTCCGGGCAAAATCCTTATCCTTCTTCAGCGGCCTGCCCAGCCCCGGGGAACTCACTTCCAGGATGTAGCTCTCTGAAATAAAGTCCTCTTTGTCCAGCCAGTCGCTCAGGCGCCGGCTGACCGTCTCGCAGTCATCTACGGAAATGCCGCCTTCCTTATCCACGTAAGCCCGCAGGTACCAGGTGCCGGCCTCTTTTACCCACTCCACATCCACCAGCTCAAACCGGTGTTCTTCCATAATGGGAACCAGGAATTTTTCCACTCTTGCCACGTAATCTTCTTTTCTTGCCACTTTTCCACCGCCTCTCCCGTATATTCCTGACTGTCCGCTGTCCGGCAAAGATCTGCCCCAGGATGTGCAGGCACCTCCGGATGACATCCGAATGCCGGGCTTATCACAGCAAACAAAAGAGTGGGCGTTTACCCACTCTTTATAGTCATTCTATCATGTTATCGTGTTAAGTATAACACTGCAAGGCGGGAAATGCAAGGATTTTCGCGTATTTTCTTGAAATCCTGAAGGACTCGGGCCTGTCCGGCGATGGAAAATGGCCCTTATGCCGTTTTCCACGTGAGGGTAATAACCGTACCCTCGCCAGGACGGCTGTCCAGCTCCAGAGCAGCTCCCAGAAAGGCAGCGCCGTGCTTTACAATGGAAAGCCCCAGTCCCGTTCCGCCGATGGCTTTGGAATGGCTCTTGTCCACCCGGTAGAACCGCTCAAAAACCCGGTCCTGGTGCTCTTTGGAGATGCCGATTCCCGTATCTGCCACCACCAGCTGGATTCCTCTCCGGTCCCGTTTTACCCGGACGATTACCGTGCCGTTGTCCCTGTTGTATTTCACTGCATTGTCACAGAGGTTGTAGATCACCTCGTCCAAAATCAGGCGGACGCCCCGGATTTTGGCATGCTCTCCCAGGATCTGGAGATTGAGGTTCTTCTTTTTTGCCGGCTCTTTTAGACGGTCCAGAACCTCCTCCGCCATTTCATACAGATCGATTTCTTCCTTGTCATAGGGGATGCCCCCCTCGTCCAGCTGGGATATTTTGATAATATCGTTGACCAGCACAATCAGACGCTGGGACTCCTCAAAGATTTTCCCTGCAAAACCAGGAATGTCCTCCTGCTTTACAAAACCGTTTTTAATGATCTCCGCAAAGCCGGAAATGGAGGTAAGGGGCGTCTTCAGCTCGTGGGAGACATTGGCCGTAAACTCCCGCCGCATCTGCTCCTTCATGTCCTCAAATTCCCGCTGCTGGCGCTGGGCCTCCAGCACCTGGTTGGTGATGGTCTCCTTCTGGCGGCCGATCTTCTGCACCAGAGGGGCGATCTCCTCGTACACGTCCCCTTCTTTCACATCCTCCACATCCAGGCGGTTTATTGGCTCCACAATTTTTTCCGATGACCGCATGGCAAAAAATGCTGCCAGCAGGATCATCAGCAGGCAGACGGCGCACATGGGATACAGCAGGTTTGCAAACACGGTTATCACCCGGTACTGACTGCCCGACAGGCGCAGCACCTGGCCGCTGTTTAAGAGCCTGGCATAGTAAACCGTAGGCTCCGACAGGGAACTGGACCGCCGCGTGGCCTGCCCCTCCCCGGTGAGAAATGCTTCCCGGATCTCCTCCCGGTCGCCGTGATTTTCCATGGAATCCGGAGCAGCCTGATTGTCAAAAAGGACGGTTCCGTCCCGGTCAATCAGAGTGATCCGCTTATCCGTTTCTCCCAGTTTTTCCAGATACTCTGCTCCGCTCTCCTCAACTCCGGGAGTCAGGTACATTACCTCATCCTCCAGCTCATTTCTCTGCTGAACTCTGATATATCCGTATAATACTCCCATGGTGATAATCAGGCTGGCCACCAGCACAGCGGCACTCACACACAAGATGGAGCGGAATATCCGTTTTGTCACTTCTCGTTTCCTCCTATTTTATATCCCATTCCCCGGACCGTCTCAATCAGCTGTCCCGCTTCGCCCAGCTTCTGTCTCAGGGTTTTGATGTGCACATCCACCGTCCGGCTCTCACCGTCGGAAATGTATCCCCACACAGTGCTCAGAAGCTGGCTTCTGGTACAGACTTTCTCCGGCTGACTGATCAGCGCGTCCAGGAGGTCAAATTCTTTGGATGTGAGAGAAATCTCACTGCCATTTACCGTCACTCTTCGGCTGTCCGGATAGATCCGGATCGCGCCGTACTCATGGATTTCTCCCTTCTTTTCCCCGGTCCGCCGCAGCACTGCCCGGATCCTGGCCAGGAGCTCCATCATCCCAAAGGGCTTGGGAATATAATCGTCGGCGCCGCTGTCCAGTCCCAGCACCGTATCATACTCGCTTCCTTTCGCCGTCAGCATGATCACCGGAAGCCGGGAATAAGCCGGCGTCCCTTTCAGCCGCTTCAACACCGACAGGCCGTCGGTTTCCGGAAGCATGATGTCAAGCAGCACCAGATCCGGAACCTTCTTCTCCAGAGCTTTTAAAAAAGCGGATGGGCATTCAAACCCCTCCGCCTCCATTCCCTGACTGCTCAGTGTGTAAGCTACAAGTTCCCGAATACTGCTGTCATCCTCCACGATGTAAATCATAGCCTCATCCTTTCAGCCCGGATTCTATTTTACAAAATCCGGACGTTTTTGACCAGTCCTGTATCAAAAAATTCTGTCCATTCGCAGACATTCACCGCATGGTCGCCGATCCGCTCCAGGTATTTGGCCACCATCAGCAGATCCACCACCTTATCAGACTCGGCGGAGCCGTCCTTTAAAAGCTTCACCGCCTCCTGCTTCACCCGGTTGAAGAGCCCGTCGATAATATCATCCCTCTCCTCCATGGAACGGGCCAGCTCACGGTCCTTATTCACAAATGCAGTGATGGACTCCCGCAGCATGGACTTGACATTTTCCACCATTTCCGGCAGATACCCGATCATGGACTCCGCATCCTTCTGATCCAGTCTCATAGCCAGCTCCGCGATATCCACCGCATGATCTCCGATCCGTTCCAGATCCGTCACTACCTTCAGCGCCATGGAAATATGCCGCAGATCCCTGGCCACCGGCTGCTGACGCAGCATCAGAGAGAGACATTTTGACTCGATGTCCTTTTCCATGCGGTCCACATCTCCGTCTCCGCTGATGATCTTTTCCAGAGCATCCCTGTCGTTATTGCGGAACGCCT
>DXBC01000083.1 GCA_019116745.1 Candidatus Lachnoclostridium stercorigallinarum
TCATAAAAAACACAGGAGGAACCCAACATGAGAAACGAATGGCGCACATTCAGCGGCGGCGTATGGGAGAAAGAGATTAATGTAAGAGACTTCATTCAGAAGAATTATACTCCCTACGACGGCGATGAGGAATTCCTTGCCGGACCGACCCAGAACACGAAAGATCTCTGGGATCAGGTTATGGATCTCTCCAAAAAAGAGAGAGAAGCCGGCGGAGTTCTGGATATGGACACAAAGATTATTTCCACCATCACTTCCCACGGACCAGGGTATTTAGATAAAAATAAGGAAACCATTGTGGGCTTCCAGACGGACAAACCCTTCAAGCGCTCTCTGCAGCCCTACGGCGGCATCCGCATGGCGGAAAAGGCCTGCTCTGACAACGGCTACCAGGTAGACCCGGAAGTAAGTGAATTTTTCACCATCCACAGAAAGACCCACAACGCAGGCGTATTTGACGCCTACACTCCGGAAATGCGGGCCTGCCGTTCCAGCCACATTATCACCGGACTTCCCGACGCCTACGGCCGCGGCCGTATCATCGGCGACTACCGCCGGGTGGCACTCTACGGCGTGGACCGTCTGATTGAAGACAAGGAAGAGCAGAAGGCCACCACCCGCACCATCATGTATTCCGACGTAATCCGGGAGCGTGAAGAGCTGTCCGAGCAGATCCGGGCTTTAAAGGAGTTAAAGAAGCTGGGTGAAATCTATGGTTTTGACATCTCCCAGCCGGCAAAAGACGTAAAAGAAGCCATTCAGTGGACCTATTTCGGCTATCTGGCCGCGGTGAAGGAGCAGAACGGAGCAGCCATGTCCTTAGGACGCACCTCCACCTTCCTGGACATCTACGCGGAGCGCGACCTGGCAGAAGGCCGGTATACCGAGGAAGAGATTCAGGAATTTGTAGACCACTTTATCATGAAGCTGCGCCTGGTGAAATTCGCCAGAACACCGGAGTACAACGCTCTGTTCTCCGGAGATCCCACCTGGGTGACCGAGTCCATCGGCGGTATGGGAATCGACGGCCGCCACATGGTGACGAAGATGTCTTACCGCTATCTCCACACCCTGGAGAATCTGGGAACAGCTCCGGAGCCCAACCTGACCGTACTCTGGTCCACCAAGCTGCCAATGAACTTCAAACGGTTCTGCGCAAAGACATCCATCATGTCTTCTTCCATTCAGTACGAAAATGACGACCTGATGAGAGTGACCCACGGAGACGACTACGCCATCGCCTGCTGCGTTTCCTCCATGCGGGTGGGCAAGGAAATGCAGTTCTTCGGCGCCCGGGCCAACCTGGCAAAATGTCTGCTCTACGCCATCAACGGCGGCGTGGACGAAGTCTCCAAAAAGCAGGTGGGACCGAAGTACCGCCCCATCACCTCCGAATATCTGGATTACGACGAGGTTATGGACGCCTACAGGGATATGATGAAATGGTTGGCCGGCGTATATGTAAACGCCCTGAACATCATCCACTACATGCACGACAAGTACTGCTATGAGCGGATCCAGATGGCTCTTCACGACAAAAAGGTGACACGCTGGTTTGCCACCGGCATCGCTGGCCTGTCCGTAGTGGCCGACTCCCTGTCCGCCATCAAGTACGCGAAGGTAAAGACGGTGCGGGATGAGAACGGCATCGTGGTGGACTATGAAGTGGAGGGCGACTTCCCCAAATACGGCAACAACGACGACCGGGTGGATTCCATCGCCGCAGAACTGGTGCACACCTTCATGAACTACGTGAGGGGCAACCACACCTACCGGGGCGGTATTCCCACCACTTCCATTCTGACCATCACCTCCAACGTGGTATACGGCAAGAATACGGGATCCACTCCCGACGGAAGAAAAGCGGGCGAACCCTTTGCACCCGGGGCCAATCCCATGCATCACCGGGATTCCCACGGAGCAGTGTCTTCCCTGGCATCTGTAGCAAAGCTGCCCTTTAAGGACGCTCAGGACGGCATTTCCAACACCTTCTCCATCATCCCGGACGCCCTGGGAAAAGACGGACAGGTCTTCATGGGCGATCTGGAAGTGGAAATCTCCGGCTTTAACGGAGACTGCTGCGAAGGCGGCGCCTGCGACAGCCCCACCCTGTTTGAAGGACTGGACAGAGAATAATATTTTACAAGGAGGATATACAGCTATGGCAAATATCAACGAGGCACAGATCGACAACCTGGTTTCCCTTCTGGACGGCTATGCCGCTCAGGGCGGACATCACTTAAACGTAAACGTATTTTCCAAGGATACTCTGCTGGATGCTCAGGCACACCCGGAGAAATATCCTCAGCTCACCGTGCGTGTTTCCGGCTACGCCGTAAACTTCAACAAGCTGACAAAAGAACAGCAGGACGAAGTCATCTCCCGTACCTTCCACACAGCGATTTAATTTCCGTTAGACAGCCGGTTTCCCCGGCTGTCTGCGGCATTCCGGGCGCAGGATTGCGATCGCAGATCCTTCGCGCCGCGTCACGGCTGCGAAGACCGGATCCCCTGCCACGATTAAAGATAAGGAGGCAGAACATGAAAGGACGCATTCATTCCATTGAGAGCTTTGGAACAGTGGACGGCCCCGGCGTAAGGCTGGTGGTCTTTGTCAAAGGCTGCCCCATGCGCTGCCTCTACTGTCACAATCCCGACACCTGGACAGCGGACGGGGCGGAGGAGATGGAAGCCGGGGAGATCATCCGGCAGTTCAACTCCGCCAGAGGCTTTTACCGAAACGGCGGCATCACCGTCTCCGGCGGGGAACCTCTTCTTCAGATGGAATTTCTCACGGAGCTGTTCACTCTGGCAAAGGCAGAGAAGATCCACACCTGCATCGACACCTGCGGAATCGTGTTCCGGCCGGAGGATCCCGTATTCATGGAAAAACTGAACGCTCTCCTGGCGCTGACAGATCTGATTCTTCTGGATATCAAGCACATTGATCCGGAAGAGCACCAAAAGCTCTGCGGCCAGCCAAACACCCCCATTCTGGCTTTCGCCAGGTATTTAAGCGAGATTGGAAAACCAGTATGGATCCGCCATGTAGCGGTTCCCGGCATCACCATGAACCGCCGCTGGCTCTATGAAACCGGCCGCTTTATCGGCACCTTAAACAACGTAAAGGCTCTGGATGTGCTGCCCTACCACGACATGGGAAAGGTTAAATACGAAAAACTGGGACTGGAATACCCTCTGAAGGATACGCCTCCTCTCTCAAAAGAGGACGCTGTCCTCGCCCGGTCCATTATTTTGGAAGGCATCCGTGCTTCAAAAATAGAACAAAAGAAACAGTAATTTCCACTTGAATATTTGACATTTATAATATAAAATAAATTGTAATCTATACAATATTTATTCAAGGAGGTATTTACAATGGCATATGTAATTACTGATACCTGTGTTTCCTGTGGTTCCTGCGCAGCTGAGTGTCCCGTAGGCGCTATCTCTGAGGGGGATGGCAAGTACGTGATCGACGCTGATACCTGCATCGACTGCGGTACCTGCGCTGCTACCTGCCCGACAGGAGCAATCGAAGGCTAATTGTGATTGGCATTACATAAAAGCCCCTTCCGGTGGAAGGGGCTTTTATCATCTCTCATAATATATCTTAAACAGTAAAAGGAGGAATATCCTTATGAAAAAACCTGTGATCGGCGTCACTGCAAGCCACGATACGGAACACGACAAACTCTTCATCAACTCCGTCTATCTGCGGGCCATCCGCAGCGCCGGAGGCATTCCCATGATCTTCCCCCTGGAGGTGACGGAGGACGACTTAAGAGACCTGGTGGCCTCAACAGACGGCGTGCTTTTTACCGGCGGGGACGATATTCACCCGTTTTTCTACGGGGAAGAGACCAACGCCAAATGCGGCAATGTCTCCCAGCCCAGAGATTCCATGGAGATGGCTCTTGTTCCCATAGTGATGGAATTTGGCAAACCCATTTTCGGAATCTGCCGGGGAATTCAGGTCCTGAACACCGCCATGGGCGGCACCCTCTACCAGGATATCCCCTCTCAGTTTCAATCTGAGCTCTCCATTGCCCACCGCCAGCCTTTTGCCTACAAGGTGCCCTCCCACACCGTGGACGTCACCCCAGGCACCCTTCTCTCCCGGATCCTGGGAGAGGAAAACGCCTCCATTGCGGTGAACAGCATGCACCATCAGGCCATCAAGGACGTGGCCCCCGGACTGGAGGTCTGCGGCTGTGCCCCGGACAAAATGATCGAGGCCGTATACGCCCCGGACTATCCTTTTCTCCTGGGCGTCCAGTGGCACCCGGAACATCTGACCGCCTCCCAGCCGGATGCGGCAAAGCTGTTTGCGGCTTTTGTGGATGCCTGCAGATAACTGAAAAGCCCGCCGGGCAGGGGATCTTCTGTCCGGCGGGATACGGTGAACAGAACAGGCATCACATCAACGGCTTTACCTTTTTTCTGAACGGCCTGAGACTGACCTACGCCGGGGAATGCCTGTTAAAAAAAGCATACCAGATCATGAAGCTCTATGATGATGTGGAAATGGAATTCTGTGAGCTGAACCATATGAGAAAGGACCATCCTTTAAATCAGGAAAGCTACCGCCGCGAAGACGAAGCCATGTCCTATATGCCTTTGGAAAAGTTGAGGGGAGCAGATTTTATTCTCACGAAAAGTTTTAAAAAGACCCGTATGGCAGCAGACCGTATCCTGAAATATCTGGACGGAAACTATTCCGTTGGCCTTGAATCCCAGAATATTGAAACGGTTATCCGTCTGGTCTCCAGCGGCCTGGGCATCTCCCTGATTCCTCATATTTATTCAAAGATCTACCGCACCGGCGACGACATCAATTATTACCGCATTGAGGACTTTTACCATCCCATCTGGCAGTGGGCTGTGATCTACAACGAAAGTATAGAAAAACTGTCCCGCCCGTCCAGAGAGCTCTACAACATTCTGTGCGAGGACGGCTGCAAGCTGCCGAATTATGTGGAATAGTTTCTAAATGTGTTTCAGCCCTGGTTCAAACATCCCCCCTTTGCTGACCATCATTTTTGCCAGCAAAAGGGGGATTTTTCTGCCATTTTTCCCCGCATTGCCAAAAATATTCTCCTGGTATTTTTCCATCTGTACAACACCGTAAAACCGGTCTATAATGTTGTTTTTGAAAAGCCGGGAGAACAGGCAGATCCTTTCGTCCCTGCTTTACTTTATGACAATGAGGGAAAGAGGTATACATTATGGCAAGAAACGACATCAGGGATATGACCGAAGGTTCTCCCTTTCAGCTCATTCTGGGCTTTGCCGTACCCATGCTGCTGGGGCTCTTATTTCAGCAGTTTTACAGTATGGTGGACACCATTATCGTGGGAAAATACCTGGGTGTGAACGCCCTGGCATCCGTGGGCTCCACCAGTTCCATCAATTTTATGATTATCGGGTTCTGCACCGGAGTGTGCAGCGGATTTTCCATCCCTGTGGCCCAGAAATTCGGCGCCGGGGATCATCACGGCCTGCGCTGCTTTGTAGCCAATGCCGGCTGGCTGTCCCTGATCTTCTCTGCGGTGATGACCCTTGTGGTCTGCTTCCTCTGTATGGATATCCTGCGATGGATGAACACCCCGGACGACATCATCCAGGGTGCCTACGATTACATATTTATTATTTTTGCGGGAATTCCTGTCACCTATCTCTACAATATCCTGGCCGGAATCATCCGATCCCTTGGAGACAGCCGGACTCCGGTCTATTTCCTGCTGCTCTCCTCCGTCATCAATATTTTCCTGGATCTGTTCACCATCCTGGTCATGGGAATGGGGGTGGACGGAGCAGCCTACGCCACGGTGATCTCCCAGGCGGTTTCCGGTGTGCTCTGCTTCTTCTACATGCGCTCCCACTTCCCCATCCTGAAAATGTCAAAGGAAGAGGTGAAAATCAACCCGGGCATGATCAAAATTCTCTGCGGCATCGGCATACCCATGGGCCTGCAGTACTCCATCACCGCCATCGGCAGCGTGATCCTGCAGACAGCGGTAAACGGCCTGGGATCTCTTTATGTGGCCGCCGTATCCGCCGGGAACAAGATCACCCAGTTTTTCTGCTGCCCCTTTGACGCCCTGGGGGCCACCATGGCCACCTGGGCCGGCCAGAACGTGGGAGCCGGAAAGTTTGACCGTGTGCGGGAAGGCGTAAAGTACGCTTCCATCATCGGCTGCGTTTACGCCGTCGCTGCCTTCCTGATACTCACCTTTTTCGGCCGTTACCTGGCCCTTCTCTTTCTGGACGCGGACGAGGCCGCAACCATCGGCAACGTGGCGCTGTTCCTGTTTGGAAACAGCATGTTTTACATTCCTCTGGTGTTTGTGAATGTGGTCCGCTTTGCTATCCAGGGTATGGGCTTCAGCAAATTTGCCATTCTGGCGGGAGTATTTGAAATGTTCGCCAGAACCTTCGCCGGTATGTGCCTGGTCCCCGTTTTCGGCTATCCCGCCGCCTGCTTTGCCAGTCCCATGGCCTGGATCGCCGCCGATATCTTTCTGATTCCCGCATTCCGCTACTGCCTGAGGAAATGCGCCGCGTCAGGAAATGCCTTCTGAACAAAACGCCGGGGAGCGAGAACTTTGCAGTCACTCGCTCCCCGGCGGATTTTTTGCCTTGTACCAGCTTTTTCTTTTTAATTCGTTCCGATGGACATGGTCTCCGGAAGAGTGCTTCCGCCGTCGATAACGATCTGAGAACCAGTCAGATAGCTGGACTCATCGCTGCCCAGGAAGGCAAACAGCTCGCCGACCTCGGTGGGTTTTGCCAGACGCTTCATGGGAACGCCTACAGCGATATCTGCGATTGCGGACTCCGGATCCTCCGGGTTGGACTCCACGGCCATCTTCTCCACCATGGGAGTACGGGCATAGCCCAGCTGAGAGCAGTTTACACGGATGTTGCGCTGTGCATACTCCACAGCCAGACATTTGGTCAGACCTACCAGGGCAGCCTTTGTCATGGCGTAGGCAGCCTCTCCGGCGTCAGCCACAATGTCTCCGGTTACGGAAGAAGCGATGACGATGTTGCCGCCGCCCTGCTTTAACATGTAGGGAATTACGGCCTTGCAGGTGTTCCACACGCCTTTGATGTTCACATCGATGTGGAAATCTCTGGTGGCGTCATCCATCTCCTCAAAGGGAGCCAGACGGCATACGCCGGCGTTGCAGCAGGCCACGTTGATCTCGCCGAATTTCTCGATGCCTTTCTTCGCGGCCTCGTCCATCTGAGCGCGGTCCGCCACGTTTGCCACTACGGTGATAATATCCGCATTGTACTCCTTGCGCAGTTTCTCAGCAGTCTCCTCCACAGACGGAGATAAATCCACCATGATCAGCTTTGCGCCGTATTTTGCATAAACAGTGGAGATTCCTTCTCCAAGTCCTGCGGCAGCTCCTGTAATCAGTGCAACTTTTCCATCCAACTTAGCCATTTTTCATATCTCCTTTTTTATATATATTCCACGCGTATTCGCGCATGATTTTCCCTATCAGACAGCCATTAAAATTTTTGAATTCCATCAGGCGTTTCGATCTCTACCGGATGTTTCTTCCAGTTCACCAGATTCATCCACAGCCAGATCACAACTCCCACGCCCAGGTAGATAAAGAAGCAGATCCAGGAATCGATTCCCTGACCCAGGGTGCAGAAGAACGCGATGGCCACAGCAATCAGCATCGCCAGGATCCGGAACGCGTCTCCGCCTTTTACTGTATTGGCACTCTTCCAGTTGGGATGCTTATGGTGAATACATACTGCAGAAATCATGGTCAAAGCGTATGCGCAGGCACAGCCGAAACTCATCAGATTGAAAAACGCGCTCATAAAATCAGAAGAGTTCTGCAGAACGATAAACACCAGAGAAAGCAGCAGAAGGAAAATATTGGGAAGCAGCGGCTGCTGATTCTTATTTACCTTCGCGAACACCTTCGGCAGGAAATTCTTGTTTGCCATGGAGTAAAGCATACGAACCGTGGACATCCAGAAGCCCAGAAGAGAGGCTCCCATTCCCAGCAGGCAGGAAAGAATTCCCACTACAATGGGCCAGAACGTCCATCCCATAGCATTCTGCATAGTGGCAATGGTCAGGAAACCGTCCTGTGCGTAAGTGCTGTAAATGTCATTTAATCCGTCCAGACCGGCAACGCAGAAATAGTAAAATACGTAAATACAGCCGCAGGTGAGAATCGAACCGCAAATTGCTTTTTTGGAGCTCTTAATGGGGAAATCTCCTTCCTCCACCATCTGAGGAACCGTTTCAAATCCAAAATATGGCGTAATCAGCAGAGCCATTCCAATTACCCATCCCGGAATTCCGTAAACAGAATCCAGAGTCGTAGTAAAAATATTTCCAAAATTAGAGAGATGCCAGTGACCGGAGAACAGAAGAATAAAACCGGTCAGTATCGTAACAGTAATATTGCAGAAAAGCATACCGGCCTGAGCCTTAACCAGAAACTGCACATTCTGAATACTCATCAGAAAGTACAGAAACAGCAGCACAGCCGCGCAGGCTACCATAGTCCAGGTTCCCATATTTAAGTTCAGAGTCTTATTGACCCATGTCATAATGGCCATAACCACTGCCGGCGGAACGGAAATCCATGCCGCCATAATCAGCCAGGAAGCCAGGAAGCCTACATGCTTGTTAATTCCTACCGTATTGTAGATCAGCTCACCTCCGGAAGTGTGAAACAGGGAAGCCAGTTCACTGTACACCAGCGCTACCGGAAGAATTGCTACTGTCATCAGAGCAAAGGCCAGGAACGTGCCGCTGCCGCAGTAGCCATAGAATACAGAATCCCAGTAATTTACAAAGGTAAAAATAGAGCCCGTCGCTACCGTATACACAAATACCAGTTTTAAGCTCTTATTCAAACCGCCGCTTTTGTTTTGTTTCTCATCCATCACAAAAACCCCTTTACGCTTTACGTTTTTTGGTTTTTTCTGCAGAAAAATCCCGGATGAGCTTTTTCCGCAGAAAAAAAGTCCAAAAACCCCT
>DXBC01000006.1 GCA_019116745.1 Candidatus Lachnoclostridium stercorigallinarum
CTGGAGCACTCCGCAAACACCCGGTCGTAAAACCGCAGTCCTTCTTCATTGGGTTCTTCCTCGTCCCCCAGGGGGAATATTCTGGTCCAGGCAATGGACATGCGGAAGCATTGAAACCCCATTCCCGCCAGCAGGCGGATGTCTTCCTCATAGTGATGGTAAAAATCCACGCCGCGGCGCTTGGGATAATTGACCGTATCCTCCGTCTGCAGAGCTACCTGAACGTCCTCCAGGCTCACATGGTTCTGCAGAGTGTAATCCCTCACATCCTGATCGAAATGCTGCCGCATGCAGTCCTCCACGGAAATGCCCTTTCCCCCTTCTCTCCAGCCGCCTTCCAGCTGATTGGCGGCTGTGGCTCCGCCCCAGAGAAATCCTTTCGGAAATGTTCTTCCCTCCATAGGGTCACTCCTCCTTCTTCTTTTCTATAATCACTGCGTCCGTTCCCTCGTCCACCTGGCTGCCTTCCGCCTTCACCACAGCCTGGTAATCTTCCGTATTGGTCACCACCAGGCAGACGGTGGGATCATATCCCGCCTGGCGGATTTTTTCAATGTCGAAGGACACTATTTTTTCTCCTTTGGAGAGACGGGCCCCCTGAGCCGCGTATTTGGTAAAGAACCTGCCTCCCAGCTCCACCGTGTCGATGCCGATGTGGATCAGCAGCTCCGCGCCGCTGTCCAGCTTCAGGCCGATGGCGTGGCCAGTCTCGTAGAGAACGCTCACCTGGCAGTCCTCCGGTGCCACCACTTCCCCTTTTTCCGGAATCACTGCCGCTCCCTTTCCCAGGGCTCCTGTGGCAAAAACCTCATCTTTTACCTGCTTTAAGGAGATCAGTTTTCCCTTAACGGGAGATCCGATCCGGATATCGGCCGTCTCCGGCTGTTCTTCTTCCACCGGCTCCTGATCCGCCTCTTCCCAAACCGGCTCCGCCTCTTTTTCTTCCGGCGCCGCCGTCTCCTCATCCGGTCTGTCATCCTCAAAGCCCACGATAAAGGTCAGCGCCGCGGCCCCGAAAAAGGCCACTCCGCAGCCCAGCAGATAGATCAGGAACTTGTTCACTCCGCCGGCGGCGTAGGCTACCGCCGTCAGCAGGCAGCCGTTTACATGGGACTCGGCGTAAACGCCGCCCCAGCCGATGATGGCACCTCCCACAGCTCCGCTGATCACCGCGCAGATCATGGGTTTTTTCAGTCTCAGGTTGCAGCCGTAAAGAGCCGGCTCCGTGATTCCCGCGAGAGCCGCCGTCAGGGATGTGGAAGCCGCTACGCTTCTCAGCTGGCTGTTTTTCGTCCGCAGCATCACTCCCAGAGCCGCGCCGCCCTGAGCAAAGTTGGCGGGAGAAGACATGGCCATCAGGGTCTGTCTGCCGGACACCGCCACGTCGTTAAAGGAAATGGGAACCAGGGCCCGGTGGGCGCCGAATGCCACAAAGACGCACCAGAGTCCGCCGATCAGCGCTCCTCCCAGGATCACGTTAAATCCGATAATGGTGTTGTATACCGCCTGAATGGCATTGCCGATATAGATTCCCACCGGTCCCAGGACGCCGAAGGTAACGGGAACCATGATGATCAGTGACAGTCCGGGAACCAGAATCACCTGAAGGATCTCCGGAATAATCTTTTTTAACAGCTTCTCCAGATATTTCAGCACAATCACCACCAGAATGATGGGGATAACGGACTCCGTATAGCTGAAGACTCTCTCCACGTCGCCGATCTGCCAGGCTCCCTTGACCATGGGAACGCCCAGCACCCGGGTGACAGTGGACGCGTCCTGCATCAGGGCGTCGATTTGGGGGTAAACCAGGAGGCCGCCGATGGCCATGGCGGTAAACTGGCTGGTCTTTAACGCCTTTGCCGCCGTACAGGCCAGGAAAATAGGCATGTAATAGAAGATGATCTGGCTGGCGGCGTAGAGCACCACATAGGTGTCCGTTCCCGTGATGTCCACCCCCCTGCTGTTCATGTAAAGCTGGGCAGCCGTAAGAATTCCTTTCAGAAGACCGGAAGCCGCAATGGCCGGAACCAGCGGGGTAAACATGGCGGAAAGCGCCTGAAATACCGTATTGGCGATGCTCTTTTTCCCCTCGTCTTCCGCCTCGCCGCTTACATCCACCAGCTTTGTCACTTCGTCATAGACCTGCTCCACCTTATTCCCGATCACCACCTGGAACTGGCCGCCTCCGTCCACCACGGAGATCACCCCTTCCAGACGGCTGACCTCATCCTTATCTGCCAGCTTCCGGTCCTTTAACACCAGGCGCAGCCTGGTAAAACAATGCGTCACACTTGTAATATTTTCTTTTCCGCCCACGTGATCCACGATTTCGCGGGCCAGCTTACCGTAATTCATAACATCCTCCTTGCCTTCCGGCATTTGACTGACTGCCAACAGGTTCTGCGCGCACAGGAAATGAAGAACGTTCCGGCAGCTTCCCTGATTCTTCAGGAGAAACATACTGTTTCACAGGAGCAGAATTTTCATGAAAACGAAAAAAGACCGCAACCAACAGATCCTCTCTCAGGATCCTGTCAGTTCCGGTCTTGCCTGCATTACCAGTAACACGCCAGAGACGCATCTTCAATTTATTCAATTTATACCACTGTCTTCTCCGGTTGTCAACACCTTTTGTGAAACAAAAATCACAGGGCCATCACCACACCGCCGTCGTTGGCGTACACCGTGGCCACTCCCGCAGTCTCCGTAATCACCACATCCCGGAAAACAGCTTTGCTGCACATGGCGTCCTTTACCAGCTTCGCTCTGGCCGGATTGTTGCAGTGGGCGATGACCAGACGCTTTCCGCTGGTATCTCCCGCCTCCTTTAAGGCGATCTCGCACATGCGGTTCAGAGCTTTTGTAATACCTCTGGCCTGGTCCAGCTTGATGATGGTTCCCTCGTTGGCTCCCATCACCGGCTTGATATTGAGAGCCGTAGCAAAAAATGCCTGCAGGCCGGTGAGCCTGCCGTTCTTTCTGAGAGTGTCCAGAGATTCCAGGACAAAATACGTCTTCATCTTCAGCCGGTAGTCCATCACCTGCTCCACAATCTGATCGAAGGGGACTTCTTTCTCGCAAAGCTCCTGAAGAAAGAGGGCGATATTCAGCTGGCCGGCGGAAGCGGAATGAGACCCTACTACAAAAATATTTTTATCCTTTCCATGTTCCTCCTCGTAGAGCTGCTTTCCCAGCACTGCGCTGCCGTAGGTGCCGCTCAGATGCTCCGACAGAGTCACTACAAAAATATTGTCGGCATCGCACTCGTATGCCTTCTTAAACGCCTCCGGAGACGGACAGGCTGTCTTCGGACACTCCGGACATGCCTTCACAAGCTCCAGAAACCTCTTCTGGTCAAAGTCTGCATCGTCCACTACCTGAACATCTCCCACCTGAAGAGTCAGGGGAATAAGCTGAAAATGAGGATCTTTCTTCTGTTTATCTGTCAAATCCGTGCAGCTGTCGCCAATAATTTTATAGTTCATCATATGCCTCCATGCTTCAACCATCATAAGATGTGGTTTTGATTACTACTTATTATAACATCGCTCCGGCATATTTTCAACTTATCCCACAGGATTTTTGCAAAATATATTTTTTATGTTTTCCCCGGTTCCCTGCCGGGAAGTTTTCCCTTTCCGCCGCCCGGTCCGGATCAATCGCTTCTCAGGGCGTCGATGGGATTGAGCTTCGCCGCCCGGCTGGCCGGCATATAACCAAAAAAGAGGCCGATGCCCACTGACACCGTAAAGGAGATTACGATGGCCACAAAGGTGGGAGGCGAATCGATCCCCATGGCTTTTCCGATGAGGACGGATGCCACGGAACCCAGCACGCTGCCGATGACCCCTCCGATAGAACTGGTCATGGCCGCTTCAATGACAAACTGCTGCATGATCACTCCCCGCTTCGCTCCCAGGGCCTTGCGGATGCCGATCTCTCTGGTTCGTTCCGTCACCGATACCAGCATGATATTCATAACTCCCACTCCGGCCACCAGAAGGGAGATGCCGGCGATTCCGCCCAGCATGCCGGACATCATGGCGATCTGTTCATTCAGGGAATCCAGCATTTCGCTGTTTGCCGTCACGGTGTACAGATCCTCGTCCTGAAACGTTTCATAGAGGAAACTCTCCAGCCGGCTGGTACACTCATCCGTATCATCCGTGCTGATCGAGGTGAAAATATAACTGCTGATAGCGCCGTCTCTGGTGAGCTTGGTGGCGCTGGAATAGGGAATCCAGACAAAATCATCTGTTCCGCCCTCTTCCAGCTCATCGTCATCCTGACGTTCCACCACTCCGACAATCTTATAGGCTTCACCATTGATCTTCACCGTCTGATCCAGAGCGTCCTCCGGCCCGCCAAACAGTTCATTGGCCACGTAGTATCCGGCCACGCAGACTTTCTGCCGGGAAAGGATATCAGAATAAGAGATATTTCTTCCCTGTTCCAGCTGATAATCTTTAATTGTCAGATAGTCCTCACTGTATCCGGTAATGCTGGTGGCCTCCAGGGAGTCGTTTCCGTATTTCACCACTCCGGCAACGTTCACCACCGGGGTCATCTCTTCGTAAAGATCGGTATTCTCTTCAAAAAATTCATAAGTATCATCCACATCCAGGGAACGGGACGGGAGATTGATCACGCTTACAGAGATCTGGTTTACTCCCATATCAGAAAAGCTCTCCATCACCGACGACATATAGCCGTTTACAATACTCACCAGGATGATCACGGCGGCAACGCCGATGATGATTCCCAGCATGGTGAGAAAGGACCGCATCTTGTTTCCCAGGATGCTTTTGATGGCCATTTTAAATGATTGCAGCATAATCTTTTACATCTCCGTCAAAATTAATCTTTCCATCGTAGATCCTCACCACCCGCTTTGCCTCCACGGCAATGGAATTATCATGAGTGATCATCACAATGGTATTTCCCTCTTCATTGATCTTCTTCAAAAAGTCCAGCACCTCTCTGCTGGTACGGGAATCCAGAGCGCCGGTGGGCTCGTCGGCCAGAATCAGGGACGGATCTCCCGCCAGGGCTCTGGCGATGGAAACTCTCTGCTGCTGGCCTCCGGAAAGCTGATTGGGCATATTTCTCCACTTTTCTTTCAGCCCTACCTTCCCCAGAGACTCCATGGCCCGGTCGTGCCTCTCCTCCCGGCTCACGCCGGCGTAAAGGAGGGGCAGTTCCACATTTTCCAGCAGGTTCAGCTTGGGGAGCAGATTGTACTGCTGGAAAATGAAGCCGATCATCTTGTTGCGGATAGCGGCCAGCTGGTCGTCGGACATATCGCTCACATCCTCTCCGCCCAGATAATAGCTGCCCTCCGTGGGTACATCCAGGGCACCGATGATGTTCATCAGAGTGGACTTTCCGCTTCCGGACTTCCCCACAATAGCTACAAATTCTCCTTTGTAGATGGTGAGGGTGATGCCGTCGTTGGCCCTTACCTCCTCGTCTCCCATATAATATATTTTATAGATGTCTTTCAGTTCAATCAGCGGTTCTCTCATGGTCTCTCCTCCTTTCAGACAGACATACCGGTTATCTGGGGCCCATGCCGCCTCCTCCGCCCATGCCTCCTCCCATGCCTCCGCCGCCCATGCCGCCCATGGGCATCATGGAAGTGCTGCTGTCGGTGCTGGACTCATCCACATAGACCTCGTCTCCTTCAGAGAGGCCGCTTATGATTTCCACATACTCGTCGCTGATCAGGCCGGTCTCCACTTCTACGGAACGGAATCCTGCGGGCACGCCCGGCTCTTCCGCCGCAGACTCATCCTTTACATAGACCCGGTTGCCCCGCATGAGAGAATCGGCCGGAATGGCGAGAACATCTTCCGCCTCATCCAGAATAATGGTTCCCGTCACGTTCATGCCGGGAATCAGATCTCCCATATCATCCATGGTCACTGTCACCGGGTAGTTGGTAACCCCGTTGGAATAAGATCCGTTGATGCTCACGTTAGTCACCGTGCCGGTAAAAGTCTGATCTTCAAAAGCATCAGCCACTACCTGCACCTTCTGTCCCACCTCCACGCTCTGGATATCCATCTCGTCAATGGACATCTCAAAAGTCAGTTCCGACAGATCATAGATCACAGCCAGAGTGGTCTCCGAGTTGGAATCCCTGGTGATGGTTTCTCCCGCATTCACATTTTTTGTGATCACCTGACCGGAAATGGGAGCGGTGATGGTATAGTCGTCATAAGAATCCTGGGTGGTCTCCAGACTGTTCTCGGCGCTCTCCACCTGCTGTTCGGCAGAATCCAGACTGTTCTCATAGTCCCTCATCATCCGGTCCGCAGAACTGGCTGTCATGGAAAACAGCGCGGTTCCTTCGGACACATAATCTCCCTCAGAGACAAGGAGATTTTCGATCTCTACTATGGAATCCAGATCCTCCGCCGTCATGGTAGTCTCCACCGCCGGTTCAAAGGTTCCCTCTTCCACGCAGGTCATATCTCCCACAGTGACCACGCCCATGTGAGAGGTGGTCAGACCGCCGGGGTTGGTCACCTGCACGTGGACGTAGCGAACGATCCTTCCGCCGGTAATGGTCTCATCCATGTTGGAAACAGAGGTCACGGTACCGCTCAGGATCTCGCCCGTATCTGTCAGCGTCACCGTGCACTCCGTTCCCGCAGCGATGGATGCCGCATCCGCAGAGAGAAACGGAACCTTCAGCTTCATGGTGGTATCGTCATAGATATCCGCTATGGTGGTAGCTCCGCTCACCCGGTCTCCCGCTTCTATATACAATGTTTTTATGTAGCCGGACCGGGTGGATTTGTACGTATTTCCGGAAAACTTTGTCACCGCCTCATTGTAGTCGGCCTGGGCATCCGCCAGATCTTCCTGAGCCCGCTGCAGGCTGTTCTGGGCGGAGGTGATCTGGGACTCCATGGAAGAGCTGTCGATCTGGTAAAGCACCTGCCCTTCCGTCACCTGATCTCCTTCCTCAAAATCCGCCGTCAGCACTTCTCCTTCCACCAGGGAGGTAATATCATAAGAGTCCTTTGCCTTCAGGCTTCCGGAGGCGGAAAGGGTAGACGTGATGGTCTGCCTCTGCACCGTAGCAGTCCTCTGCTCCTGAGCGTCTTCGCTCGCGGCCTGATGCCGCCTCTGGAGGAATATGGCGCCTCCCACAATAAATACCAGAATTACTGCAGATCCCAGAATCAGTTTCTTCTTTGTGATCTTTTTTTTCGATTTCTTCCCGGCCGGCTTCGTCTCCTGTCCGTCATTTTTTTTCTTAGAGAATCGGGCAGCCAGCTTTTTCAGATCCGGCCTTTTTACGCTCATTTTCATCATCTCTGCACTCCCTTGGCTTCATATTATTTGATCAGTCCACATCTTCATCCACATAATCGATTACCGTGTAGGCCTCGTTCTCGTCTCCGTCTGTGGAAACCGTATAAATCAGGGTGATGCGGTCTCCCACTTCCAGCGTGCCGTACATGGAGAAGGCAAACTGCATCTCCGAGCTGTCCAGCTGATACCGCTCTCCGTCGTCCAGCTCCACCTCCGTGGGGGTCATCACATCGCTGGAATTGTAATAGATGTGGGTGATATAACCGTTTACCACATTCCGGTCAGACTCACCGTCCGCCGATTCGCTGTAGGCCCAGACTGTCTTGGAACCGGGATTGTAGTAAACTACCAGATATCCGCTGTTCAGATAAGATTTGAACGTCTCCATCTCCACCGCTGTTCCATTTACAAAGAAATTGGCATCGTTCATGCCAAAAGGCATACTCTCCGCAAAGCGGCTCCAACTGGTATACACCTCTGGTCCTTTCAGGCTGTTGTCCGCCATGGCCAGGGGATTGATTTCGCCGTCCGAAGTGAGCTCGCATCCCAGGATCTCCCCGTAGATGCCGCTTCCGTCCTTCGGGGTCGCTTTCAGAAGGTTGTAGAACAGATTAATACAGTCCTCTTTCGTCAGGGTGTCCGACGAGTTTTTTCCGATTTCATCATTTAAGTCCAGATATTCAAACATGCTCATCCGGCCGCCTATCTGATCTCCGGTAAAATCGCTGCTGGTATAACCCAGAAGAGCCAGCACTCCCCTTGCCGCTTCCTGCAAAGTGACATACTGATCCGGCCGGAACACACCGCCCAGATATCCTGTCATCCACTCGTTGCTGGCCGCGATCCTCACATAGGACGCGTACATATTGTCCTTCGGCACATCTGAGAATACGGAAACCGTACTCCGGTCCGAAGTGGTATTCCGGTACTGAGACGCGTTTACCAGCATCTGGGCGAACTGAGCTCTGGTCACCGGCTGATACACTCCCGTAATATCCATGATTCCGGAAATTCCTATCACTTTCTTTCTCAGCTCAAATTCCGTGGAGGAAGACGAGGCCGCCTCTGTCTCCAGCGGAACCTCTACGGCCAGCAGCAGGGAGGCCGCGGCCAGGGAAAATGCTACCATCTGTCTTTTCATTTATCTGCTCCTTCCGTTTCCGACATATTTCGATGATTAATTCTTTCATGTGTAACAAACTGTTATCACTATAAAGTTCCAATCTGAAAAGAAGCTGAAATTCACAAAAAATTCAAACTTCAGTTTCCTTTCAGCGTGCTATACTATACTTAATGAAAAATTGGAAACTTTCCGCCGGAAACGGCGGTGAAAGGAAGATGGGAATATGAGAATTCTGATTGTAGAAGATGAAAAGCGCCTGGCCATGACCTTAAAGGATCTTCTGGAACAGGCGGGATATCAGGCGGATATGGCCTTTGACGGAAACGACGGGCTGGAGCTGGCAAAAAGCGGCATCTACGACGCCATCATCCTGGATGTCATGCTCCCCCTGCTCAACGGTTTTCAGCTTTTAAAGGCTCTCCGCTCCGGAGGACAGATGACCCCGGTGCTTATGCTCACCGCAAGGGGAGATCTGGCTGACCGGGTCACCGGCCTGGATTCCGGCGCCGACTATTACCTCACCAAGCCCTTTGAAAATCAGGAGCTTCTGGCCTGCCTGCGGACAATCCTGCGCAGACAGGCCGCCATCGTTCCCGATTTTCTGGAATTCGGCGACCTGACCCTGAACCCGGCTGCCTCTCAGCTCTCCTGCGGGGAGCGCAGCGTAGCCCTAAGCTCCAAGGAGCTGGAAATGCTGACCATCCTCTTTAAAAATACCGGCCAGTTCATCTCCAAAGAAACCCTTCTTCTGAAGGTCTGGGGATATGACGCCAGCGTAAACGCCAACAGCGTGGAGGCCTACGTCTCCTTTATCCGCAAGAAGCTGTCTCTGCTCCACTCTTCCGTATCAGTAAAGGTTGCCAGAAACATCGGCTACCGTCTGGAGGTTCCCTCATGATCCGCAGGCTGAGATGGAAATTTGCGGCCATTTTGATGACCATTATCTCCATCTTTCTGATCATCATCCTGGCAACCATGTACTACACCAACAAAATAGGGTATGAGCAGCGCTGCCGCGGAATGCTTCAGATAGTGCTCCAGGACCTGCGGGATCCATCGGGTTTTCGCCCTCACAGCGACGGGGAACTCCCGCCGCCTCAGCGGGAAGAGCAGGCGGATTCAGGGAATCAGCCAGTACCGGAGGAAGCTTTTTCCGAAGACGGCTCCGAACTTTCCCGCGCTCAGGAACACTTTGCCGTCCTGGCAGCGGAGCAGACTCCCGACGGCCAGATCCGGGTTCTGTTAAACCAGATTTACCACATTGACGAGGAAACTGCCGTCGCCCTGGTAAAGCAGGCGGACAGCCTGGGGCAGAGAGACGGAGTCCTTCAGGCAGAAAGTCTCCGTTATCTGCGCAGCGCCGATACTCCGGACGGCACCGTACACTATGTGTTTGCCGATATTTACATGGAACAATACGCCCTTCACCGGCAGCTCATCCACTCTTTCGCCATCGGCCTCCTGGCTCTGGCCGCTTTCTTCGGCGTGTCCGTCTGGCTGTCCCGCTGGTCCACCAGGCCGATCGCCGAAGCGTGGCAGATCCAGCAGCAGTTCGTATCCGACGCCTCCCACGAGCTGAAAACGCCCCTGACCGTTATCCTGTCCAACGTCAGCCTGTTAAAGCAGTCAACCGCCATTTCCGACAGCAGCGACCGCCGGCGGATCGAGCACATTGATTCCGAGGCAGCCCGGATGAAGCAGCTGACGGAAAGCCTTCTGGTTCTGGCCAGGAGCGACTGCTCCGCCGGCGCCCCTTCCGCTTCCTTTGTACTCCTGGATTTCAGCTATCTCACAGACAGCTGCGTATCCACCTTTGAACCGGTGGCCTTTGAAATGGGAAAATCCATCTCCGGAGACATTGAGCGGGATCTCGTGGTAAACGGAGATGAAAACCGGCTGCACCAGCTGGTCTCCATCCTCATGGACAACGGCTGCAAATACAGCAGCGCCGGAAGCTGTATCCGGGTCATTTTAAAGCAGGAGGTTTCTGAAGCCGTGCTCTCTGTGACCACCGACGGCACTCCTCTCCGGCCTGAGGAGCTGAAACAGCTTTTTCACCGCTTCTACCGGGCTGACCCATCCAGGGGAAATGTGGCCGGCTTCGGCCTGGGGCTGTCCATTGCCCGGCATATATGCACAGAGCACAAAGGAAAAATCACCGCCACCACCGACGGAGTTGGAACCAATACCTTTACGGTACGCCTTCCCCTCAGCCGGCGGGACGGTGACAGATAACATTCGCTGACAGAAAACCATTCATAAGAAAGAACTCCGCCCCCTTTTAAAAGGGAACGGAGTTCAGCACAAAGGCCACCACCGGAATGGTGACCAGAGACAGAATGGTGGACGTCATGATCAGCTCCGATGCAAATCTGTAATCCCGGTGATATTTTTCTGCCAGCATCACGGTGGTGCTGGCGGCCGGCATGGCAGTGAGGAGCACGCTCACCCGGACGCTTGTACTGTCAAGGGGCAGCTTCCACAGCAGCAGTCCCACCAGAAAAGGAATCAGCAGCAAACGGTAAAAGCTGTAGATCAGGGCGTCCTTATTGAGCATTTCCTTCGGCTCCACATCGCTTAAAATAGCGCCGATGAGCATCATGCTCAGGGCCGTGCTGCATCCGCCGATCTGACCGATGGTATCGCTCAGAGCAGAGGGCAGATAGATGCCGGAAGTATAGCAGATCATAATGACCAGCCCCAGAAATACGGCGATGATGCAGGGATGGGTGAGAACCTTTTTCACCACCTCGCGGCTGCTGACGGTAGTAAACATGGAGAGACCGTAGGACCACATGAAAATTCTCTGAGGCAGCAAAAACACGGAAGCGTAGAGCAGTCCCAGAGAACCGTACACGGCGGCAGCCACCGGCATACCGATAAAGCCGGCATTGGACACCATGGTGGCATATTTCAGGCAGATCCTTCTCCCCTCTTCCGCTTTTCTGTAAAAGATGTGATTCCATATCCAGTAAAACACCTGAATTCCGCAGGAGATGAGCAGCACGTTCAGGGTGGAGACCAGAATCTCCGGAGAGAGTTCCATCTCAAAAGATTCCAGAATGGAGCATGGCAGTACCACCATAAGAATTACATCCACCAGGTGATCCTTGGTTTCCATATTCAAAATGTTCTTTTTCCCCAACACAAAGCCCACAACAGCCAGCAAAAATATCTGTATCTGCAGTTCGATCATTTCCATTCCTGTCTACCGCCTTTTTTCTTATTTTCTCACTCCAGACATTTTAAAAAAAAAGTATATAATTGTAAATCCAATTTTTAGGATATATAATATCGGTATTTCCAATATTTAACCGCAGTGACTCCCGGCAGCGGATATTCTTGATTTACAGGAGGATTTCATGAAATACGAAGATGTTCTCACCTTTCTCACCGTGGTGGAAACCCAGAATATGGCTCAGGCCGCCAGAGAACTTTTTATCAGCCAGGGAACCGCCAGCACCCGCATCCGGCGGCTGGAGGAAGACCTGGGAGTAACCCTCTTCTACCGCCAGAAAGGAATCAAAAACGTCACCCTGACCACCCACGGGCGCAGGCTGGTTCCCATTGCCCAGAACTGGCTGGACCTCTGCCACGAGGCCCGTTCCATCAAAAACCTCAGCCTGAACCAGACTCTGACCGTGGCAGCCACCGACACCCTGAACCTCTTTCTTCTCAACGATTTCTACAAGGAGTTTATTTCTGAACACCCGGATATCTCCCTGCGGATTATGACCTATCACTCTCAGGAAATCAGCCGGATGGTGGACAGCCAGCGCTGCGATATCGGCATTTCCAACAGCCTGTTCGCTTATCCCTCCACCCAGTCCTCTCCCCTTATGACGGAGCCATTTGTCTTTCTCTGCCACCAGAACTCCCTCTTCGCAGGGAGTCTGGACACCGCCGATTTAAAAGGAGAAAAGGAGGTCTATAATGACTGGTCCACAGAATTTGAAAACTGGCACCATCATTATTTTGCCTCCTTTAAAACAAAAAAGATCACCATCGGCACTCCTGCCATGATCAGCAATTTCCTGGACGATGAGGAGAGCTGGTCCATTGTGCCCGCCTCTCTGGCGGCGCGCTTTCTGCCGGTTCTGGACCATTTCTGCATCTGCCGCCCGTCCATCTCCATGCCGGAGCGGAAATCCTATTTTCTGTGCAGAAAGAGCCAGCAGCCGGAGATGGCCGCACTGATCCGGCTCTTTCAGGAATCCTGTATCCGGTATCTCACAGAAACCACAAAGCCTCTGTCCTCTGATCAGGATCTGTCCCGGCCGCTCTGACCGGGTTCTTCCCGGCCTCTCACCGCACCCACACGCCGCTTTCATTTACATAATAGCCGTCCGGCGTGTAGGCATTTTTCACCATGGCACCGTCAGAGCCCAGATAATACCAGTTTTCTCCGGTCTGTACCCAGTAGTCCTTTGCCATGGCTCCGCTGCTGCGGAAGTAATACCAGTCCCCTGCCGTATCCTGTCTCCAGCCCACGGCCATGGTCCCGTCGGCGTCAAACCAGTACTCCGTGCCGTCAATGGTCATCCACTCTCCCGCCGCTCTTGTACCGTCTGCCTTGACAAAATACCAGTTCCCATCGCTCTGCTCCCAGTAATTGCCGGGGCCGGAGCCGTTTGTCAGGGCGCTGTAGTTTTCAAAGCCATAGTCCAGGAGGGCTTTCGTGTCTGTATAATGAGTGGAAGAGCTCTTCATCACCACTGCGATCAGCCGCACCCCGTTCCGCTCTGCCGCGGTCACCAGAGTATTTCCCGCCTTGGACGTATAACCGGTCTTTCCCCCGATGATCCCCTCATAGTAGCGGGAATCCGTGGAGTAAAACATCTTGTGGCCCATGGTCACTGTCCTTCCCGACGGATTATTTTTCGTGGCTCCAATCTTATGGCTCAGGGTAGAATCGATCTTCTGAACCGTAGGATTTTCCATGGCCGCCTTCATGATCAGAGCCATGTCGTAGGGCGTGGTTTTGTGGTTTTCATTGTTCAGGCCGTTGGGGTTGACAAAATTAGTATTCTGACAGCCCAGCTCTTTTGCCCTGGCATTCATCATGGCCGCAAAATTTTCCACACTTCCCGCCACATGCTCCGCCAGCCCGTTGGCAACTTCGTTGGCTGACTTTAACAGCAGGGCGTAGAGACAGTCCTCCACCGTCAGCTGATCTCCAGCCGTCAGACTCAGCGTCACCGCCCCTGATTCCAGGTTGGTGGTGGCCGTCTCGGAAAAAGTAACCACTTCATCCAGGCTGCAGTTTTCCGCCACCAGCAGGGCCGTCATCATCTTTGTGATACTGGCCGGATAAAACTGAGTGTTTTCGTTTTTTCCATACAGCAGCTTTCCGGTGGAAGCGTCCAGCAGGGCCGTTCCCTCCGACTGGATCTGAGGAGCCTCCACGGTAGAAACCACAGTTCCTGCCCCTGCTCCCGACTGGCTGCCGGACACGGAAGCGCCGGGACCCACGCTCTCCGTCTGGCCGGAAGCACTTCCCGTCTGAGATGCCCCGGGACCGGCAGAATCACCGGAACCAGTCGTCCCGCCATCTGCGGACGAGCCCGGAGCTGACGTCCCTGTACCTGAGGACGAATCCGGAGCTGACGTCCCTGTACTTCCCGCCGCGGATGCCCCCGGCCCCGTATTTTCTGTGCTCTCAGCGGCACTCTCCACCGGGATAGGCGGGATGACGGCGGAGGCGGAAACAGCCTGGGAACAGGTAAGACTGGCGCAGAGCGTCAGCAGCAGCAATGATTTATATTTTTTCATAAGTAATTCTCCCGATTTTTATATGGTATCTCTGTACCGGGCTAAAAAGCCCCGTCAAATGTTCATATTATACCATGGTCACTAAGCTCGTGAGGAACCTCGCTAAGTGCCCAGGCATATATTCTCACTAGGCTCGTGAAAAACCTCGCCAAGTGTTCATATTATATCACAGTTTTTCCGGGGACGGGGGAATGATTTTCTTACATTTTTATTGAGGACTGAAGGAGAGATCTCACCCTCATTTCCAGATCCGGGTCTGTCTTGCCGAAAAGCTGCAGCTGCCGTTCCCGAATCAGGCCGCCGCAGAAGGACAGTTCTGAAGCCACAGCACAGGCCAGCCGTCCTCGCTCCTCCCCGCTCAGGGTTTTGTAAAAAACTGCCGCCTGGGAGAAATCGTCTTTCCGTCCAGGCGTTTCCCGGGGAAAAGGAGCTTCCGCCAGATTATTTGGACAGTACAGCGGCGGACGGATTCCGTATTCCGGCTCCGCACGCTCTGCTGTATTTCTCCCCATCTCACTTCCCGCTGCACCGTTTTCTGTCACCAGAGCGGCAGAAGCATTCACCGGCAGCTGCCGGAAATGATCCCCGATCCGTCTTCTCTGGGCGTCTTCGCAGGCAAACCGTCTTCCCTGCAGCGTCATATCCCGGGAAAGTTCAATCCCCGGCACCAAGCTGTCCGGCTGAAAGGCGGCCTGCTCCACCTGGGAAAAGAAGTCTTCCGGATTCCGGTTCAGGGTGAGGGTCCCTGCCCGGATCATGGGAAAGCGGTCTTCCGGCCAGATTTTCGTGGGATCCAGAGGGTCAAACTCCAGAATTTCCGCCCTTTCCGGATCCATCATCTGAATACAGAATTCATAAGCGGGGAAATCTCCGCTTTCCAGCCGCCTGTAAAGACGCCTGGCCGCCTCGCCGGGATCTGCCTCCGAAGCCTGAAAATTTCCCGTCTCTGAGGGGCTTTTTTCCTCTTTTTCCCGTCTCCGTCTGCTGAGGAAGTGATATTTAACATACTTCCGCTTCCCCTCCTCCCCCACCCACACAAAGGTATTCACCCCATGACCGTCCATCTCCCCGTAGTCTCTGACGGCGCCGTCGTCGCTGTAGAGACGCAGAAGCAGATTCATCGTCTCCGGAGAACGGGAATAGAAATCCCAGATGCCCTCAGGACCCTGCAGACCGAACCCTGCCCCCGTTTTTCCCCCTTGAATCAGTTTCTGAACTTTCAGGGGATCCCTGACGAAAAATACGGGAAGATTCAGTCCGGTCACATCGTAATTGCCCTGACCGGTATAAAATTTCACGGAAAATCCCCGTACATCCCGCACTCTTCCTGTGCCTCCGCACAGCCCCATGCCTCCGGAGAAACGGACAAATACCGCCGTCTCTGTCTCCGGGTCCCGGAGGAATTCCGCCCTGGTACAGGCCCCCATAGACTGACAGGGGCGGAACACACCGAAAGCCCCCGCCCCGTCTCCATGAAACAGCCTCTTCCGGACAATACCCTCCCCCAGCGCCGTTCCGGATAGGATCATCTCCCTCCTCTTTTGTCTCCTCTGGTTTTCAAATACACTTCCCGCCAGGAAAAGCGTGCCCGTTTCCGGTTTTCTCCGCTCTTCGCCGGCCGGCATGCGGTCTTCCAAATCTCCCATAGTCCCACCTCTTCCTTGTCCTGCTATGGCTACCTTATGCCGGATTTCCTGACCCCAGACCTTTTCTGAAATATTTCTCCCGCTGTCAGAATCTTTTCCCCTGCACCTTGTCCTCTGTCAGAAAGGGTGATAAAATGGTGAGACAATGGCAGGAAACTGCCTGTACTGTCAGGAGGTTTTAAATGAAAAAACGCAGTTTTACATCCATAGCCGGAAGAATCGCCGTGTCGGCCGTGCTGATCTTCCTTCTGTTTTACACCACGCTGCCGGCAATCAATCTGAAGGACCGGAACTTTTTCCAGTTTCTGATCATGTCCATCCTGATCATCCTGGTGGTGAATTTTCTCACCTTTGTAAAGGATTTTCTGTCCCGTCTGTTCGGCGGCGGCTTTGCCCACAGAGATCCGGTGACCGGTCAGGTGATCTTTGAAAAGCGTCAGGAGCCGCAGTCTGTCAGCCTGGCCCGTCCCTTAAAAATCGGCTTTGCCGCCATCGCCGTTCTCATCGCCTGGATGGGCATTGCCACCGTCTGGGGACTTCCCCTGTTCAACGCCGCCAGGTACCGGGACCTGATCACCCTCACCGACGGGGACTTCGCGGCAGACATTGCTGAGATCGACATGCACAACATCCCTGTGGTGGACCGGGACTCCGCTTCCCGCCTGGGCGACCGGAAGCTGGGAGAGATGACCGAGCTGGTATCCCAGTTTGAAATCGCAGACAACTACACCCAGATCAATTACAAAGGCGCGCCTTACCGGGTAACGCCTCTGGTGTATGCCGATCCCATTAAATGGCTGTTCAACAGAAGCTCCGGCCTTCCGGCTTATATCACCGTGGATATGGTGACCCAGCAGACGGATCTGGTGTGGCTGGAAGAGGGGATGAAATACTCCCCCAGCGAATACTTTTTCCGCAATATTGACCGCTATCTCCGGTTCCGCTATCCCACGAAGATTTTTGACGACGTTTCCTTTGAAATCGACGACAACGGCATTCCCTACTGGGTAGCTCCCACTGTGACCTACCGGGTCGGCTGGTGGGACGGCAAAGACATCGACGGAGCTGTTCTGGTCAACGCCGTTACGGGAGAGTCCACTTACTATAAAAAAGAGGATGTGCCCCAGTGGATTGACCAGCTCTACGCCTCCGACCTGATCATCACCCAGCTGGATGACAACGGAAAATATCAGAACGGCTACTGGAACTCCATTTTCGGCCAGAGAAACGTCCGCCGCACCACCTACGGCTACAATTACCTGGCCTTAAACGACGACGTGTATCTCTACACCGGCATGTCCTCCGTCACCGCCGATCAGTCCAACATCGGCTTCGTGCTGGTGAACCTGCGCACAAAGGATACTAAATTTTACACTGTCCCCGGCGCTACGGAGCAGTCCGCCATGGCGTCCGCAGAAGGACAGGTGCAGCACTTAAATTACAAAGCCACCTTCCCCCTGCTCCTAAATATCTCCAACCGCCCCACCTATTTTATTTCCCTGAAGGACGGGGCCGGGCTGGTGAAAATGTACGCCTTTGTGGACGTGGAGCAGTATCAGATCGTGGGAACAGGACAGACCGTGGACGAGGCAAAGGAAAACTACCGCCGGGCGCTGAACCTGGAGGATGTGGAGTTGGAGGAGGCCGCCGGGGCTGAACCGGTCTCCGGTGTCATCGGTGCCATTGAGCCTGTGGTAGTCTCCGGAAACACCTGCTTTTACTTTACCCTCTCCGGTTCCGACACCATCTACTCCGCCCAGATCACCCTGAGTCCGGAACTGGCCTTCCTTCAGCCTGGGGATTCCGTCTCCTTCCTTCCCGCGGAAAGCGGAAATCCCGTTTCCGTGCTGGAGTGGAGACAGTAATTTCTGCCCGACCGCACCAAAAAGCGGCCCTGTCTGAATCTGCCAGACAGGGCCGCCTTTTTATCCTTATTCTGTTATTTTCTTATTCTCCCTGTTCCGGAATCTCCCCGCTCTCCTTCTGAGCCAGGCTGTCATTGAGGATATCCATAAATTCCTCTCCCGTGATGGTCTCATGGGCGTAGAGATACTGAGCCAGAGAGTTCAGCTCCTTCATGTGGGTGCGGAGCAGGTTTTCCGCCTTTTCATACTGCTTCTTCACCGCTTCAATCACCTTCCGGTCAATCTCCGCGGCCGTCTCCGGGGAACAGGCCAGGGAGGCGTCTCCGCCCAGATACTGATTTCCCACCGTCTCCAGGGCCACCATGCCGAAGCTGTCGCTCATGCCGAACCGGGTAATCATGGCTCTGGCCAGCTTCGTGGCCTGCTCGATGTCGTTGGAAGCTCCCGTGGTGATGGAATGGAAGATCAGGTCCTCCGCCACACGGCCTCCGGTGTAGGTGGCAATTTTATTTTCCAGCTCTTCCTTTGTCATCAGATTGTGCTCGTCCTGATCCACCTGCATGGTATAGCCCAGCGCTCCGGAGGTCCTGGGAATAATGGTGATCTTCGTCACCGGAGCGGAATGATTCTGGAGAGCCGCCACCAGAGCGTGCCCGATTTCGTGATAGGAAACCACCATCTTTTCGTGATCGGACATAATCTTGTTTTTCTTCTGGTATCCGGCGATTACTACTTCCACACTCTCTTCCAGGTCCGCCTGGGTCACTACCTTCCGGCCGTTTCTCACGGCGTGAAGGGCCGCCTCATTTACCATGTTTGCCAGCTCCGCGCCGGAAGCTCCCGCCGCCGCCCTGGCAATGGCGCCAAAGTCCACATCATCAGAGAGCTTCACCTTCTTGCCGTGAACCTTCAGGATAGCCTCTCTGCCCTGGAGATCCGGCAGCTCCACAGGAATCCGCCGGTCAAAACGTCCCGGGCGGAGCAGGGCGGGATCCAGAGAATCCGGCCGGTTGGTGGCCGCCAGAATAATCACGCCCTTTCTGGCGTCGAAACCGTCCATTTCCGTGAGCAACTGATTTAAAGTCTGCTCCCTTTCATCGTTTCCTCCCATGGGACCGCTGTCTCTCTTCTTTCCGATGGTATCGATCTCGTCGATAAACACGATACAGGGCGCCTTTTCGTTGGCCTGCTTAAACAGATCCCGGACCTTCGCCGCTCCCATACCCACAAACATCTCCACAAACTCCGAACCGGAAATGGAGAAGAAGGGGACGTTGGCTTCGCCTGCCACCGCCTTTGCCAGAAGAGTTTTTCCTGTTCCGGGCGGTCCTACCAAAAGCGCTCCTTTCGGGATAGTGGCGCCAATCTCCGCATATCTTCCTGGATTGTGGAGATAATCCACAATCTCCTTCAGCAGCTCCTTGGCCTCCTCCTCGCCGGCCACGTCAGAAAATCGGATTCCCTCTGTGGACTGGACGTAAACTTTGGCATTGCTCTTTCCGAAGGACATGGCGTTGCCCATGCCTCCCGCCCCCATCTTTTTCATCATCCACCGGGACAGAAGCTGCCCCAGCACGATGAATATTATCACCGGAAATACCCAGCTGATCAGCATCTGGAGAAGGGGTGACATCTGCCGGACAATGGGTTCGCCGAAATCCCTGATTCCGGCAGTGTACAGGCGATCCACCAGAAACGGATCATCCATCCGCCCGGTCTTATAATAGTTGGCCGGTACATCCTTATCGCTGAAGATAATCTCCGTGTCCGTCACCTGAACCTCTGACAGTTCCCTGTTTTCAGCCATCTGGAGAAACACTCCGTACCCCACTTCTTCCACCCGGGCAGAAAACAGGGTGGGGGTTACCAGCATATTGAAAAGCAGCAGCACCACTAATGCGATCATATAATAAAAGATCAGTGGCCTTTTCGGTGTTTTTACCTCTTTCATATCTTGATTCCTTTCTCTTTATCTGTTCCTTTCTTCAGTCTGTGCGCAAGACCGCACAATATATCCAGTCCCTTTAAGATTTCCTCCACAGTCTCCGGCGACTCCTCCCGCAAAAAGCGGTTGTAGCACTGGTCAAATTCCGCTTTCCGCCGCTCTGAAAGCAAATAATTGAAAATGTGATTAAAAACCGGAACC
>DXBC01000084.1 GCA_019116745.1 Candidatus Lachnoclostridium stercorigallinarum
AGCATGAAAATAACGGGAATACAGATCGCCACCTGTCCAAAACGGAATTTGCCTGAAGCGAACGTTACAACTACCAGAAGAAGTATCAACAAGGTTAAAATATCCTGTGGCATGTTTTTTCTCCTTTATTACATAATATGACCGCAGACCGCGCGTTCCCATCTGACCTTTATTATAAATACCTGATTTTCCGCCGTAAAATCCAAATTATTTAACGGAGCATAAGCTGTGCTTAATGACAGGAAGAAAAAACAGAATTTATCGTTTCCTTTCTCTGCCGGCAGTTCCTCTCTTCGGACATTTTCCACAAAATGCGACTGTTCTTTTCGTCAAAATCCCCAAAAAAAGCCTTTCATTAAACAGATCTTAAGCCTTTCACAATTTTTTTAAATCGACAAATCTGAAGATTTCATTTATTATTAAAAGCGACCAAAACCGCAGGCCGCAGCCTGAAAATTTTATCCCATTTTCATAATTTTCAAGGATTAAGGAGAATAAGTATGAACTATACAGAGAAAGAAATGGTAAATATGGTAAGCATCCGCTGGTTTATTGAAAACTGCATGGAGATCAGACTGGCAAACGGAAAAACCATTGTAGTAGATCCCATGATCATCCGTGACGCCAGCGAAACGGACAATGAGATTGCAAAGAGCTACGCTACCGGATATTCCGCCGATGATCTGGAAGGCTGTGATTATATCATTCTGACTCATATTCACGGAGATCACATCGGAGCTCTCAGGCAGGTTCACGAGAGATTTCCGGACGCCCCCATTCTGGTAAACGGATGGAGCGCCTGGCCTCTGGCAAAATATCTGGATATGCCTCTGGGAGCTTTCATTCCCATGACTGACGGATGCGAGTACGACTTCGACGGATTTAAAATCAAATGGCTTCAGGGACGCCATACCCCTGCAGTAGGAGCCATGGCTCCCAGCGATTTTACTGTAGGCAGCACGGAAACCGAGCAGTGGGTCAACCGCCTGGGCACCATCTACAACAGCAACTTTATCCTGTTCCTGGATAACAGCATGACTCTGGCCATGGACGGCGGACGGTATGAACCCAATTTAAGCCGCCTGGATCTGTACAAACCCAATATTGTGTTCTGTCACAGCATGAGAGACCTGAACGCCACGGCAGACACCTTTATGGATGCCCTTACCAGATCCGGCGCCCAGTATCTCTTCCCCCTCTGCGCTCAGATTCAGGGAGAGGGAACAGAAACGGCTATCCGCCTTACCAACGAAAAGATGGAAGCTGCCGGATATGCCGGCCGGGCACTTAATCCCAAGTGCGGCAGGTGGATCGACTTTTCCATGGGACTTTCCGTAAGGGACTAAAATGAAAGACAGCGGCGGCATTCCGGAATATTTTCCGGGACACCGCCGCTGTTTCTTTATTTCACAAATTAATTTCGTCCAATCTCCCAGAACGCCACCGCGCTGGCCGCAGCCACGTTCAGAGAGTCCACCCCATGGCTCATGGGGATCTTCACCACATAGTCACAGTCCGCCAGGGTTTCCCGGGCCAAGCCGTCTCCCTCTGTGCCCAGCACGATGGCCAGACGCTCCGCCTCCTTCAGCCGGGGATCGTCGATAGAGATGGAACGGTCGGAAAGGGCCATGGCGGCCGTCTGAAATCCCATCTCCTTCAGCTTCCTCATTCCCTCCTCCGGCCAGGCATTCTCCGCCGGCTTCTGTCCGCCTATAAAGGTCCAGGGCACCAGGAACACATTTCCCATGCTCACCCGGATGGCCCGGCGGTACAGGGGATTGCTGCAGGCCGGTGTCAGCAGGACTGCGTCCATATTCAGGGCTGCCGCGGAGCGGAAAATGGCCCCCACATTGGTGGGGTTCACCACATTTTCCAGAACGGCGATCCGTCTGGCCCCGGAGCAGACCTCCTCCACCGACCGCAGGGGCGGACGGTACATGGCGCAGAGCATTCCTCTGGTGAGCTGAAAACCGGTGAGTTTCGTGAGCACATCCAGCTCCGCCACGTAGACGGGAATATTTCCGCACCGCCGGATCAGTTTTCTCCCCGGCCCCTCCGCCTCCCGGCGCTCCGCCAGAAAGGAGATTGGCACGCAGCCCGCGTCCAGCGCTCTCTCGATCACTTTCGGACTTTCAGCGATAAAAATCCCTTTTTCCGGCTCATGGCGGTTCAGCAGCTGATTTTCCGTCAGCCTGGCATAGATATCCAGCTCCGGCGCGGAAAAATCGGTGATTTCCTTCACATCGGGCGTCATCACTTATCCCCTCGCTCCGCTTTTTTCCTGAAGGATATCCACAATGGTCTTCTCCGTTCCCACCATTCCCGGGGACGCGATCTCTCCCATGTGGCGCATGGTCTCTTCCGGAGTCTTTCCGTTGATGCCGTGGATGGGGTCAATGCTGATGCCGTTCATGGCAAAATCCACCGACTGGAAAGCGGCATCCACCGCCACAATTCCTTTCATTGTACAGCCCTGATTTCCTCCGTCACAGATCATCCCCGTCAGGCTGCTGGCCATATTGTCGATAGTCCTCTCCATCTCCGCTGTGCCGCCGCCGTTTAAGTATACCAGGCCGCAGGCCATTCCTGTGCCGGCAGCGATGCCGCAGCCGCAGAATGCAGACAGTTTTCCGGAATATTCCTTGATGTACATGCACACCAGATAGCTGATGGCCGTAGCCCGCCACAGCTTTTCATCCGGCAGATTTCTGTGACGGCACACGCCGTAAAGAGGCATGGTGGCGATAATGCCGTGGGCTCCGGAACCGGTGATGCTCATGGCCGGGCTGTCCAGGCCGATCACCCGGGCCTCGATGGCGGCGTTGCACAGCAGAGAAGCCGTCTTCTGCTCATCGTCAGAGATGACCTGTCCCCCGTTTTTCTTCAGAAGGTAGGGGGCATAGGTAGTCCGGTCACTGTTTAACCCCTCCTCAAACAGCTTCCAGTTCATCTCATAAGCCGCCTGAATAAAGGAAATCTCCTCCGCCGGAACGGACACCGCATAGTCATAAATCTGCTGCAGGGTGTAGTCGTGGATGTCGGCGTGATCTGCCGCCTCCGCCTCCTGTTCCTCTTCTTTGGAGAAAACCGTCTTCCCGTTTACCTGGATTCTCACAATATTGGTATGGGAATCCCGGATGGTTACCACCGCCTCCCCCTCTTCCGCAGTCACTTTCGCTTCTATAAAAATGCGGCTGGTGATCTCACTCATGCGCACCTGGATCCGTCCTGTTCTTACCAGAATTTCCGCCATGGCGTTGTCCATATCTGTCACCGCTGCCAGGCACTCCAGTCCCTTCTCCGGATTTCCCGCCATCACCCCCAGGGCCGCCGCATACTCATTGCCGCAGAAACGGCTCCCGGGGATCCCGCAGGTAAAGGCGTTTTTATACATTCCGCTGTTGAGGGTCAGTTCCACCCGGTCCAGCTTTCCTCCCACATAAGATCTGGCCTTTGACACCGCAAAAGCGATAGCCCCCGGCTCTGTCACTCCCAGCGCCGGCTTCATATCGTCCCGGATCAGTTTTGTCAGTTGTTCCATGATACTCTCCTCCTGGTCTCATTCCTCTTCGCCCATCATATCACTATATGAGATGACATGCAACCAGATGTCCGCCGCCGGCATCCTTCAGCAGGGGCCGCTCCGCCATGCAGCGCTCCGTGGCGTAGGGGCAGCGGGTGGCAAACTTGCAGCCCGCCGGCGAGTCGATGGGGCTGGGAACATCCCCTTTCAGCATTTCTACCTTCTTTGTCTTGCTGATGGCCGGATCCAGTTCAGGAACCGCAGACATCAAAGCCTTCGTGTAGGGGTGAAGAGTATGCTCATAAAGTTCCTCCGTCTCCGCCAGCTCCACCAGAGATCCCAGGTACATCACTCCCACCTTTCTGGAAATGTGGCGCACCATGGAGAGATCATGGGCGATAAACAGGTAGGTCAATCCCAGCTCCGCCTGCAGATCCTCCAGCATATTGACCACCTGGGCCTGAATGGAAACGTCCAGTGCGGAAATGGGCTCGTCGCAGACCACAAACTCCGGATTGACCGCCAGCGCCCTGGCGATTCCCACACGCTGTCTCTGCCCGCCGGAAAATTCATGAGGGTATCGGCTGGCGTGTTCTTTTCCCAGCCCCACAGTGTTCAGCAGTTCATAAATTCTCTCCTGTCTCTCTTTTCCCTCGCAGAGATGGTAGATATCCAGAGGCTCTCCTACAATATCCGCCACCGTCATTCTGGGATCCAGGGAGGCGTAGGGATCCTGGAAAATCATCTGCATCCGCTTCCGGTAAGGCCATACTTCCTTCTCAGACATTCCCGCAATATCCACTCCGTCGTAGATAATCTTCCCGGAAGTGGGTTTGTAAAGCCGCATAATGGAGTACCCGGTGGTGGATTTTCCGCAGCCGGACTCTCCCACCAGTCCCACCGTCTCCCCCTGTTTGATCTCAAGGGAGACTCCGTCCACCGCTTTTACATATTCGATCTTTTTTCCGAACCATCCCTTCCGGTTCTCAAAATACATTTTCAGATCCTGAATCTGAAGCAGCGTCTTCTCAGCCATGGCGGATGCCTCCTTTCTGTTTCTCATATTCCTCATTGGACGGCGCGTCAGGATGGCACATGAAGCAGCTCACCCGGTGTGTGCCGCTTAAGGAAAACTCCGGTACATCCATGGACGCGCAGGCCTTCATGGCAAACCGGCACCTGGGATAGAAGGGACATCCCGTAGGCGGATGAAGCATATCAGGAGGCGTTCCCAGGATGGGCACCAGCCTCTTTTTCGACTGCTCTCCGCTCACCTTCGGAACAGAATTGAGCAGGCCCATGGTGTAGGGGTGGCGAGGCTCATAGAAAATCTCCTCCGTGCTTCCCTCTTCCATGATTTTCCCGCCGTACATAACCAGAATCCGGTCGCAGATGCTGGATGCGCAGCCCAGATTGTGGGTGATCAGAATGGTGGCTGTTCCCAGTCTCTCATTAAGTTCCTTCATCAGGGCCAGCACCTGGGCCTGGATGGTCACGTCCAGAGCGGTGGTTGGCTCATCGGCGATCAGCAGATCCGGCTCGCTGGACAGAGCCATGGCGATCATGGCCCGCTGGCGCATACCTCCGGAAAACTCATGAGGATAGGACTTCACCCGCTTTTCCGGAGAGGGAATTCCCACCATCCGAAGCATCTCCACTGCCCGCTTATTGGCCTCTTCCCGGCTCAGCTTCTGGTGGGTGCGGATGGCCTCCGTGATCTGATTTCCAATGGTAAACAGAGGATTCAGCGACGTCATGGGATCCTGGAAAATCATGGAAATCTCATTTCCCTGAATCTTTCTCATGTCCCGTTTCGTCTTTTTCAGCAGATCCTCTCCCTTAAACAGGATCTCTCCGCCCGTCACCTTTCCGGGGTAGGCCAAAAGCCCCATAATGGACAGAGACGTCACGCTCTTTCCGCTTCCCGACTCTCCCACAATTCCGATAATTTCACTTTTATCCACATGGAAACTCACATCACGGATGGCCTTTACTTCTCCAAGATGCGTAAAGAAAGAAGTGTGCAGATGTTTCACTTCCAGTAATTTTTCACCCATTCTCTTCTCCTCCTTACTTTCGCTGCTTGGGATCAAAAGCATCCCTCAAACCGTCGCTGAACAGATTAAACGTCAGAATCGTGACAGAAATGGCGATTGCCGGGAACACCATCTGATAAGGGTATACGTAAATACCCGCCAGAGCGTCGTTGCACAGAGTGCCCCAGGACGCCATGGGGGCAGAAATTCCCAGTCCCACAAAGCTCAGAAAAGCCTCGTTGAAGATGGCGCTGGGGATCTGCATGGCAATATTTACCATAATCGGTCCCATCATATTGGGAATCAGGTGCTTGACAATGATCCGTTTCGTATCCGCACCGGTGACAATGGCCGCTTTTACAAACTCCTGCTGCTTTAAGGTGAGTACCTGGCCGCGGACAATTCTGGCCATTTTCACCCAGAATGTAAGTCCCAGAGCCAGGATGATGGACACCAGTCCCGGTCCCACCACTACCATGATCAGGATCACATACAGAGTCATGGGAATGGAATCCAGCACATCAATCACACGCATCATCACATTGTCCACCTGACCGCCCATATAGCCGGCGATAGCGCCGTAAAACACGCCCACCACAAAATTGATAAACGCTGCGAAAAATCCCACCGTCAGGGAAATCCTGGCTCCGTACACAATACGGATAAAAAGATCGCGTCCCAGACCGTCTGTTCCCAGCAGATAGGTGCGGTTTCTCAGCTTCACCGTTTCCGTCAGCTTCTCGCCGCCGCAGGTGACGTTTACCCGTTCCATCTTATTCTCCAGAATATTGGAAGCCTCGCTCAGACTGATTTCCTCCGGAACTGCCTCGCCCTTCCGTTCAAAATAGTTCACCAGATAATCTGCGTCCGCTGTCTGCACCATGTCAGTGCCGGCTGCTTCCGCCTTCTTTTCCAGCGTTCTGTATTCCAGAGTTGCAGCTGAATACAGACTGTAATCCACGCACAGGTCCAGTCCATCCACCGTAAAATAATTCTTTTTCCCCACCATGTCCTTCCGGCCGCTCTCCGCCAGGCCTTCCAGATTTCCCTGGGAATCCATCACAATCAGGGTGTACTGAGGCGTTACATAGACATTTTTTCCATTTTCCAGGGGATATGTATCCATCATAACCGGCACGTTGGCCAGATCCAGATTCTGCTCCTTGTAGGTGTAGGGCCAGAACCAGGGTATCACAATAGCGC
>DXBC01000085.1 GCA_019116745.1 Candidatus Lachnoclostridium stercorigallinarum
GAAGGAAAAGATATTGGTGCCCCTGTTTTTCCTGATTTACGCTCTTGGCGGCACGCTGTTTGGAATGTGGAATGATTTCAACGGCCTGATCCCCATCATGGTAGGAATGGGAATTGCGCTGGGGTATGACGCCCTGTTTGGATTTTCGGTGATCGAGCTGGGAATCGGAATCGGATTCGGGGCGGCGATTATGAATCCCTATACCATTGTCATCGCCCAGTCTATTGCCGGAATACCGGTGTACTCCAATTCGGGCATCCGGATTGCCATGTTTGTGATTTTTTCTGCCATAAGTCTTTGGTGGATTTTCCGGTACGGGAAAAAGATCAAGGCGGATCCGTCCAAAAGCCTGATGTCCGGAGAAAAGACAAAATTCAAGCTGGACAGAAATGAGCTGGTAAAGCTGAAAGTGGGAATGAGAGAGAAACTGGTTCTGGCGGACATTCTGATATGTCTCGGGCTGATTATGTATGGATTTCTCCGTTCCGGTTGGGGGACCATCCAGCTGACAGGAGTGTTTCTCATGATGGGAATCGCAGCGGCGCTGATTTACCGCTGGAGTCCTGATAAAATTGCGGAGGAATTTGTAAACGGATGTGCCGACATTGTGTTCGGCGCGCTGATCGTGGGAATTGCCAGGGCGACGCTGGTAGTGCTGCAGGACGGTATGGTCATCGATACCATTATCAATACCATGGCAAACCTGCTCACAGGGCTGCCTTCCGCTGTTGCGGCTCAGGGAATGCTGCTGATTCAGAGCCTGATCAATTTTATTATTCCTTCAGGCAGCGGCCAGGCAACCACCATTATCCCCATTATGGCGCCTCTGGGTGACCTGATGGGAGTCAGCCGGGAGATGACGGTGCTGACGTTCCAGATGGGAGACGGCCTGTCCAACCTTCTGTGGCCCACGTCCAATATTGCTGTGGGATGCGGAATCAGCGGCGTGCCTCTGTCTAAATGGTGGAAATTTTTCCTGCCCCTGTACGGGCTGATGTATCTGACTCAGATGCTGATTATTGTATTCGCGCAGGTGTTTCTTGGATTTTAAGCCCGGATTGGCGCACAGGATTTGGAATATCACAGGAGGAGAAACTGTATGAATGAGATCAAACTGCTGATTGACGGAATGAAAGAGGAACTGAAGGAGATTCGGCGGTATTTTCACAGCCATCCGGAGCTGTCCAACCAGGAGACGGGCACATCGGATCAGATCTGCCGATACCTGGATCAGTGGGGCGTGGAATATGAGCGGGGAATTGCCGGCACAGGAATTGTGGCGGTGGTGCGGGGAGAAAAACCGGGGAAGACCGTGGGAATCCGGGCGGATATGGACGCCCTTCCCATAGAGGAGGCAAACGATGTGCCTTACCGCTCCCAGACTCCCGGAGTTATGCACGCCTGCGGCCACGATGCCCATATAACGGTGCTTTTGGGGGCGGCGAAGGTATTTTCCTCTATTCGTGAGGAGCTGTCCGGAAATGTGAAATTTTTCTTTCAGCCGGCGGAGGAGACTACCGGCGGTGCACAGAGGATGATTGAGGCCGGGTGTCTGGAAAATCCCCATGTGGACTATGTGCTGGGGCTTCATGTATCCAGCCGGTATGAGGCGGGCAGCGTGGGAATCCGGTACGGAAACATGATGGCGGCTTCCGACGAGTTTGCCATTGTGCTGAACGGAAAGTCCTGTCACGGGGCGCATCCGGATCTGGGAAATGATGTCATGGTGGCTGCAGGGGCTGTGCTGGCCGGGCTGCAGACTCTGGTGAGCAGAAATCTTTCTCCCGTGAATCCTGCAGTGTGTACGGTGGGAAAAATACAGGGCGGAACGGCGGGCAATATTATCTGTGACCGGCTGAGAATGGACGGAATTCTCCGCAGCCTGGATCCGGAAACCAGGCAGTTTCTGAGAGACCGGCTGACGGCTATGGCGGAGAATACGGCCAAAGCCTACGGCAGCACGGCGGAGGTGATATTCCACTCCAGCTATCCGGCCCTCATCAACGATGACCGGATTGTGGACGCGGTGAAGGAGACGGCCTGTCAGGTGCTGGGAAGCGATCACGTGACGGCAGAGCGGGAGCCGGATCTGGGTACGGAAGACTTTTCCTACTTCGCCCAGGAACGGCCTGCCTGTTTCTGGCATCTGGGCTGTGCTGACTTTTCTGAGGGCATCGACGCGGACCTTCACAACTGCCGGTTTGATATTGACGAGGACTGTCTGGCCGTGGGCGTGGAGATTCAGGTGCGCGCGGCGCTGCGGCTGATGGAAGAGGAGTGAGGCGGCCCGGCAGTGGCCTCAGGTCCGTCCTCTGAATATTCTAATAAAAAAGACAGAGGATGATTGCTTGTGAATCAGGCAAGAGGGGTGATCCACTGTGAGGAATGCTGGCGGGAGGGATATACAGGCCGGGGAATCGGCGTGGCGGTCCTGGACACCGGCATTTTTCCCCACGAAGATTTTGGAAACCGAATCGGGGCATTTGCCGATTTTGTGCAGAAACGGCCGGATCCCTACGACGACAACGGCCACGGAACCCACATATCCGCCATCATCGGCGGAGACGGCGCCAGTTCCGCAGGGGGCTACAGCGGTGTGGCTCCGGAATGCAGCCTGATTTGCGCCAAGGTGCTGGACAAAAAGGGAAACGGCTACGCCTCCGACGTGCTGTCCGGCCTGCGCTGGATCCGGCTGAATCGGGAAAAATACGGGATCCGCATTGTGAATGTGTCGGTAGGTTCCTTTTCCGGCCGGGGAATGGGAGAAAATTCCGCCCTGGTGAAGGGGGTCAACGCAGCCTGGGACGACGGACTGGTGGTGGTTGTGGCCGCCGGAAACAACGGACCCGGCCGGATGACCATTACCACCCCCGGCATCAGCCGGAAGGTGATTACAGTGGGCTGCTCCGATGATTATAAAGAAGTAAATGTCATGGGGAACCGGATGGTGGACTATTCCGGCCGGGGACCCACAGGAGCCTGCATCTGCAAGCCGGATATTGTAGCCCCCGGCTGTGCCATCATCAGCTGCGCCAACCGGGACGGTGCCTACCAGACCAAAAGCGGCACCTCCATGTCCACGCCTTTGGTATCGGGAGCCCTGGCCCTCCTGCTTCAGAAATATCCGGATATGACCAACCGGGATGTGAAGCTGCGCCTGCGGGAGCGGGCGGTGGACCTGGGGCTTCCCAGAAACCAGCAGGGATGGGGGCTCCTGGATGCGGAGCGGCTGCTGCGGTAGAGGGGGAACGGCCGGCGGAAAGTGAGGAAAAATGTCCATATCCGGCGAAAAATACTGTTTGACAGGGATAAGGCGATTGGGTATAATGAATTGGATCGCGGGCATGGCGGAATTGGCAGACGCGCCAGATTTAGGTTCTGGTAGGAGACTGTGCAGGTTCAAGTCCTGTTGCCCGCATTGTTTGTAAACCCTTGCATTTACGGGAGGAATGCCGTATTTGCAGGGGTTTTTTGTGTTTGGGGGGCGGAATCCGGGAATATGTCTGCTGAAAAATGACGTATTATTTCCGGTAAAATATCACACGAATATCACACAAGCTATAATGACAGTGTTACCGCCCCAATACTGGCAACAGGAAGGGAGTGCCTGAAGGAAAGCTTTATTTCGTTTGCCTGCTGGCGTTATAGCAGATGCGGAATCTCTTATCAAGATGCCGCAAATTAGGCATGATGTTACTTATCTTTCTCCTATAGCCTTTAACGCTTCTTCCAAACGGTTCAGCCCCTCTTCCAGGATTTCCCGGCTGGTGGCCAGGCAGATCCGGATATAGCCTTCGGAGCCTGGGCCGAAGAAGGTCTCGCCTCCGGGAACCACCGCCACCCGGAAGTTCTTTTTGGCAAATTCCGTAAATTCCAGGGCGCTCACCGGCAGTCCGCGGATGTCGGCAAACAGCACGAAGGTGGCCTCCGGTTTCCGGCAGCTGATCCCGGGCATCCGGCTGATCCGCTCCAGGGCGTAGTCCCGGTTGCCCTGCAGGTGCTTTACAAAGGCATCCAGCCAGTAGCCGCACTGATCCAGACAGGCCATGCCGGCGATCTGGGACAGGCTGGAGATTCCGCCGATGGTGCTGTCTGCCTGACTGGCGTCCACCGCCTGGTCGAACAGTTTCTGGTCCGTGCCGTAGAGACATCCCACCCGGAGTCCGGCGATGCCGTAGCTTTTGGAAAAGCCGAAGACGGAGAGGGTGCGGGCGTTGCGCTCTGCCCCCAGTTCCAGAATGCTGTGGAACCGGGCGTCGGAGTAGATGATGTCGCTCCAGATCTCGTCATTCATAATATAGAAGCCGTATTTCTCCGAAAGTTTCAGAATGTGATCCAGATCCTCCAGGGGATAGCACATTCCCAGGGGATTGTGGGGGTTGCACAGGCCAAACATCTTTGTCCTGGGAGTGATATAGTCTTCCAGACGGGAGAAATCAATCCGTCCATTTTTAAATTCCATGGGGAACAGGATAATTTTTGCGCCGGCTGCCTCCATGGATGTTTTGAACAGATAATCCACAGGATCGCAGACAATGGCCTCGTCTCCCGGCCGAAGCACCGTTTTGGCGATGACGGACATGGCCCGGGCCGCGCTGTCAATGGGAAGTATCAGATCCGGGGATATGGGTTCTTTCTTTTTCTCATTCAGCATCCGGGCAATGCTCTCCTTGAACTCCGGAAGGCCTGTCTTGGGAGTATAGGAAAAATAACCGGCCTGGGCGTAAGATACGACGGCCTGAACGATCTCCGGCGCGCAGGGGAAATCCATATCCGCGGCGGTCAGGGGAATCACCCCCTCCTCCTGTTCCGCCCAGCGCATATTGCAGGCCCGCTGTCTGAGAATGTCAAAATGAATGGTGCTGTTGTCAAATACCGGTGTCAATTGCGGTCTCTCCTTTCTGGTGCGGCGTCCGCCACACCCCCATAAATTCTTCCAGCTTCTCCGCCACCGACGGATCGTCCGGGGAAACGTAGACCTGTCCCTGAAGCTGTATGATCCGGGCCGGATTTAAACGCTGCTTGTACTTCGCGGGAAGATAGCCGAAGATATCCCGGAACCGGTGGTTAAAGGTTTTCAGGTCGGAAAAACCGCAGTCCACGGCGATCTGGGTCATATTTTTGTCTGTGACCGCCAGCTGAAAGATGGCGTTGGTCAGGCGTACTTTGGTCAGGTAATCGTGGAAATTGATTCCCATGGTGTTTTTAAACAGAGTGGACACGTAGGTGCGGTTATAGTGGGTATACCGGGCGACGTCGTCCAGGCTCAGTTTTTCCGCATAGTGCTGATCGATGAATCTCATCAGCCGTTCGATGGTCTCCCGGCTGCGCCGGCTCTGGTCGGCGGCTATCTCCGTCTCCGAATCCAGGCCGCAGATAGTGGCCAGCAGCATCTCAAAGGAAGCCCGGGCTGTCAGCCGCTGGAACGGGTTGTCCTTTCCCATGACGGAAAGGAGTGTGGCGGCATAATAGCGCAGTTTTTTGTAGATTTCCTGGTCTTTGGTGGCGGCGCTGGACGGCGCGAGCCGGAAGTTCAGGCGCTCGTCTTTTTTAAGAAAGTGGGAGAAGGCTGAGTCGGAGAAGCGCAGGACCAGCGCTCTGGAATTTTCCTCCCTGGAAAACGAGGCGTGCCATACCTTGGGATTGATGAAAATCACGTCGTTTTCTTCCAGATTGTAGGTGTTCTGCCCGCTGCAGAACTCGGTCTTCCCTTTTAGCAGAATGTCGATCTCATATTCGGCGTCGTGCCAGTGATACCGGTAGTTGTAAAGCTCGTGGGCGAAACAGGTTACAAAAAGATTGTCCCTGGGCCACTGCATCTGATAATAGAACTGTTGCTGCATGTCTTCCTCCCTTTTGCGTAAGTCGAAAATAAAAAAGAAAATCCAAATATTTTCCACATGGAAAATTTTCAGATTGTGAATCAGCGGTCCGCCGCGGAATCTGCGGCATACTA
>DXBC01000086.1 GCA_019116745.1 Candidatus Lachnoclostridium stercorigallinarum
CAGCAGGCCCAGGACGGTGCGCACAGCGGTGGTCTTCCCGCTGCCGCTCTCCCCCACCAGGGCCACCACCTCCCCCCGCTCCTTCTGAAACAGTCCGTACAGCTTCTGAATATCATAATAGAGCAGCGGATTGGGAAAGGGATTTTCCATGCCGAAATACGTCACATTCTTCTGCAGCTCCGTCAAATCCATAGGGCCCCAGGTACAGTAAACCGCATCCCGGCCGCACCATTTCTCAAATTCCTCCATCACCTCCTGAAACGGCCGTCCCTCCCGTTTCAGCTCGTCCATGGTGATATGAGTAACCTGAGAAATCTTATAGTGGAGCTCCCGGTATACCTGCGGACAGATCAGACGGCTGAACGCGGAAACCACTTTCAGGCTTTCGTCCAGCTTTACCGCCCCGATTTCAATAATCTCAAATGTCAGATGATCCTCCGACATTTCTTTTCCATATGGATTTTGATTCCACTCCAGATCAAATACAATATATTCTTTCATAACGGTAAAATTATATAATATATCGTAAGGAAATACAAGGGCGGACAGTTTCCGGAATATCTCCAAAAAACCGTCCGCCCCATTTTTATCTTCCGACAGGCAGCCGTTTCGTATATTTTATCATTTCCCTGGCCACATAGACGGCCACAATCACCTCCGTCAGAGGCATGGCAAACCAGATGAAATCTGCCCTCGCAGCCACAGGAAGCAGATAAATGAGAATTCCGCTGACCACCAGCCCTCTTCCCACCGATGCGACAAAGGCCGTTTTCGGCTGTATGAGAGCCTGAAAATAGTAGGTGGAAAACACGTTAAATGGCAGCAGCAGAAAGGACAGTCCGTAGCGGCGGATAATATCCGGAGCTATGGCTAACACCTCCGGCGTCGGCGACATGAAAACGCGGATAAAGAAATTGGGAACCGCCAGACTGAGAGCCGTCCACAAAACGCCGAATACCGCAGCGGTGCCCAGGGCGTATTTTAACGTCTCGCGAATCCGCTCCCCTTTTCCAGCTCCGAAATTGGTGGAGAATATGGGCTGCGATGCCTGTCCCACACTGTAGGCGCAGCACTGGGCAAAGGTGCTGATGTTGACGATCACCCCATATACCGCCAGGGCGTTGGTTCCCAGGTATCTGGTGATCTGACGGTTAAACAGAATCGTCAGAATTCCCATGGCCACGTCGATAAAGAAGGTGGAGAATCCTGTGACGGAAATCTTCCCCAGCTTCTTGAAAAGGCTTTCCGGCCATACCAGACGCAGGGTATTTTTCTTTGAAAAGAAATGGGACAGCAGCACCAGGAACGTGACGGCGGATCCGATGGCCGTAGCCAGACCTGCTCCGTAAGCTCCCATATCGCAGGCAAATACAAAAAAGTAATCGCCGAATACGTTGAAAATACCTCCGGCCAGCACCGCTCCCGTGGCCAGAGCCGGATTTTTGTCGTTGCGCAGGTATGCCGCCAGCATCTGATTGAATAAAAACAGCGGGATCGCAAATTTTACAGGGGCCACATACTCTCTCGCCAGGACGATGGTATCTTCCTGAGCTCCGAAAGCCAGCAGCAGAGGCCGGTCAAAAAATACGATGGCCACCCAGATGATCGCCGCCAGCACTGCTGAGCCGATCACCGATGCGGTAAAATACTCGTTGGACTCCTTCTCACGCCCTGACGAAGTTCCCCTGATGGTGCTGAAAAGCACAGAGCCGCCGATTCCCATGAGAAGGCCGAAGCTGTAAATAATATTCCAAACCGGGGCCACCACAGCCAGAGCCGCCGAGCCCTCCGGCCCGTGGTACTGTCCCACCATGGCCATATCCACAATGGAATAGATGGATGAAATCAGCGTGCTTCCAAATGACGCCGCCAGGTATTTGAAATACAGCGTTTTGATGTTTCCATTCAGAAAATCCATTTCATACTCCTCCTTTTTGTCTCCCCCGGGCAATCGGGCCTCTTCCGATTCTGCAGACCGCAGTCACACCGGATTTCTGCTGAAAAAAAGAGCCGGATAAGAACAGACATTTCAGTCCGTGCCTTATCCGGCCCACCATTTCTGACGAATGATTTGCCCTCCGAGCAAGCGATGCCATTCTAGCACAGTTTGCTCCCTATGTCAAACAGAAGTCTTTAAAATTTTTCCCAGTGAATCCGCTCCTCCGGAAGATCTTCCAGCTTTCTCGGCTCCGGGTGCACCGCCGGCATCCCAAGCGACAGGATCGCCTCCAGCCTGCAGTGTTCCGGAAATCCCAGAATCTTTCTCACAACTTCCTCCGCAGTCTCCCCATTCACCGTCCGAAGCCTTCCCTGGATCCAGCAGCTCCCTACTCCCAGAGAGGAGGCGGTCAGGTGCATATTCATCATGGCCGCGGAGCAGTCTTCCGTCCACACGTCCGTCTTTTCCTCATCTCCCAGCACGACGATCGCGCAGTCCGCTCCTTTCAGCATTTCTGCAGAGCCTTCCCTGCACTGGGAAAGGCGGTTTAATGTATCCTTATCTCTCACCACCACAAACTCCCACGGCTTCGCGTTGTGGCCGCTGGGCGACAAAAGCCCTGCCTGCAGAATCTGCTTCAGACTCCCCTCCGGAACCGCTTCCCCCGTGTATCTGCGGATGCTGCGCCGCTCCCGCAGCAGATCTACCAGTGTTTTTTCCATATTATCAGCCTCCTTTTTTCTATTATAATCCAGGAGTTCCCCATAATCCACCAAAATCTGTCCGGCAAGAGACACCGTCCCCGCAAAAATGTATTGACGAATCACCGGGATTGGCGGAAAATAGAGCTATTCTGAAAACAAAGGAGACTGACATGAAATCCCTTAAATATCTTTTTCTTCTGGCAGCCGCCGCAGCCCTTCTCTCCGCCTGCGGCTCTTCCAGATATCATGACCCGGATCTGACGGCCGCTTTTGCCATGGAGAGCACTGCAAAAGACGGGGCGGCAGGCGGAGAGGCTGCCCAGGCCGACGGGGAAGGAGGTTCCGCCGGGGAGATCTCCGGAGGCAGCGGGAATGCGGCCGGCGAGATCTCCGCTGACGGAGAAATTTCCTCCGGAAATGAGGGAAATACCTCCGACGAAGAAATCCTCTCCGGGGACGGCGACAACAGCGCCGCCAACACCTCCAACAGCGGCATCTCCGGCAGCAATTCTGACCCGGCGGAAGAAAATTCAAGCTCTGTGGATCTTCTGTTTTCCGGGGACATTTACCTCTCCGACCACGTGCTGAACGCCTATGACAAAGCCGGCGGCATCTCCGGCGTACTGGACGAGGGTTTCCGCACGGCCATCAGTGAAGCCGACTACTTCGCCGGCAACCAGGAGTTTCCCTTCAGCAGCCGGGGACAGGCCGCGCCGGACAAGCAGTATACCTTCCGCCTTCCGGAGAGCCGCGTTCCCATCATGAACGAAATCGGCACAAACCTGGTCACTCTGGCCAACAATCACACTCTGGACTTCGGCACAGACGCCATGCTTGACACCATTTCCGCCCTGGACAGCGCGGAAATTCTCCATGTGGGAGCAGGGGCCAATTCCGAGGAAGCCAGAAAACCTCAGATTGTGGATGTGGGCGGCATCCGGGTGGGATTTATCGGCGCTTCCCGGGTGATTCCCGTGGCGTCCTGGACCGCCGGGGCCAGCTCCCCGGGCCTCCTCACCGCCTACGATCCCGCTCTCCTGGTTCAGACCATTGAGGAAACCCGCCCCCTGTGCGACTACCTGGTGGTCCTTATCCACTGGGGCGTGGAGCGGGCAGAAATGCCTGTGGATCATCAGACCTCCCTGGGCCGCCGGTGCATTGACGCCGGGGCGGACCTGGTGGTGGGAAGCCACCCCCACGTGCTCCAGGGAATTGAATACTACAGCGGAAAACCTATTGTGTACAGCCTGGGAAACTTCATTTTCGGCAGCAGCATCCCCCGCACTGCTCTGCTGAAGCTGACCCTGAGTGAAGACGGCTCTGAGCCTCATCTTTCCCTGCTGCCCGGCACCTCTTCCGCCGGATATACCAGGATGCTCACGGACGCGGCAGAAAAAGAGTCCTTTTATCAGTACATGGAAAGCATTTCCTTTGATATTTCCATCGATGAAAACGGCGTCATCCATCCAGCCGCCCCGCAATCAGAAGACAACTGACAGAAAAACACAGGAGGAATGCTGACATGATCGGAATAGGGACTATTGTCAATACCGGCGCGGTGATCGCCGGCGGCATTTTGGGAATTCTTTTTAAGAAAGGACTGTCCCAGAGATTTCAGGACACCATTATGCAGGCCATCGGCCTGGCCGTTATCTTTATCGGAATCTCCGGGACACTGGAAAAAATGCTCGCCGTAGACGGCGGCGCCCTCACCTCCGGCGGCACTATGATGTGCGCCGTATCCCTGACGCTGGGCGCCGTTCTGGGCGAGTGGATGAATATTGAAAAACGATTTGTGAAATTCGGGGACTGGCTGAGGAAAAAATCCGGCAGGGAAAAGGATTCCAAATTCATCGATGGCTTCGTAATGACCACTCTCACCATCTGCGTGGGAGCCATGGCCGTCATCGGCCCCCTTCAGGACGGCCTGGCGGGGAACCCGTCCATGCTCTACACCAAAGCTCTTCTGGACGGGATCATCGTGGCCATTTTTGCCGCGGCCTTCGGTGTGGGAGCCATTTTCTCCGCCATTCCCCTGTTTCTGTTTCAGGGCAGCATCACCCTGCTGGCCAGAGGAATCCAGGTTTTTCTCACCACGCCCATGATCGACAATATGTCCATGATCGGTTCCATGCTCATCTTCTGCGTGGGAGTAAACATGATCTTTCCTGTTAAAATCAAGGTTGCAAATATGCTTCCGTCCCTGATCGTGGTGATCCTGTACACCGCCTGGATCGGATAAAAAGCAGGCCTCTAGCCGTCCTGCTTTTCCCCGCACCGGACCGTCACCCGAAACTGTCCTCCGACGGTGCAGGTAAAGAGAGTGAGGTTCCACTCTCCCTCCTCCATCTCCTCAACATCCGTGCCCTGCAGGGTTACCACCTGCTGCACCTCATATTCGTATCGGTTTCCTTCCGCGTCCATAAAAATCACCGGCTCGCCCGGCTGCAGATTCTTCAGCCGCCCAAAATGGCGGTCATAATTGTGGCCGGCAATAATCAGATCCCCCTCTTTCGCCGATCCCATATAGCGGCAGGGAACAATTCTCAGCTTCGGATAGCTCCATTCTTCCATCACAGGAAGAATCAGCTCCTGATCCGGAATTTCCAGTACACCAATATAGTCATTTCCGTCCACAGGAATCACCGCCAGAGCCTGTCCGGCTTCATTCTCCTCCCCGCCGTCCTCTTCCGCCGGCATACTCACCCCGCCGTTTTCCGCCGCCTCTTCCATTTCCGCCAGCACCTGCCCGGCCTCCCACCCGGCCCGCCAGTTGTCTCCAATATTATATACGGTCAGACAAAGGGCCGCCGCAACCAGCAGCAGCCCTCCTCCAATCAGATATATACTCTTCCTGCTTTTTCTGCCTTTACCTCTCATGAGAAGACGTTTCTCCCTTTCTCTGCATAATTCCCGCAACCAGCAGCAGGCAGCCGCCCGTCAGAAGCAGCGGCACCGGCCACCAGAGCTGTCCTGTCTGCGGCAGCCTTGCAAGCGGCACTTCCTCCTTAGGAACCTCTGCCGTCTCACCTTCCGGCTCTCCCGGCCCCAGCGGTACGTCCGGATCCGTGATGGACGTGCTTCCGCCTCCCGGGCCTCCCGGATTGCCTCCGCCGCCGTCAGAATCTCCTCCGCCCGAATCCCCAGGATCAGAGGGATTTGTCGGCTCTTCCGGATCTGTGGGATCTTCCGGATCCGGCGAGTGCTTCACATCCGCTTTCACGGGAATCCCTTCCGTCAAATTCACCACAAAAGGCACCGCCTTATACCGGACACCGGAAATGTTCATGGGGCTTCCTGTCACCAGATACCATCCCTCTTCCAGGCCGGAAAACTGAACTTTTCCGTTATCTCCTGTGGCCTGCTCCTCCGACGGCGCAATCTGATCCTGCTCCGCCAGCTCTTCCAGCTCCATCGCCAGAGTCTGCCACTCCGCATTGGTGTCATGATCCAGAGAAATGTCATATCCGGCAAAATCTTCCGTCAGCCGTTTCTGCTCGTCCGCCACCTGATAAATCTGAAATTTCACACCTGAATACCCATAATTCAGCACCAGAGAAGCTCCCGCTGCCCCAAAGGCGGCCCCTGGCTGAACCAAAGCCAATATCATGCAAAGGCAAAATGCCAGTGATGACAGTTTTCTGCGAATCTTCATCATTTATTCCCTTCCTCTTTTTCCATCTGATTTTCTGTATCTGTCTCCTGCGGCGGATTTTCTTTACCTTCATTTTCTGCTGTTCGCCGCTTTTTATGTCTTATGATTATCACCGCGGCAATGACAAGGATCACCGCCACTCCTGCTGCCGCTGCCCACATCCAGTTATCGCTTTCCGTCAGCACGCTGACAACTGTCTCCTCCTTTTCCGGCGTGGGAATCCGGTGTCCCCGCACCAGAAGCCGTTCCGTGTTCACTCCATAGGGATAGCAAGTATAGAGAGTACAGTAGTCCTCCCCATCCACAATCAGCAGCGGCTCAATCTCTTCCGGCTCCGTAATCAGGATCTGATCCACCTCATAGGTCAGCACCCGATCCAGCACCGTAAGGGAAAAGGTATCTCCTTCTTCCATCTGATCCAGATCCGTAAACATCTTCGCCCTGACCAGCCCTGTATGAGCCGTCAGAACACAATGGGTGCCTTCCCCGCCGGTGGGCATGGACGTCCCGATCCACCAGCCGGCTCCCGCCTGGAGAGCAGCCTCCTCCGTTCCCTGATAGACAGGCAGATGCACGGAAATTTTGTCAATATCAATATGTCCCATCATCCCGGTTCCCAGAGGATTTAAAAGCCCGGAGAGCTCCTTCATTTCTTCCTCTGAAACCGCAAACTGATTTTCTTTTTCCGCCAGGCGGCGGTTATAATCTTCCGCGGCGGCCCAGAGCTCGGAATAATCCGCTTCCTCTCCCTGAGTGACCTGATTGTACTGGGTCAGTTCCTTCTGCAGCTGTCTTCTCACATAAAGATCTGACATGGTGGGATACAGCATCACTCCTGCCCCCACCAGAAACAGCAGCACCACCAGAACCGTGACCAAACGGGGTTTTTTCATTGTTTCATCCTATCCTTTCTCCAACAGTACGACCCGCCCCACAATCACTCTTGTGAAGCGGCTCCTGCAGTCGGAGCAGCTCAGGCGGCAGGCCAGGGCGGAAAGAATATTTTCTTTCCCGCCTGCCGCCCGGGCTGAAACTGCGTGGAAATTATTCAGAAGATATTATTATCTGTCTTCTTTTTTGCGGCGAGATACTACCAGCAGGATGCCTGCTGCCGCAATAATCGCCGCACCGCCGATGGTGTACATCCGGGTGCCGGTGCCGCCGGTGTGAGGGATGTTGCTGTTGGCGAATTTGACCTTTACAATCTGCTCTGCATCGGCCTTTCCAGAAATATCAACCTCATGCTCTTCCTCGCTGCACACGTAGCCTTCCGGGGCCTCCGTCTCCTTCAGGTAGTAAATTCCTCCATCCAGTCCTTCAACCACTATGTATCCATCTGCACCAGATATCAGTTCCCTGACGCTGCCTTCAATGATATCTCCATTTTCATCCTTCTGATATAACTGGAATTTAGCTCCTCCCAGTCCTTCATTTGTGCTCTGATCATACTTGAATATCTCTAACTGATATGTATACACAGTTACCGTATCTTCTTCGCTTTCTCCTTTTTCATATTCCACCCAGGCTCTATTGTAATAAGTTCCATGTACAATATCTTCCTTTGCCGTTGCCGTATAAGTCACGATAATTTTGGCCTGTCCGAAATCTTCCTGAGTTATAATTCCATTCTTATAAAGCTGAACCAGATCCATATACACCTCAAAGGTACAGTCATCCTCAGGATTTAATATCACTTCATAATAATCTTCAGAAATAGTCTCGCCGTTCACCGTAACTGCAAAGGAATCCTGATCCAGGGACAATGCCTCATCCATAACATCATGGAACTTCAGCTTTATAAGAATGGAATTATAACTCAG
>DXBC01000007.1 GCA_019116745.1 Candidatus Lachnoclostridium stercorigallinarum
CACCTCGGCTCCCTTCATGGACAGCTCGTTGATCACGTGAGCCACCGCCTTCTCATTTCCCGGAATGGGATGAGAGCTTAAAATCACCACGTCCTTCGGACGGATGGAAACTTTCTTATGCAGGCCGGACGCCATGCGGGAAAGGGCCGCCATGGCCTCGCCCTGGCTTCCGGTGGTGATTAACACCGTCTGCTCCGGCTTGTAATTCTTTAACTGATCGATGTCGATAAGGGTTCCGTCGGGAATCTTGATATAGCCCAGCTCTGTGGCCGTTCCGATCACATTTACCATGGACCGCCCCTCAATCACCACTTTTCTGCCGTACTTGTGGGCGGAATTGATGATCTGGCGCACACGGTCCACGTTGGACGCAAACGTGGCCACCAGAATGCGGTTGTTCCGGTGCTCGTTGAAGATGGTGTCAAAGGTCTTGCCCACCGTCCGCTCCGACATGGTAAAGCCGGGCTTTGTGGCATTGGTACTCTCACAGAGCATGGCAAGGACGCCTTTCTTTCCCAGCTCCGCCAGTCTCTGCAGATCCGCCGGCTCGCCGAACACCGGGGTGTAATCGATCTTGAAGTCTCCCGTGTGAAGCAGAATGCCCGCCGGAGAAAAGATCGCCAGAGCGCAGGCGTCCACAATGCTGTGGTTGATCTTGATAAATTCCACCCGGAAACAGCCCAGGTTGATGGACTGACCGTGTTTTACCACCTTGCGCTTCGTATTTTTCAGCATATTGTGCTCTTTTAACTTGTTGTTGATCAGACCGATGGTGAGCTTCGTGCCGTACACCGGTACATTTACCTGCTGCAGGATATAGGGCAGGGCGCCGATGTGATCCTCATGTCCGTGTGTGATCACAAATCCCTTCACCTTGCTGATATTCTGCTTCAGGTAGGTGACATCGGGGATCACCAGGTCAATTCCCAGCATATCGTCCGTGGGGAAAGCCAGACCGCAGTCCACCACAATAATGCTGTCCTCATATTCGATAGCGGTGATGTTCATTCCGATCTGCTCCAGGCCTCCCAGCGGAATGACCTTCAGCTTCCCCGCTTTATTTTCATTTTTCTGTTTTCTCAAAATCCATAACCTCCAAACTTATTCTTGTTCCATTTTCACTCTGCAGTCACTGCAGTATCCATACAATTTCACTTCGTGGTCCACCACAGCAAATCCCAGACGGTCCTCCACGGCCGCCTCCAGATTTTCCAGTAAATCGTCCTCAAAAGAAAATACCTTGCCGCATCCCAGGCAGATGGCATGGTGGTGGTGGTGCTTCATATTGCTGTTTCTCAGCTCATACCGGGCCACATCGTCGTCAAAACTGATCTTATCAATCAGGTGCAGATCCACCAGCACCTGAACCGTGCGGTAAATGGTGGCCAGTCCGATCTCCGGGTTTGTTTTTCTCACCAAATCATAAATCTGTTCCGTTGTCAGGTGCTCTCCCGGATGCTCCGCCATAATCTGCAGCACCAGCAGTCTCTGAGAGGTCACCTTCAGTCCTTTTCCCCGAAGTAATTCCTTAAAATCCTCCTGATTCATATGCACATCCTTTCCTCACTTTTCCAGATCCACGTCCGCGTCTCCCAGAAGCTCGGAAAAAATCCGAAACAGCCCGTCCAGCTCTCCGTCATCTTCCACAAACTCGTACAGTGCCTCCGGGTCTTCCGCACCGGACATATCTCTTAAAATATAGCATTCTCCGTCTTCATCTTCCTTTGCGTCTGTCACGAGAAGGTAGTTTTTTCCGTGAATTCTGGTCTCTTCCAGCACGTAAAATTCCACGCTCTCCCCGTTTTCATCCTTCATGATAATCGTTTCTTCCATTCTGTCTCCTACTCTTCTTCCCGGCGCAGGGAATCCAGATACCCCTGCAGAATCAGTCCTGCGGCCACCTTGTCGATCACTTGCTTTCGGTTTTCCCGGCGGACACCGCTCTCCATGAGAATGCGCTCCGCCGCCACAGTCGTCAGACGTTCATCCCAGAAAATCACAGGCAGGCCAAGACGGCGTTCCAGCATCTCCTTAAACGCCTCCGTCTTTTCCACCCGCTCTCCCAGGGAATTGTTCATGTTTTTCGGGCAGCCCAGAACAATCCGGTCTACCTCGTATTCCTTTGCCAGCTCCTCAATTCTGCGCAGAGTTTTCCGCAGCTTGTTTTCGTCCTCCCGCGTCACGGTCTCGATCCCCTGGGCAGTCAGTCCCAGAGCGTCGCTCACCGCCACGCCTACCGTCCTGGAGCCGTAATCCAGTCCCATTATTCTCATTCCACTGTCCTCAGGGCCTGCGCGTCTCCCATTAGCTGATAAGGGCTGCGAAACAAGCAGCCCTTATCCCCACACGAACCCTCTTTTGAAAAAGTGTGCACCAAGTACACCCGCCATATACAGCCACGCCGCAGAGCCTTCCGCAGTTTCCGGAAAGCTCCTTACTTTAACTTCGTATCAATATATACCTGCATCAGTTCTTCCAGGATCTCGTCACGCTCCGCCTTCATGATCAGGCTTCTGGCATTTTTATGGCTGGTAATGTAAGTGGGATCTCCGGACATGATGTAACCTACGATCTGATTGATCGGATTATACCCTTTCTCCGTCAGCGCCACGTAGACCTGTTCCAGAATCTCGCTCACATCCATTTTATTTTCTTCCTGTACTGCCTTAAAATACTGCGTATTATGAATATCGCTCATATTATCTCACGTCCTTTAACTGTTCGTTACTATTCTATACTATTATTGGAAATTCGTAAAGGGATTTTTTTCAAACCCTCAGACCGGAAGTCAGCCGGCCGATCACCCGGCGCAGGGGTTTATACAGCACCAGACACACCGCAAAATTCCCTCCGCAGTGAATCAGATCGAAGGGCAGGCCGGAGATCCAGTAGGCAAAAGCCGCAGCGACTCCCCCCGCAAACAGATAGGGAATCGCGCAGAGCGCCCCGAAAAAAAGGCCGAAAAATCCGGAGAGAATACTGAAAAAAAGAAGGGAATCCACCCGGCGAAACGCCAGAGTCACCAGGGCCAGAAGGGGCCACACATACAGGTAGCTGACCCACCAGATTCCGAAGCCGTAAAAAATTCCTTCCAGAAGCACAAAGGTGTAGATCACAAACAGCACCCGCCGCCCCAGAGCCAGGGTATACAGAATAACCAGCAGGGACACAATCTCCACATTGGGAACGGAGGCCAGGGCCACCTGCCCGGCAAACAGCACCGCCGCAAACAGCCCCATTACTGCCAGTTCCTGAGATTTTCGCCCCCTCAATCAGTATCCCTCTTTCAGGGTCAGCTCAAACTGGTCCCCGTCTTCCAAAGGCGTTCCGTCCACGGAGGTATTTACCATCTCTCCCCCTTTTGTGATGCACCACCACTCCTGGTTCGCCTCATTCGCCGTCTCCCCGTCCACTTCCGTGATAAAGAGGCCAAATTCTCCCTCTTCCCCGGAGATGAGCCCGTCCTCCTTTAATACCTCTCCCAGATAATCGGCGTCGGTGTCATACGAAAACACCTTCTCCTCCTGATTTCCGTGCACCACGGTCACAGTGATGCGCTTGTCCCCGGCTGCCGGCTCCGGCCGGGTGTTAAGATACAGAACGCCTGCCAGCACGCAGGCCAGAATCAGGAGAAGGCCTGCCGCCCAAAGTTTCTTTTTTTCCATGTTCGTCTCCTTTTTAGACCACTGTCACTTCCATCACGCCGTCTTCCATCAGCCTTTTTGCTGTTCCTCTTACCATCATGCCCTTTTTCATGCCCGGTCTCTCTTCCACAGCGCATTTCACATACTCCCTGGTGCAGCCGGTCATAACCTGCTTTCCGTCTGCGGACGCCTCCTCTTCCAGAAGCACGTCCACCTCTTCTCCCAGCCACATTCTCCTGTATTCGTCAGACATTTTTCTCTCCAGCTCAAGAAGAACTTCGCTTCTGGCCGCCTTCACCGGCTCCGGCACCTGGCCGTCCATTTTATCCGCCCTGGTCCCTTTTCGCCTGGAGTACTTGAACACATGCATCTCATAAAAACGCACCTTCTCCAGAAATACCCTCGTCTCCTCAAACTCTTCCTCCGTCTCCCCGGGGAAACCGACGATCACATCGGTGGTGATGGCGGGACGGTCAAAATGCTTCCTTAAAATCTCACACTTTTCCAGGTATTCCTCCGTGGTGTATTTCCGGTTCATCCGCTTTAAGGTCTCATCGCAGCCGCTCTGAAGGGACAGATGAAAATGGGGGCAGAGCTTGTCAAGCCCCGCCATAAACCGGGCCGACTCTTCCGTGATAATCCGCGGCTCCAGGGAACCCAGGCGGATTCTCTCCACCCCCTCAATTCCGTGGACCATCTCCAGCAGCTCCATCAGCCCCGGCTTTCCGCCGGCAAAATCCACTCCGTAGGAGCTTAAATGGATACCGGTGAGCACCACTTCCTTATAACCTGCGGCTGCCAGGCCCCGGATCTCTTTTACCACATCCTCCGGCCTCCGGCTTCTCACCCGGCCTCTGGTGTAGGGAATGATGCAGTAGCTGCAGAACTGATTGCAGCCGTCCTGGACCTTGATAAAGGCTCTGGTGTGCTCCGCCACCCGGTCGATGTGAAGCTCCTCGTATTCCGTGGGAGAGACCAGATCCTTCAGATACACATCTTCCGTCTCTTCTCCCTCTTCCCGTCCCGCAAAATACCGCTCCAGAATCTCCGGCAGCTCGTTTTTCCGGTCGTTTCCGATGACAATGTCCACAGCCTCGTCCTTTTTGGCCAGCTCTTTTCCCGCAGCCTGCACGTAGCAGCCGGCAGCCACCACCACGGCGGACGGATTCATCTTTTTGGCCCGGTGAAGCATCTGTCTGGACTTGCGGTCCGCGATGTTGGTGACGGAGCAGGTGTTGATCACGTACACATCCGCCCCCGGGGCAAAGGGAACGATTTCGTATCCCGCCGCCTCCAGCATCTGCTCCATAGCCTCCGTCTCGTAGGCGTTTACCTTGCATCCCAAATTGTGAAAAGCAGCTTTTCTCATAACACACTCCATTTCTGTTTTCCTGTTCTCATATGGCCGGAACAGGGATTTATTTTTTTTCGTACACGCCCGTTTTCGTCAAAAGTACCTCTTGACTTTTCCCCCGTACATCTGTACTATGGAATCAAAGAAACGGTTTTTGAACCGCAGATAGAGGAGGATGTTTCAACATGAAAACTGTACGTATTTCTTTAAATTCTATTGATAAAGTAAAGTCTTTCGTAAACGATCTGTCCAAGTTCGACGTTGACTTTGATCTGGTATCCGGAAGATATGTGATTGATGCAAAATCCATTATGGGAATCTTCAGCCTGGATTTATCCAAGCCCATCGACTTAAATATTCACGCTGAGTCCAACCTGGATACCATTCTCACCACTCTGGCTCCCTACATGGTAGAGTAATCCCGGAAGAGGTGATTTGGCGGAAATCCTTTCCGCCGTCATGTATTTCTGAAATGAGCAGGCGAAGCGCCCGGAAAAAGGGCGCTTCGCTTTTGTTTTTTATGGCAGGACCGGCAGCCGCCGGCCCTTAAAAGCCTCAGTCACACCAGATGGTCTCCTTTGTCTGAATGGCTTCCTCCACCATCTCGTCGATCTTCTCCTGAAGATTCCGCTCCGATCTCTTGATCCGGTCCAGGCTGGGCTTGGTCACCGGATGCTTCGCAACAAAGATGGTGCAGCAGTCCTCATAGGGAAGGACGGAAGTCTCATAGGTGTCGATCTTCTCGGAAATGTCCACAATCTCCTGCTTGTCAAAACCGATGAGGGGACGGTACACCGGCAGAGTGCACACCTCGTTGGTGCAGAGCAGGGACTGCATGGTCTGGGACGCCACCTGTCCGATGCTCTCTCCGGTGATCAGTCCGATGCAGCCGGTCTCCGTGGCGATCCGCTCCGCAATCCGCATCATGTAGCGGCGCATGATAATAGTCAGCTCCTCGTGGGGGCATTTCTCATAAATGTAAAGCTGAATATCCGTAAAATTCACCACGTGAAGGGCGATGGGGCCGGAATACCTGGCCACCAGCTTTGCCAGATCCACCACCTTCTGCTTTGCCCGCTCGCTGGTGTATGGCGGAGCATGGAAGTAGACGGCGTCGATCTTCACGCCTCTCTTGGCGATCATCCATCCCGCCACCGGGCTGTCGATGCCTCCGGAGAGAAGCAGCATGGCCTTTCCGTTGGTGCCCACCGGCATTCCGCCGGCTCCCGGGATCATCAGGGAGTAGACATTTACTTTCTTCCGTACTTCGATGTGGAGCATCACATCCGGGTGATGAACGTCCACCTTCGTCTCCGGGAAGGCGTTTAAGATCACCTCGCCCATATCCCGGTTGATCTCCTCCGACATATGGGGATAGCTCTTATCTCCTCTTCTGGCGTTGACCTTGAAAGTCAGGTGCTTGTCCGGATAGACCTGGTCCATATAAGCCACGATCTGTTTCTTGATATTCTCATAGTCCCGGTCCTCAAACTGAACCATGGGACAAATCCACACAATTCCGAATACCCGCTTTAAGGCGTCCAGAGCCTCGTCGTAATCGTAGTCTCCTTCCGCGTCCACATAGATGCGTCCCGACTCCTTGGTGATGACAAAATGGCCCTCCACCTCTTTTAAGGCCCGCTTTATCTGCTTGATAAGGGCGTCCTCAAAGAGGTAGCGGTTCTTGCCCTTCGTGCCGATCTCCGCGTACTTGATTAAAAATGATCTGAATTCCATAAATTTCTTTATCCTCTCTGATACCGGCGAAGTACCGGCAGTAATTCCTTCAGTGTTTCAATGCAGTAGTCCACTTCCTCCAGAGTGTTGAACCGTCCGAAGCTGAACCGCAGGGTGGAATCCAAAAGCTCCCGTTTCACACCAATCCCCTGCAGAGTTCCGCTCACATCCGGGTGATTAGAAGAGCAGGCGGATCCAGAGGACACATAGATTCCCTTATCCTCCAGGGCGTGGAGAAGCACCTCGCTGCGGACGCCGGAAAAGCTGACGCTCACCACCTGGGGGGCGCTCTCCTTTCCGGGATAGCTGTTGGGATAGGCCCCTTCCACTTCCTTTAACCGCTCCAGCATATGGTCTTTCAGGGCGTACAGGTGGTTCACCTTCTCCTCAAAGCCGGTGTAGGCCTCCTCGGCCGCCACTCCCATTCCCACGATTCCCGGCACATTTTCCGTGCCGGAGCGCATGCCTCTCTGCTGTCCGCCGCCGTAAATAATGGGGCGGATCTTCACATGCTCATCTGCATAGAGAAATCCGATTCCTTTTGGCCCGTGGAGCTTGTGGCCGCTGACGGAGAGCAGGTCGATTCCCTGCTTTTTGGGCCGGATCTGAAACTTTCCGTAAGCCTGGATGGCATCCACATGAAAAACTGTTGCCGGATTGGCCCTGTGAACGATCTTTCCGATCTCCTCCACCGGTTCCACCGCCCCCACCTCATTGTTCACATACATGACGGAAACCAGGATGGTGTCCGGGCGAAGGGACTGCTTTAACTGTTCCAGATCCACATGGCCTTTCCCGTCCACCTGCAGGTATGTCACCTCAAATCCCATCTCCTCCAGAAATCCCAGAGTGTTGTAGATGGACGGATGCTCAATGTTGGATGCGATAATATGTTTTCCCGCCCGGCGGTTGGCCAGGGCAGTGCCGATTAATGCCATGTTGTTGGACTCGGATCCGCCGGAGGTGAATAAAATCTCCTTCTCTTTTACCTTCAGAGTTTTTGCCACCTGGGCAGCCGCCTGCTTTACAGCGTTTTCCGCCTTCACGCCCATAATGTGGCGGGCGGACGGATTGCCGTAATTTTCTGTCATCATCTGATCCATGGCAGCCACCACCTTGTCCAGCACTCTGGTGGTCGCCGAATTGTCAAAATATACTTCCATTTTTTATTCTCTCCCCGTCTGTAAAGAGGCCGTCTCCCCAGCCCCGTCTTCCTGATCTTCCAGCAGAAATCCCAGCACCGACAGCACGTAAAGCCCTGCCGTCTCCGTTCTCAGAATCCGCTTTCCCAGAGTAACCGGGCGGATTCCCGCATCCATGGCCGTGCGGATCTCCTCCTCGTCAAAACCGCCCTCCGGGCCGATGAAGATTCCCATCTCCATGCCGGGACGGACCGCCTGCAGCTCCTGTCTGGTCTGTTTCATCCCCTGAGCCAATTCGTAGGGGATGAAATTCCGGTCAAAGGAGGACGCCAGGCCGCAGGCCTGGGAAAAGGCCATCACCTCCGTCACCTCCGGGATGATCAGGCGCTTGCTCTGTTTGGCCGCGCTCTCGGAGATGGCGTTCCACCGTTTCCGTTTGGCCTCCTCCTTCTTTTTATCCAGCTTCACCACAGCCCGCCGGGTGGCCACCGGGACGATCCGGTAAACTCCCAGCTCCACCGCTTTCTGGATAATAAGCTCCATCTTGTCGCTCTTTGGCAGGCCCTGAAACAGCCAGATCCTGGCGGGAAGCTCTGTGCTCTCCTCCGTCTCCAGAATCTCTGCCGTCACCTGGTCTCCTTCCGTCTCCGCCACAGCGCACAGATAATCCCGGTCTTTTCCGTTGCTGATGCGGATTTTCTCCCCGGGGCGCATGCGGAGCACGTTGCGGATATGGTTCACATCCGGGCCGGTGATCACCACCTGCCCGGTTCCTTCATCAATCTGATCCTGTGCCACAAAAAAACGGAACATGGCTTACTTCTTTCTGGCGGTCACAGACAGCCACTCTCCCTGATAAGTGACTTCCACCACCTCAAACTGATCGTTGGCGGCGAACGCCTGGCACACCGCCTCTTCTTTCATGTCGATGATGCCGGAGGTGATGAAGATTCCGCCCGGCTTTAAATGGACAGGAATTTCCTTCTGAAGCAGAATAATCACATCTGCCAGAATATTGGCCACGGCGATATCGTAGCAGCCGTAGCCCGCCTGATCCTGCACTTTCTTCTCGTCGATAATATTTCCCTGAACCACCTGGAAACGGCCGTCCTCAATCTGATTGGCTTCCAGATTCTCTCCCACCGCCGTGATGGCGTTGTCGTCCAGGTCCGTGCCGAATACGTGTCCCGCCCCCAGCTTCAGGGCGGTGATTCCCAGGATTCCGCTTCCCGTGCCCACATCCAGCACAGTGCAGCCGGGAGTCACGTATTTTTTCAGCTGGCGGATGCAGAGCTGGGTAGTCTCGTGCTGTCCCGTGCCAAAAGCGGTGCCCGGATCGATCTGGATCAGCAGCTTGTCCCGGTCCTTTTCAGGAATCTCCTCCCAGGTGGGCTTGATCAGAATGTCATCCACCGTAAAGGGCTTGAAATACTGCTTCCAGTTGTTGATCCAGTCTTTGTCCTCCGTCTCCGATATCTGGATGGTCCGCTCTCCCACGTCCACAAACTCGCTTAAATCGTCCAGGCCTTCCTCGATCTGACGGAGCAGATCCTCCAGTCCTTCCAGCTTTTCATCGTCCAGATAAAAGCTGACCTTCGCTGTACCGTCGTCCGGTCCCCGGTCCGGAAGGATGTCGATGAACATTCCTTTGGTCTCCGCCTCTGTCAGCGGCACATGATCCTCCACCTCAATTCCTTCAATTCCCAGCTCATCCAGCAGGCTGCTCACCAGGTCTACAGCCGCCGTAGTGGTATTGAGGGTAAACTTCTTCCATTTCATATGATTATTCCCCTTTTCCATGATTATCTATAAAGATCTGTCAGTAGCCCATCGCCAGCTTTCCGAACAGAATGCAGAGCACCACCAGGATCACCGGGCGCACCACCTGCCTTCCCCCTCTCACCACCAGAGCAGAGCCGATGGAGTGGCCGGCAATGCAGAACAGGCCCGACACCAGTCCCAGAGAGTAGTACACGTTTCCGCTGATCAGGAAGGTGAGAAGAGCCGACAGGTTGGAGGACAGGTTTAACACCTTTGTAACCCCTGCGGCCCGCCGGGTGTCCATATGGGCCAGCCCGGTAAGCAGGAGAAGCAGAAAAGTGCCGGTGCCCGGGCCGTAAAACCCGTCATACACTCCCATCACCAGTCCGAAGGCGCAGACCATGGCCGTCAGTTTTCCTCCCGTCACCGTTCCCGTGCGCTCATCCTCTCCCATATTCTTTGTGCGGAGCACGTAAAAGGCCACCACCGGCAGAATCAGGATCATCATGTGGGTGATCACCGCCTCGCTGACGTAAAGGCTGATGGTCGCCCCGCAGACAGCGCCTGAAATGGCGCAGATTCCGCCGGGTATGGCTGTCTTCCAGTCCACAAATCCGTTTTTGGCCAGTCTGGCGGTGGAGACGATGGTTCCCAGGGAGGAACTGGTCTTATTGGTCCCCAGGGCCATGTGGGGCGGCACCCCCGCCACAAGATAAGCCGGGAGAGAAATCAGTCCCCCGCCCCCGGCAATGGAATCAATGAGCCCGGCCAGAAATACCAGCGGGCAGACTATGAGATACTTTTCCATGATTTTCTTCCTTAAGTCAATGTCTACCGTATCATAACACAGATTTTTCCAGTGCGCAAGGCTTACCGGGGCCATAAAGGCAGCAGATCAGGGGCGGAAGCGGCAGCGAATCGGGCCTGCGCCGGCCGGACCGCCGCCGGCACGTCAAAGGAGCCGGAAATGATTTCTGCCAATCACTTCCGGCTCCGACTGTTCATTATCTATTCTGTTTTGCGGTCCCCGTTTTTACAGGCCCTGCTCCGTCAGCTCTCTGGCCACGTCGTCCTTGATGGTGACGCCCTCCTTCTCCAGACGGGCGATGGTATCGGCAAACTGGGGCAGATATTTCTTGTGGGCGATCAGCAGCTCGTCCAGCACCCGTTTTGCCGTAGCTCCCGACGGGATCTGGGGATTTAAGAAGAACGCCTGCATGGCCAGACCGTAATTTCCGGTCACAGCCGCCTCTTCCACGC
>DXBC01000087.1 GCA_019116745.1 Candidatus Lachnoclostridium stercorigallinarum
AAATTTTCAATGTGCATTCAGAATTTCAACTAACCCCGGGAAGAGCAGAGGTACACAGGAATACGGGAAAAGCATGGTTTCCCATAAAACATAAGTATTTGCAATAGGTGATGGGAGCAGGTAAGATAGAGATAACGAAAGCACCGCACAGGGAAAAGAGCCGAAAAAAAGGTTTCCCCTGGCGGATGCTGCAGAGAAAAAGACAAGAGGAGGCTGTGAAAATGAAGAATATAACACTGGGAAATTCGGATTTAAAGGTATCCCGGATCTGTATGGGATGTATGGGATTCGGCGATGCAGGAAACGGCCAGCACGCCTGGACGCTGGACGAGGAGCATTCCAGAGCGATCATTAAGCGGGGACTGGATCTGGGAGTGAATTTTTTTGATACGGCCATTGCATATCAGAGCGGTACCAGCGAACAGTATGTGGGGCGGGCCATCCGGGACTTTGCCAGGCGGGAGGACGTGGTGATCGCCACAAAATTCCTGCCCAGAACCCGGGAGGAGATCGCCGCCGGCATTTCCGGTCAGCAGCATATTGAGCAGATGATCAATACCAGCCTGAAAAATCTGGGAATGGATTATGTGGATCTTTACATTTATCATATGTGGGATTATGAGACGCCTCTCTATGACATTATGGACGGGCTGAACCGGGTGGTAAAGGCGGGAAAGGCGCGGTATATCGGCATTTCAAACTGCTATGCCTACCAGCTGGCCAAAGCTAACGCCCTGGCGGAAAAAGAGGGGTTTGCGAAGTTTATTTCCATTCAGGGCCACTACAACCTGATTTTCCGGGAGGAAGAACGGGAAATGGCAAAGCTGTGCGCGGAAGACAACATCGCCATGACGCCCTACAGCGCCCTGGCAGGCGGCCGTCTCTCCAAACATCCGGGAGAAACCTCAAAACGGCTGGAGGAGGACAGCTATGCAAGGTTTAAATATGACGCCACAGCCGGCCAGGATCAGGCGATCATTGACAGGGTTGCCGAGCTGGCAGAGAAGCGGAGAGTATCCATGACGGAGATTTCCCTGGCATGGCTTCTCACAAAAGTGGCTGCTCCGGTGGTAGGAGCCACCAAAATGCACCATATCGAAGGGGCGGTGAAAGCGGCAGACCTGGTTTTAAGTCAGGAGGAAATCAGCTATCTGGAGGAACCCTATGTTCCCCACAGACTGGTGGGAGTGATGGCACAGAATACTCCCGCGGCTGCAAAGGATGAGCACGTCTGGTCTACGGGAAATCAGAAAATCGAAGAATCATAGGAAAACCGAAGAAATATAAGACAAATACCAATGAGAAATCCACGGAGGTGAGCAGTTTTGATCTATATTCCTTATTATAACGCTCTGGCACTGCCGGATGTATCCTGCTATTTCCAGCTGGACTTTCTAAACGGACAGTCGGACCAGCCGGTGAGCGCCGGGGACAAGGTGCTGTTTCTGATGCTGAAGACGGAGAAGGAGGAAGGTGAAATCCAGGCGGAGGATATCTTTCCCATCGCCGTCCGGGGAGTGGTGGAGAGCATTGACAATCAGTGGGCCCTGGTTCACACTACCAACCGGGTGAATCTGGATTCCATTCAGGTAACGGGAAAAAGCTTCCGGCTGGAGATGCGGATGCGTCCGGACATCGACGATCTGGATCCCGATGAAAAGAAAGAACGGTTCCAGAAAATGCGGGCGGCCATGCTCCAGACTTTCCAGGGCTCTCAGTGGATGGAAGGAACCAGAAGCCAGATGCTCCGCTGGAAGAATATGAACGAGATCGTCACGTTTACATCTCCCATCCTGCGCATCAGCAACGAGGAAAAGTATGAGATCCTGAAGGAAGATTCCACGGCGAAGCGGACGGAACTGATGGAAAAGGCATTTTACGAGTCTCTGGAACTTTATAAGGTCAACAGCGAAGCCCAGAGCGCCCAGCAGGAGACCAATGAGAAGCTGTACCGGGAGCAGGCCATCCGCAGGCAGATCGACTACCTGCAGAAGGAGCTGGATGAGCTTCATCCGGAAAATATTACGGAGATCCGGAAATTTGAGCAGAAGATCCGGGAAGCAGGGATGAACGAGACTGCCAGGGCGGAGGCGGAAAAGGTATTAAACCGCATGAAGCAGGAAGGGCAGGACAGCCACGAGTATGGAATGCTCTACGACTATCTGGACTTTGTCACCGGACTTTCCTGGAAGAAGGAAAATGCGGCAGAAATTGATCTGGACGAGGCCAGGCAGGTGCTGGACGAGGACCATTTCGGCCTGAAAAAGACGAAAGAGCGGATTATCCAGCAGATTGCGGTGATGGCTCTGAATAAAAAACAGTCCGGTTCCATTCTGCTGTTTGTGGGAGCTCCGGGAACGGGAAAAACCAGCATCGGCCAGAGCATTGCCAAGGCCCTGAAGCGGAAATATGTGAGGATCAGTCTGGGCGGCGTCCGGGATGAGGCGGAGATCCGGGGCCACCGCAGAACCTACATAGGCGCCATGCCCGGCAGAATCATGGACGGCATCCGCAGAAGCGGAGTTTCCAACCCGGTGGTAGTGCTGGACGAGGTGGACAAGCTGGTGAGGGACTACGGGGGAGACCCTTCCAGCGCCCTTCTGGAGGTGCTGGATCCGGAGCAGAACTCCACATTTACGGACCACTACATGAACGTTCCCTATGATCTGTCAGACGTACTGTTTGTCTGCACGGCAAACCGGTCGGATACCATACCGGAGCCCCTGCTAAACCGGATGGAGGAGATTTCTTTCCCGGGCTATTCCGCTCTGGAAAAATTTCAGATCGCCAAACGCCACCTTCTCCCCAAAGCCATGGAAAAGGCGGGAATCGGAGAGACGGATCTGGCGGTGAGTGACGAGGCTCTGAAAGCCCTGATCTCCAACTATACCATGGAGGCGGGAGTCCGCGGCCTAAAGAACCGGCTGGACACCTTATGCCGGGCTGCGGCGGTAAAAATTGTGAGGGACGGACACCAGACGGTGTCGGTAGAGCCGGCGGATCTCAGGGGATTTCTGGAAACGGCCCCTATTCGCCACGATCACATTCTGGAAGTGAAAAATCCGGGAATCGTGACCGGACTTGCCTGGACTCAGGCCGGCGGGGAGATCCTGTTTATTGAGACTTTGTTTACGAAGGGAGAAGGGAAGATGACGGTCACCGGACAGCTGGGGGATGTGATGAAGGAGTCGGCCATGATTGCCGTCAGCCTGGTAAAATCCATGTTTCCGGAGCAGGCGTCTCTCTTTGAGGAGAACGACCTCCACATCCATGTGCCGGCCGGAGCGGTGCCGAAAGACGGTCCGTCCGCCGGAATCACTCTGACCACGGCTCTGGCGTCCCTGGTGACCGGCCGGGCCGTCAGTCCGGAGTACGCCATGACCGGCGAGGTGTCCCTGCGGGGCGTGGTTATGCCCATCGGCGGTCTGCCGGAGAAGCTGATGGCGGCTCAGCGGGCAGGAGTGACTCAGGTGTTCATTCCGGAAGAGAATGTGGATGATCTGGCGGATGTGGCGGAGGAGGTAAGGGAAGCCCTGACCATCGTGCCGGTTCACTATGTGACGGACGTGCTGCGCCAGGTGGGAATTCTGCCCCAGAACTAACCATAAGGTTGTCACTGTCATTACTTTTTTATCGTTCCGTGGAAAGTGGTTTTCTGATATGATAGGGCTGTAAAACAGGAGGAAGGCATTATGAAAGAACAGCCAAAAAGCAAAGAAATCCCGCTGTTTACAGAAGAATCCACCATCGCGGAGGTGGCGGGGGATCCGGCGTTTCGGCCCTATGGACGCCTGCTCTTCCCCACGGACCTGTCTCTTCCCGGAAACATGACTCTGAGGGAGCTGAGCAGCAGCCGGATCTATCTGTGGTATTCCCACATCCGGCCGGAAAAGACAGTGGAAATCGTAAACCGGCTGAAGCTCTGGTCTCTGGAAGGAAAACAGATCTTCTTCCCCATTTATACGGAACGGGAGATAGCAAAGGATCCGTCCAAACGGAATGCGGGGCTGTTTTTCTTTCCAGGAGAAGAAGGCAGGGAATTTGCAGTGATGAATGCGGGAGGCGGCTTTTACTATGTGGGAGCCATGCACGACAGCTTTCCCCACGCCGTGGAAGCATCCGGGAAAGGTTATAACGCTTTCGCTCTGATTTACCGCACGGAAGATCCTTTTCAGGATCTGGGCCGGGCCATTGCATGGATCTGGGATCACTCCGATGAACTGAAAATCCGGCGGGACGGATACTCCCTCTGGGGCGGATCCGCCGGAGCCAGGATGGCTGCCGCCCTGGGAAACCGGGAGATTTTGAGAGAGCTCACCGGGAGAAGGGACATTTCTCAGGCAGCCGCAGTGATCATGCAGTACACCGGCTACACCACCGTCTCCCCGGCTGACGCTCCCACCTATACCTGTGTGGGAACCAGGGACGGGATCGCGGACTGGAGAGGGATGAAGCGCCGTCTGGAGAGGCTGAACCGCCTGGGAATTCCCACGGAATTTCACTCATATGAGGGCCTGGGACACGGGTTTGGCCTGGGCATGGGAACTGCGGCGGAAGGATGGATCCGGGATGCTTTCGCATTCTGGGACCGTCAGATCATGAAATAAAACATTAAGGAGATGGATGAATGATGAAACGTAAAAAGATAATCTGGATTATGGCAGCCTGTGCGGCTCTGGGAGTTATGGCCGGATGCGGATCCGGCGGCGGAGAGACTACTGCCGCCACTGAGGCGCAGACCACGGCCGGGGAGACAGAGAGCAGCTCTGCGGAAGAAAGCAGTTCTGCGGAAACCGGGGAGAGCAGTGCCGAAGAAGCTGCAGCGGAGGCCGCTGACGGAGAGGGGAAAACCCTTGTGGTGTACTATTCCGCTACCGGGAACACGGAAAACGTGGCAAATTACATTGCGGACATCACAGGAGGAGACCTGTTTGAGCTGGAGCCTGTGGAGCCCTATACGGACGAAGATCTGAACTGGACAGATGAGAACAGCCGTGTTTCTATGGAGCATGCGGACGAAAGCCTGAGAGATGTGGAACTGGTTTCTGCCACCGTGGACGGATTTGAAGACTACGATACCGTTTTCATCGGGTATCCGATCTGGTGGGGAATCGCCGCATGGCCGGTGGATCAGTTCGTGGAGAGCAATGATTTTACAGGAAAGACCGTAATTCCTTTCTGCACGTCTTCCAGCTCTGGCCTGGGACAGAGCGGAGAGCTGCTGGCGGAAATGGCCGGGACGGGAGACTGGGTGGAAGGAATGCGGTTTAACTCCGGCGCCGTGGAAGCGGACGTACAGGAATGGATCGACAGCCTGGGACTGTAGGCACTGAAACAGAATATTCATGAGACACTGTGCTCGGGAAAGGGAGACCCTGCGAATGGTATTCGCGGGTCTCTTTTTTTGTGCGATGCGCCTGGCAAGCGGCCGCCATACTTGCACGGGCGGACATTTGCCGGGCATACAGCCGATCTTATTCAAATTTTCTGTCATACAGAAGTTCGGCGATAAGAACCACAAAGCAGGATCCCCCATTGTGAACCAGGGCTTCTGTGGCAGGAGTCAGCCGCTGAAGAAGCGAAGCGGCAATGGCCAGAAAATTGATGCGCATGGACAGGGCGGTGATCGAACCGATTTTGCAACGGCGGCAGAGTGTTTTCTGCCGTGTTCCGGCTTCATTGTTTATGTGGAGTTTAAATATCGGATGAACAGATGTGATATAATGGGAGCAATTCATGAGGTAATGAGGTTTTCCTATGACCATTAAGAAACGGCTTTTTTTATCTAATATTATGATGATTCTGATTCCCGTGATTGTGACGGTGTTCACCGGTCTTCTTTGCTCCGGCCTTCTGTGGCTTGCGCTGATGAACGGCGGCAGCCTGGGGATGGATGACCGGGAGGAGTTTGACTATGTCAGCAGGGCAATCGCAGAAGCGCTGGAAACGCGGCTGGAAAACGGCGGAGAGCAGGAGCCTGAAGGAGGTGGGGAAGAAGCTGGCCTGTCTGTATCTGACGGACGGACCGCAAACTTAAAAAGAACTCAGCCAGTTCGCAGCCGCCGGAAGATTCAATTCGTACCGCCGGAAGATTCTGTTTGTCCGGAAATTCTGCTGACAAAATAGCCGGATTCTGTTATGATTTCAGATAAAGGAGTTGTGACAGCTATGGAATCGAGACAAAAAACCATATTTATCAACGGGAACTTATTTACCTCCCGCACCGACTGTCCCTACGGAGACAGCATGGCGGTGGAAGACGGGATGATCCGGTGGGTGGGAGAGAAGGACGCCATGCCGGAGGAATACCGGGCGGCGGTCCGGAAAGCGGTCGACGGCGGCAGTTCAGGTCCCCAGGACTGGAAAGTGATTGATCTGAAAGGGCGCCGGGTGATCCCCGGTTTTGTGGACGCCCACATGCACCCGGTCATGCTGGCGGAATTTCGCAAAAAAATTGCGGTTATGCCCCCGGCAATCCATTCCATTGAGGAGCTGACGGAGGCCATCCGGGAGAGACGGCAGAAACAGGGCCCGGGAGAATGGATCGAGGGCTGGGGATACGACGAGGGAGAGCTTCTGGAGAAGCGCTCCCCCAACCGCTATGATCTGGACAGGGGATGCAGCGACGCTCCCGTATCCATTATGCGCACCTGCGCCCACATCCGCTGCGTCAACAGCCTGGCGCTGAAGCTGGCGGGAATCGACCGGAATACGCCCGACCCGCCGGGAGGCGAGATTGAGAGAGATGAAAACGGAGAGCCCACCGGTGTGCTGAAGGAAACGGCCAGCACCATGTTTGCCGCCTTTGTTCCCCAGGAATCGGATGAGAAGAAGGCAGACCATCTTCTGGAGCTGGGAGAGGTGCTCCTGTCCCAGGGAGTGACGGCCATCTGCGACATGGGAAATCTGAATTCCTCCGATAATCTGCCCATTTACCGGGAAGCGGTTCGGCGGGGATTTCGGCAGAAGGTGGGAATCTACTATATGTGGGACTTTTTCATGGATGTTCCGGACTTTGCCATCGCCCCGGAAGAAATGGACCGCAGCCGTCAGATTTTCACCGCAGGGCTGAAGGTGATCGGCGACGGCAGCGTTTCCGGAAGGACTGCGTGGATGAGCAGGCCCTATCTGGGAAGTGAAGACGAATACGGGATCTCCGTGTGCAGCGGCCGCCAGCTGGAGACGGCCATCGACTTCTGCAGAAAAACAGGATGTCAGCTTGCCATTCACGCCATGGGCGGGAGAGCCATCTCCCGCATGGTGGACCGGGTCAGCCGGGAGACGCCGTGGACGCCGGAGGGCATTCCCCATGTGCGGCTGGAGCACGTGACAGATCCTTCCGGGGAGAGCATGGAGAAGGCTGCGGCCTGCGGCATTGCCTTTGTGACCCAGCCCATCTTCCAGTACGCGGAAAGCTCCAGCTATCTGTTCAATCTGGGACCGGAATGGATGAAGGAGTGCTATCCCGTCCGCACCATGCTGGAAAAAGGGATCCGGCTGGCTTTTTCCACCGACGC
>DXBC01000088.1 GCA_019116745.1 Candidatus Lachnoclostridium stercorigallinarum
GAGAGACAGTAGCATCTTTTCCGGTGACTGCCAGGGGCACGGTGGCGGAAATCACACTGCGCTGGTGCCTGGAGGATGTGCTGGGAAAATATTTCTTGCGGAGCCGGAGCTAGAGTGTTATACTCTATGGGACGAATTTGGGAAAATGCGCCGTCAGAGCGTTTTTCCTGGTGTTTGGACATGAGGAAGGCAGGCCGGAAGGCCTGCCTTTTTCTTATGGAAAGAGACTGTGATAAAAAACTAAAGCGGTAAAAGGAGATTGCGATGAAGCGAGGAGTGACAATTGTAAGCGTATTTTTGGGAAATACCCTCTCCGCCCTGGGAATCGGCGGTTTTCTCATTCCGGCGGGAATGATGATGGGAGGAGCCACAGGCATCGGCCTGGCTGTAAACCACTATACCGGTATTCCGGTGTCGGCAGTTCTGGCGGTGCTCAATGTGGTGCTGTTTCTGATTGGCGCTGCGATTCTGGGGAAGGCGTTTGCCCTGATGACCATTATCAGCACGTTCTATTCCCCCTTTATTCTGGAAGTGGTTCAGCGGACTGTGCCGGCAGGGCTTACGGATGACAGGATGCTGGCCACCATTATGGGCGGTCTGCTGGTAGGCCTGGGCCTGGGGATGGTGCTTCGGGTCGGAGCTTCCACCGGCGGCATGGATATCCCGCCCCTGATTTTAAAGAAAAAGGCGGGAATTCCCGTGGGAGTCAGCATGTACGCTTTTGATTTCTGCATTCTGGCGGCCCAGGCCCTGTTTTCCGGCCTGGAAAAAATGCTCTATAGCATCATTCTGATTATTATTTACACGACGGTAATTGACAAGCTCATGACCATTGGCACCTCCCAGATGCAGGCGAAAATCATCAGCGAAAATTATGAAGAGATTAACAGAGCCATTCAGCAGAAGCTGGACCGGGGAACCACCCTGGTGGCCATAAAGGGAGGCTATCTGGAGAAAGAATCCTATGAGATTATGACCATTCTCAGCACCAGGGAGCTGACAAAGCTGAGCGGACTGGTGATGGAGTTGGATCCCAAAGCCTTCATGATTGTAAATCGTGTCAATGAGGTCCGGGGAAGAGGATTTACATTGGGAAAACGATTCCTGGAAAAGACAGATGCTAACTGAATATTGTCGAAAAATTTGAAAATTCCCCAAAAATGACTTGAATTTCCCCAAAACCCATTATACAATTATAATCGGCAGAAATTCGATTTACTGGACAGTGGATTGTTAAAGTTTTAACCACTACTGTAAAAATACTACAAAATGGAGGGCTGTAAAATGAGTTATTCAGCACAAACATCAGCAGGCAACCGCATTCGGTCCTTACTTGATGAAAACAGCTTTGTGGAGATCGGCGGGTATGTGACTGCCAGAAATACCGATTTCAACATGACTGCAAAAGAGACTCCGGCCGATGGAGTAATCACCGGGTACGGCACCATCGGCGGAGCGCTTGTGTACGTGTACAGCCAGGATGCTTCTGTTCTGGGAGGGTCCATGGGCGAGATGCACGCAAAAAAAATCGCCAATATTTACGGAATGGCCATGAAGATGGGCGCCCCTGTCATTGGGCTCATCGACTGCGCCGGACTGAGACTGCAGGAGGCAACCGACGCTCTGGCCGGCTTTGGTTCCCTTTATCTGGCTCAGTCTATGGCATCCGGGGTGATTCCGCAGATCTGCGGTATATTTGGTTCCTGCGGAGGCGGCATGGCCGTGTCGGCTGCGCTGGCGGACTTTACTCTGATGGAGGAGAAGACAGGCAGGCTGTTTGTCAGCTCTCCCAATACCCTGGACGGCAACTATAAGGAAAAATGCGACACTTCTTCCGCAAAATTCCAGAGTGAAGAGACCGGAATGGTCGATTTCACCGGCTCTGAGGCGGAGGTTCTGGAACAGATCCGTACTCTTATCTCAATACTCCCCGCAAACAACGAAGATGATATGTCCTATGACGAGTGCGAGGATGATTTAAACCGCGTCTGCGAAGGACTGGAAGGCTGGGCAGGAGACACGAAGGAAGCTCTGAAGGCTGTGTCTGACGATCATTTCTTTGTGGAGACAAAGGCCGGCTACGGTCCCGCCATGGTCACCGGATTTATCCGCTTAAACGGCATGACGGTAGGCTGCGTGGCAAACCGCGCGGAAATCTGTGGAGAAAACGGAGAGAAAGAAAAGGAGCTCAGCGGAGGACTTACCTCCAGAGGCTGTGAGAAAGCGGCGGAAATGGTGAATTTCTGCGACGCCTTTGACGTTCCCCTTCTGACCCTGGTGAACGTAAACGGATACCAGGCTGTAAAGTGCACGGAAAAGAAGATTGCAAAGGCAGCGGCAAAGCTGACCTACGCTTATGCAAACGCCACAGTGCCGAAGGTGACGGTGATCACCGGAAAGGCTTACGGTACGGCTTATCTGACCATGGCCAGCAAGGCTGTGGGCGCGGATATTGTATACGCCTGGCCGGATGCGGAGATCGGCATGATGGATGCGGCTTCTGCGGCAAAGATCATGTATGCTGATGAAATTGCGGCGGCAGATGACGCTGCGGCTCTCATCAGAGAGAAGGCAGAGCAGTACCGTCAGCTGCAGTCCAGTCCCATGGCAGCGGCAAAGAGGGGATATGTGGATGACATCATCGAGGCGAAGGATACGAGAAAACGGGTGATCGCCGCGTTTGAGATGCTGTTTACAAAGAGAGAGGACCGGCCGGCAAAGAAGCATGGAACGGTCTAAAGGCGAGGTGACAGTGATATGAGGAAAATAAAACGAATAATCGCGGCACTGTGCATGGCTGCCACTCTGCTTGCGCTGCCGGCCTGCTCTCAGACTCAGGACGAGAGTGCATCCACTCTGGACCTGAGCACGTCCACGCAGATCTCCATGGTTTCCGAAGCTCTGGTTTCCCAGATTGTTTCCATTCCGGAGGAAGAGCTGGACGGAATGATCGCGTCTCAGGAGCAGTCCAGGAATTACGTGCTGTCGGAAGCGCTCACATCCTGGAAAAACATGATTCCCGATACGGGGGCGTTTGTGGAGGTGCAGAGCGCCACAGCGGAGCTTCAGGACAATGAATATGTCTGTGATCTGGTAGCTCAGTTTGAAGAGCGTCTTGTGGACTGTCAGGTATATTTTGACGCGGAATCCGGAGAGCCGACTGCCATCAGCTTCGCTCCCAGGTATACGACGGGAGAGAGAATGCAGAGGGCAGGACTCAATACGCTCATTGGAATGGGTACGGTATTTATTGTGCTGATTTTTATCAGCCTGCTGATCTACTGCTTCAAGTATATCAATGTGCTGGATGCGAAGATGAAAAAGAAAGAAGCTCCCGCAGAATCCGCTCCCGTTTCGGGGCCGGAAGAGCTGGTGGAAGCAGAGCCGGAGGAGAATCTGGCAGATGATCTGGAGCTGGTGGCAGTGATTACGGCGGCCATCGCGGCGTCGGAGGATGTTCCGGCGGACGGCCTGGTCGTACGCTCCATTAAGAGAGCACCGAAATCCAGATGGAAATGAGTTTGATTTAGGAGGAAATTAAGATGAAAAGCTATACCATCACCGTAAACGGCAATGTATATGATGTAACTGTAGAGGAAAATACGGGAGCGGCAGCTCCGAAGGCAGCGGCTCCGGCCCCGAAGGCTCCTGCAGCAGCTCCCAAAGCTCCCGCGGCTCCGAAGGCAGCCGGCGCTCAGGGATCTGTGGCTGTGTCCGCCCCCATGCCGGGAAAGATCCTGGGCGTGAAGGCTTCTGTGGGCCAGGCGGTAAAGAGAGGAGAAGTTCTTCTGGTTCTGGAAGCCATGAAGATGGAGAATGATATTGTGGCTCCGGAAGACGGAACAGTGGCATCCATCAACGTGTCCGTGGGCGACTCCGTAGAAGCGGGCGAAACGATCGCAACCTTGAACTAAAGACAGAAATCAGGATGCGTGAGTGAAACGTATCTATATGGAGGGATGAACAATGGAATATATAGCGAATACATTTGGGAATCTTCTTCAGCAGACGGCATTTGTCAACCTGACCTGGGGCAACTTTGTCATGATCGCGGTGGCGTTCATTTTCCTGTACCTGGCGATCAAAAAGGGATTTGAACCGCTTCTTCTGGTTCCCATCGCTTTTGGCATGCTTCTGGTAAATATCTATCCGGACATTATGCTGGAGCCGGAGAATTCCACCAACGGAGTGGGCGGACTGCTCTATTACTTTTATGTGCTGGATGAGTGGAGTATCTTCCCGTCCCTGATTTTCATGGGCGTAGGCGCCATGACGGATTTCGGTCCTCTGATCGCAAATCCCAAGAGCTTCTTAATGGGAGCCGCAGCTCAGCTGGGAATCTATGTGGCCTATTTCCTGGCCATCTTCATGGGATTTAACGACAAGGCCGCGGCAGCCATCTCCATCATCGGAGGAGCTGACGGCCCCACCTCGATTTTCCTCTGCGGAAAGCTGGGACAGAAAGAGTACATGGGCCCTATCGCCGTGGCGGCATACTCCTATATGTCTCTGGTTCCCATTATTCAGCCGCCGATTATGAAGCTGCTGACTACGGAAGAAGAGAGAAAGATTAAGATGGAACAGCTCCGGCCTGTATCCAAGCTGGAGAAGATCCTGTTCCCCATTATTGTAACCGTTGTGGTCTGCCTGATTCTGCCGACGACGGCTCCCCTGGTAGGAATGCTGATGCTGGGCAACCTGTTCCGGGAGTCCGGCGTGGTAAAGCAGCTGACGGAGACCGCGTCCAACGCTCTGATGTACATCGTGGTTATCATGCTGGGAACCTCCGTAGGCGCTACCACCAGCGCCGAGGCGTTCTTAAAGATGGATACCATCAAGATCGTGATTCTGGGCCTGGTAGCCTTCGCTTTCGGTACGGCCGGCGGCGTGCTTCTGGGAAAACTCATGTGCAAGCTGAGCGGCGGGAAGATCAATCCCCTTATCGGCTCGGCCGGCGTTTCCGCTGTGCCTATGGCCGCCCGTGTGTCCCAGAAGGTGGGGGCTGAGGCGGATCCGACCAACTTCCTGCTGATGCACGCCATGGGGCCCAACGTGGCAGGCGTAATAGGAACGGCCGTGGCGGCCGGTACTTTCATGGCCATATTCGGAGTGAAATAACAATTACATTTGATTAGGAGGAATCATCATGGCAGATATAGAGAAAAAGCCGGTTAAGATTGTGGAAACCGTCCTTCGTGACGCCCACCAGTCTCTGATCGCTACCAGAATGACCACAGAGCAGATGCTTCCCATTGTGGAAAAAATGGATCAGGTGGGCTTCCACGCAGTAGAGTGCTGGGGCGGAGCTACCTTTGACGCCTGTCTTCGTTTCCTGAAGGAAGATCCGTGGGATCGTCTGAGAAAACTGAAAGACGGCTTCAGGAACACGAAGCTGCAGATGCTGTTTCGCGGACAGAATATCCTGGGCTACAACCACTACGCCGACGACGTGGTGGAGTATTTTGTTCAGAAATCCGTGGCCAACGGCATCGATATTATCCGTATTTTCGACTGCCTCAACGACATCCGCAACCTGCAGACGGCGGTGAAGGCGGCAAATAAAGAGAAGGCCCATGTACAGATCGCCCTCTGCTATACCCTGGGCGATGCCTATACCCTGGACTACTGGAAAAAGATCGCCAAAGAAATCGAGGAGATGGGAGCAGATTCCCTGTGCATCAAGGACATGGCAGGACTTCTCACTCCCTATGCAGCTGAAGAGCTGGTAGGAGCCTTAAAGGAGTCCACCTCCCTTCCCATCGACCTGCACACCCATTACACCTCCGGCGTGGCTTCCATGACCTACTTAAAAGCAGTGGAGGCCGGCTGCGACATCATCGACTGTGCCATGAGTCCCTTTGCTCTGGGCACCAGCCAGCCGGCTACGGAGGTGATGGTGGAGACCTTCCGGGGAACTCCTTACGATACCGGCTACGACCAGAATCTTCTGGCAGAGATCGCCGATTATTTCCGGCCCATGCGGGAAGAGTGCTTAAAGAGCGGTCTCATGAATCCGAAAGTGCTGGGCGTGGATATCAAGGCTCTTCAGTATCAGGTTCCCGGCGGTATGCTCTCCAACCTGGTTTCTCAGCTGAAGGAGGCAGGAAAGGAAGACAAGTACCAGGAAGTGCTGGAGGAAATTCCGAGAGTGCGCAAGGATTTCGGAGATCCGCCTCTGGTGACGCCGTCCTCCCAGATTGTGGGAACCCAGGCGGTGATGAACGTGATTGCCGGCGAGCGCTACAAGATGGTGCCCAAGGAGTCCAAGAAGATCATGCTGGGAGAATTCGGACAGACCGTAGCCCCCTTCAACGCGGAAGTGCAGAAGAAGATTATCGGCGATGAGACGCCCATTACCTGCCGTCCGGCAGACCTGATCCCGCCGCAGCTGCCTCAGTTTGAGAAAGAATGCGCCCAGTGGAAGCAGCAGGATGAAGATGTGCTGTCCTACGCCCTGTTCCCGAAGGTGGCGGAAGAGTTCTTCAAGTATCGCGAGGCACAGCAGAAGAAGGTAGATCTGACTGCGGCAGATACGGAGAACAAGGCTTATCCAGTTTAACTGTCTGTTCTGACAGGAGAAAATCAGTATATCTGAAAACAGAGAGGTCCGGTGCCGACAGGCGCCGGGCCTCTTTTACTGTGAAAGCCCGGTAGGCCGGATTGCGAATGCAGGTCGGATCGCATGAGTGCGCAGCATGGAGCGGTCCGAGGGCTTTCATGGTTCGTGGTGTCCGCGTTAGCGGGCACGGAGGTTTGCGCGATACGCCCGGGGGAAATAAAACTTTATAAAAATAACAGAAATGTAAGAATAAAGTTGTAAAATTTTCGGAAATTTATGTTATAATAAAGAAAACAAAATGGGAAAATTGGAATTACTGTGTAATTTCAGGATAAAGGAGGAGTGGATATGAAGAGAAAGCATAAAATTTTAGCAGTTGTGGCCTGCGCGGCGATGCTGAGCGCGGGGGCGGTGGTCACGGCTCACGCCGGAACCTGGAGTCAGAGCGGAGGACAGTGGTATTATTACAATGACAGCGGTTCCATGGTTTACGGACAGTGGGTGCTGGACAAGGGAGTCTATTATTACATAGACTATGACGGGACCATGGCGGTGAACCGTCTCATTGACGACACTTATTATGTCAATGAAAGCGGAGTGATGCTCACCAACAGCTGGAGGCTGATTCAGGATGATCCCTGGACGGCGGAAAGCCACTGGTATTATTTCGGCAGCAACGGACAGGCCTACGAGGACGGATGGAAGACCATTGACGGAGTCCGCTATCATTTTTCCGGAAAGCAGATGGACACGGGATGGCTGGACGACGGGGAAAATACCTATTATCTGAACGCTTCCGGCGCCATGGTGACCGGATGGCAGTACCTCTATTCGGATCGGGCGGACGACTGGAGCGACCAGAACTGGTATTATTTCAGCAGCACAGGCCGGATGTCCAGTTCCAGAGAACAGACTATCAACGGAGCCGACTACGTATTCGATCGGTACGGAAGAATGCTCACCGGCTGGGTGGACGCGGAGAATTTCACCAGCTCCTACTATGACAATGTGACAGACGATGTGAACCGTCTGGTATACTGTGAGGCCAGCGGTGCGGCGGCCAGCGGCTGGAGATATCTGCTCACCCCGGATGAATCAGATGAAAACTGGTATTATTTCCGCAATGGACGGGCTTATACCGCCTCTTACCGCACTACGGCTCTCAACGACCGGTATGGTGTGGCCCGTATTGACAACAAGATTTACTGCTTCACGGACAGAGGCCGGATGGTTACAGGAGAGCTGGAGCTTTCCGATGGCCGCAATTATTATTTCGACGACAGCGGCGCCATGGTGACCGGACGGGTGGAGATCGACGGGGAAACCTATTTCTTTGACAAGACCGGTTCTCTGGGAAATATCGGAGCCGGCTACACCGGTGTGAAGGATGGCTATCTTTACGACAACGGAGTGCTGGTCCGGGCAGAGGACGGGCTGCGGTACGAGGTGGTGACCGTAGATGGAAAGGATTATCTGGTCAATGAGAGCGGAAAGGTAAAGACCGGCGGAACGGCCACCGATGCGGACGGCAATAAGTATGAGGTGGACGAAAACGACGGCGGCGGCTATACCATTAAGCGGATCAATTAGCACAGAAGAGAGCGGGAGGAACAGACAGGCGGAAGGCGCATTTGAAACTGTTCACGAAAAGTTCACGAAATTGCAGGCGGGTTGCTCTTGCAGCCCGGCGTGCAGGCGGAGTATAATATGCCTGTAATCTTTGGATCATACGGAGACAACGGCAGTCCGGCGGCTGTGCCGCCGGGCTGCCGGCTTCGATTTGGAGGTAATGAATATGAGAAGAGTGATCAGAGCGGCAGCAGTACTTGCCATGGCCGTGTCCATGTGCGCAGGAAGCGTTTCAGGCGCTTACGCCTATGAGTGGGATGATGAAGAGTACGAATCCGCCACTCAGCTGGACACCCCCGAAGTATGGTGGGACGGAACGAAAGCGGAGTGGGATGAGGTAGAGGATGCCTACCAGTATGAGATCCGGATCTACCGGGACGGCTACCGGGTAGATACTGTCAGGACGAGGAGTACAAGATTTGAGTGCCGCGCCCGCATGGACCGGGCGGGAGAGTATACCTTTCGGGTGAGAGCCCGGGCAAAGAGCGGAAGCAGCCGGTATATTCACAGCGACTGGTCCGAGGAATCGGAAAGCTATGTGGTGGATGAAAGCCAGGCAGAGCAGAACAAAGCCCTGAGCCAGGAGTATGATCTCTATATTCCTGAGGGAGCTACCGGCCCCGGGGATGCTGTGGGGGCGGAACGGCCCACAGGGGAGGAGACAGTGGTAAAAACCGGCTGGTTCCAGGACAATCTGGGCTGGTGGTGGGTCGATGAGGATGGCACCTATCCGGTGAATCAGTGGCGCTACATCAATGACAGATGGTATTTTTTCAATGAATCCGGCTACATGAAAACCGGCTGGATCTCCTGGAACGGCTCCTGGTATTACTGCGACAGCAGCGGCGCCATGCTGACCGCTGCAACGACGCCGGACGGGTATTATGTGGATGAAAACGGGATCTGCACAAACCGGTAAATTCTTTCAATTGAATAGAGATTTTGGCTGAGATGGCCGGAGAAGGACCCTTGAGAGAGGATCTTCCTCCGGCTTTTTGGCTGTCATAATCCCCCTGCCCTTTCATATATTGAGATAAAGAGGTGAGGACATGGAGTCAGATGAGTGGACCAGGATATTCGGGAAGGAACTTCGGGGAATTTTTGAGGGGCTGGAAGTGGACTTTGAGAAGCTGCAGGAGGTGAGGCTGAGGGTCGGACAGCCGGTCTGTCTCTGGTATGAGAACCAGGAGTATCTGGTGGGAGGAGACGGGAGGCTGGGACAGGCCGGAGGCAGGGAGAGGTCTGATAGAGCGGGAAGATTTGAACCCAGGACGGTGACGGACAGAGAGCTGAGGGAGACGGTGGAGTGTATGGGAAATTATTCTCTCTATGCCTTTGAGGAGGAGATCCGGCAGGGGTTCCTGACTGTTCGGGGCGGACATCGCGTCGGTCTGGCGGGAAAAGTGGTGATGGAAGAGGGGAGGATAAAAACCATACGCCATATATCCGGGGTGAATATCCGGTTTGCCCATCAGGTGAAAGGCTGCGGCGCTGCAGTACTGCCCTCTCTGCTGGAGAATGGAAGACTCCTTCACAGTCTGCTGATCTCTCCTCCCCGGGGAGGAAAGACAACGCTTTTAAGGGACCTGGTGCGCCTTCTGTCAGACGGGGCAGACGGGAGGCCGGGAATCAATGTGTCTGTGATAGATGAACGGTCGGAAATCGCCGCCTGCTGCCAGGGGATTCCCCAGAATGATCTGGGGGCAAGGACGGACGTGCTGGACGGCTGTCCAAAGGCGCTGGGAATGATGATGGCGATCCGGGCTCTGGCGCCGGCAGCGGTGGCTGTGGATGAGATCGGAGGAAAGAAGGACCTGGAAGCGGTGGAGTATGCGGCCGGCTGCGGCTGCAGCGTCCTGGCCACAGTCCATGGCTCCGGACTGGAGGAAATCAGGCGGAAGCCGGCGATGAAGGAGCTGATAGATCAGGGGATTTTCCGCCGCTTTGTGATACTGGGTGGAGGCGAACGGGCCGGGACAGTGAAGGAAGTGCTGGATGAAAAGGGAAATCTGGTAGGAAAGGGGGGAGACGGATGGTCTGGCTGATGGTCCGGACGGCTGGGGCCGTACTGGTGATTGCAGGAGCGGCAGGGCTCGGCGCTTTTCTCTCCTCCCGCTTTCTTTTCCGTCTCCGTCTGCTGGAGGATCTGAGAAAACTGGTCTTTTTGCTGAAAGGGGAAATCCTCTATGCCAATTCGACTCTCGGGGAGGCATTTTCCAGAGCGGGAAGCCGGCTGGGCGGCCGGATCGGTCATTTTTCCCTTCAGGTGGCAGAGGAAACGGAGAAGCAGAAAGGAAAAGAGTTCCGGGAGATCTGGGAGGAGGAGACAGAACGGCTGTCTGATCTGCCCTTCTCCGGGGAAGATCTCCGGCAGCTGAGGGAATTTGGCGGCCAACTGGGATATCTGGACAGGCAGATGCAGGAGAGGACCATGCTTCTCTACCTGGAACAGCTGGAGCTGGCTATTGAGGATCTTCGGGAGAAAAAGAGGGAGGCATGCCGTCTTTACACAGGGCTGTCTCTGGCAGGCGGCCTGTTTTTTGTGATCATCATGTGTTAAAGGAGGATGGCATGGATGTCAATTTGATTTTTCGGATTGCGGCGGTAGGAATTCTGGTGTCTGTGGTCTGTCAGGTTTTAAAGCACAGCGGCAGGGAGGAGCAGGCATTTCTCACCAGTCTGGCCGGCCTGCTGGTAGTGCTGTTCTGGATGGTTCCCTACATCTATCAGCTGTTTGAGACCATCAAGGAGCTGTTTGAGCTGTAAAATAAAGCGGGAGGGGGGAATGGAGCGTGACAATAGGGGCGATAGCGGCAGCGGGACTGGCTGCAGTTCTGCTGGCGGTGCAGCTGAAGAGTGTGAAGAGCGAATACGGCGTCTATCTGGTGATGGCCGCCGGTGTTTTTATATTTCTCTACGCCCTTGGGAAAATGCAGGTGATTCTGGATACTCTGGCCATGATCCGGGACAGCATCCAGGTGAATCCGGTGTATCTGGATACGCTGCTGAAGATGATCGGGATCGCCTATGTGGCGGAATTCTCCTCCGGCATCTGCAAGGATGCCGGGTATGGTTCGGTGGGAAGCCAGATTGAAATGTTTGGGAAATTATCTATTCTGGCGGTGAGTATGCCTGTATTCGGGGCTCTGATCGAGACGATGCAGACATTTCTGGCATAGGAGGCAGACGGTGAGAGAAATGTGGAAATGGATGGCCGGGGCAGTACTCTGCCTGGCGCTGATTCTGGCGGCGCCTGAGAAAACCATGGCCGGGGCGGGAGAAGGTCTGGAACAGTACGATCTCACCGGAGTGGAAGAGTTTTTAAGACAGAATCTGGCCGGATCCGGTGAGAATTTTTCCTTTACGGAACTGCTGAAAACGCTGATGGCCGGGGATGCCGGTGAGGCGGCAAAGATGCTGGTGCAAGCTGCCGGGAGAAGTCTCACGGAGGGACTGGCGGAGAGCGCCGCGTTCCTGGGTCAGGTGGTGATCCTGGGAATTGCCGGGGCCGTTTTCGCCGGGTTTGCCGGGATTTTTCAGATGGGACAGATCTCGGAGACGGGATTTTTTGTCACCTATCTTCTGATTTTTACCTTTCTGGCAGCCGGCTTTACGGCGGGGGCAGAACTGGCGGGAGAGGCTCTGGAGCAGATTCTGGGGTTTATGCGTGCCCTGGCCCCGGCCTATTTCCTGGCGGCGGCTTTTTCCGGCGGAGCGGTGACGGCGGCGGGGCTCTATGAGTGTATGCTGCTTCTGATCTCAGGGGTTCAGTGGCTGTTTCTGACCCTGTTTCTGCCGGGGATTCAGATCTATTTTCTGCTCATGCTTGCCGGGCATATTGCAAAGGAGGACATGCTTTCCCGCCTGAGAGAGCTGGTGAAGACGGGAGTGAGCTGGGGGATACGGACGATGATGGGTCTGGTGCTGGGAATCCATCTTCTGCAGGGAATGGTTCTGCCCTACGCTGACGCAGTGAAAAACAGCGGCCTGACAAAGGTTATGGAGGCGATTCCGGGGATCGGAGGCGGGATCGGGGCGGCGGCAAAGATGGTGATGGGATCGGGAGTTCTGATTAAAAATACCATGGGGGCCGGAGCGGTGTTTGCGCTGGCCCTGCTGACGCTTACCCCCCTGGTAAAGCTGGGGCTGCTGGCCTTTCTCTATCAGCTGGCAGCGGCGGTACTGGAGCCGGTGTGCGACAAGCGGATCACCTCCTGCGTCAGCGAGGCGTCAGAAGGATACCGGCTGCTGTTTAAACTGGTGGCGTCGGCTCTGGCCCTGTTTGTGGTGGCCGTGGCCATGGTATGCGGGGCGACGAATGTGACTTACTACGCCGGCTGAGAGGTGGAATATGGAAACAATTACGCTTTGGGTGAGAAATCTGGTGTTTTACATCGTTTTCCTCACTCTTGTTTTTAATCTGCTGCCGTCGGGAAAGTATGAAAAGTATGTGCGGCTGTTTGCGGGGATGGTGTTTATTCTGGTGGCGGTACAGCCGTTTACGTCCAGTCTGAAGCTGGATGAAAAAATCGCCTGTTATTTTGAAGCTTTTTCCTTTCGGGAGGGGGCGGCAGGTTTTCAGCAGGAACTGACGGAGATGGAGAAAAGGCGGATGGAGGAGCTGACAGGGGAATATGAGCAGGCAGTGGCGGATCAGGTGAAGGAGATGGCCCTGGAGGCGGGAGTGGATGCCGCCCAGGTGGAAGTGAGGATCGACAGTGACCAGGCCAGCGAAACCTTCGGAATGGTGGAGGAGATCCGGGTGACGGGAAGGATGTCCGGTTCCGGCGAAGGAGAGAGGGAGCAGTCTCCGGGTGGAGGAAATGTACAGGAAGAAGGGAGCGGACCGGTGGAAAGTCGGGGAAGGGGGGAGCCTGGCGGGGCAGAAAATCGTGTGGAGATTCCTGAGGTAGAGGCGGTGGAGCCTGTGAGGATTTCCGGGGGCAGTTTGGAAGAGCTGGAAGAGTCGGGGACTGGGGAGACTGAAGCTGGCAGTGGGAATGGGGCGGCCGGAGAGGCCGCCGCCCTGGGGAGCGCAGTGTCGGCGGAGGCTGGGAATGGGGCCGGGAGCCGGCTGCGCAGGCGGATTGCGGATTATTATGATTTGGAGGAGAGCCATGTGGAAATTCAACTGGAATATGAGTAGGGAAAAGTGGCTGCTGATCCTGGCTGCGGGAGTCTGTCTGATGATCCTGGCCTTTCCGGCGGGAAGAGGCCGGGAGGCGGAATCGACACCGCAGCAGGAGAGCGGAGGCACTTCGGCGGTCTCTTCCGGCCGCAGCTATGAGAAGGACCTGGAAAAACGGGTGGAGGAATTTCTGGGGACTGTGGAGGGCGTGGGGAAGGTGGATGTGATGATCACCATAAAATCCTCGGAGGAGAAGGTATACCGCACCGACCGGAATGAGTCTGATTCTGTCACGGAGGAGACGGACAGCGCCGGCGGGAGCCGGTCAGTCCGGACCAGCGATAAGGAGGAAAACACAGTGCTCACAGGAGGCGGAAGCGGGGAGGAACCGATAGTGGAAAAGGAACTGATGCCGGAGATTGAGGGAGTAGTGATCAGCGCTCAGGGGGGAGGGGACGCCAGGATTCAGGCGGAGATTTCCGCGGCCATGGAAGCATTATTTCATGTGCCTCAGCATAAGATAAGAGTATTAAAGCGGGTGGAATAAAGGAGTGCATGCTGACATGAGAAATATCAGAAATCATGTGAAAAACATGAAAAACCTGAAAGTGAAGAAAATTTTCCGCAGAAATCAAATCATTATCACCACACTGGCGGTGATGATCGCTGCGGCCGGGTATCTGAATTACGCGGGAAAAGGCCAGACGGCATCCGGGGATGAGGTGTATGAGGCGGGAATGATGGAAATTTCCGACGAGGATATCCTGGCGGAGAACCAGGCGGCGGCAGACACTTCCGGAATGGAGGAGATCGCCAGCCTGGACAATGACCCATCCGACGAGGCGGCGGACGTTGCGGTGGAGGAGGCTACCATGGCGGCAGCGGGAGAGGAGAATTACGTCCAGGCGGAGGATTCGGCAGACACCGGGATCGACAATCCGGGGGAAGCAGTTCTCACCAGCGGCGGCAGCGTTTCTGAGTACATAGCGGGCGTGCAGCTGAACCGGGAGCAGGTACGGGCCAGAAACAAAGAGACGTTAAATGAAATCATCAACAACCAGAACCTGGATGAGGCGGCCAAACAGGAGGCGGTCCAGAATATGGTCCGTCTGACAGAGGCGGCGGAGAAGGAAAATGCGGCGGAGACGCTGCTGTCGGCAAAGGGATTTTCGGATCCGGTGGTGAGCATCACCGGGGAGAAAGTGGACGTGGTGATCAACGCCTCCAGCATTACGGACCCGGAGCGGGCGCAGATTGAGGACATTGTAAAGCGCAAGACAGAGGTGGGGGCGGAAAACATCGTCATCACCCTTCTGAATACAGAAGAATAAGGGCGGCAGGCAGTCCGGCGGCCGTTGTCAAATCCCGGCGGTTGTGATAAAATAAGCGGTAAGAGTACTGAAAATTTCACTATGATATACAGGAGGGATTCGACATGGCAGAGATGGATAACAGAAGCACCCACCGGGTGTATGAGAAGGAAAAACTGGGGGAGGTCCAGATCGCGGATGAGGTAGTGGCGATTATAGCCGGTCTGGCGGCCACAGAGGTAGAGGGCGTGGATTCCATGGCCGGAAATATCACCAATGAACTGGTTGGAAAGCTGGGCATGAAGAATCTGTCCAAGGGCGTAAAGGTGGATGTGACGGAGGAGCACGTTTCCGTGGATATTTCCCTGAATATCCGGTACGGATACAAGATTCCGGAAGTCAGCGAGAAAGTGCAGGAGCGGGTGAAGACTGCCATTGAAAATATGACCGGTCTCATGGTGCTGGATGTGAATGTGAAAATCGCCGGAGTCAATATGAACGGAGGAAAATAGGAGAGAAAACAGCCGGGACTTTTCGCAGCTCAGAAGAAAGCTGCGAAAAGTCCCGGCTGTTTTTTATTTTCTCCAGTTTTTGCTGAAAGTATTCTGCTCCGATTCATTGATTCCGCGGTGGCCGTACACAGTGCAGGCGTTCAGAGCCTCTTCCAGCTCCAGAAATTCCCCGTCGGTCAGCTCCACGGCGCAGGCACCCAGGTTTTCCAGGATCCGCTCTTTGTTTTTGGATCCGGGGATGGGAACCACGTTGGGATATTTGTGAAGCATCCAGGCCAGAGAGATCTGGGCGTTTGTGGCGTTTTTCAGTTTGGAAAAGCGGGACAGCACATCCAGGATGGGCTGATTGGCCGCCAGATTTTCTTTGGAGAGCTGGGGCACAAACTTCCGAACGTCGTCCCCCTGAAAGGTGGTTTCCGCAGTCACCTTCCCCGACAGAAAGCCGCTGGCGATGGGGGAGAAGGGGACGACTCCGATATTGTGGGACAGGCAGTAGGGGAAGATCTCCTTTTCACAGTCCCTCTCCATCATGGAATAGAGATTCTGGACGGCGGACACCGGGGTGACGGTGTGAGCCCGGTCCAGGATTCCGGCAGTCACCTGGGACATGCCCCAGCCCCGGATCAGACCTTCCCGGATCAGCCGCCCCATGACCTGGGCGATTTCCTCCACGGGAATCGTTTCGCTGACCCTGTGGAGATAATAAAGGTCGATCCAGTCGGTTCTCAGATTTTTCATGGATGCCTGAAGGTGGCGTAAAATCACGTCATAGAGAACCCCCTGCCCCGTATATTCCTCTGGGGCCAGATGGAATTTTGTGGCCAGCACAATGTCCTTCCGGAAAGGCTCCACCGCCTTTCCCACCAGCAGCTCATTGTGGCCGGGGAAAAACATTTCCCGTCCATAGGTCTCCGCCGTGTCAAAAAAGGTGCAGCCGAACTCGTGGGCCGCCCGTATGGCGTTAACGCTGTAGTTTTCATCAGGCACCTGTCCGTATCCGTGGGAAAAGCCCATACATCCCATGCCGATTTCAGAAACTTCCAGATTGCCGATCTGTCTCTTTTTCATCATTTTGTTTACCTCCCAGAACAGAAATCAGATTCACTTGCTGAGATTATTATACAGGCTGAAGAATGAAAATGTCCAATATCTATTTCAAGTGATTTGCAATTCAGAAAATGAATTGCAGATTTCCTGAGCGAAGCGTCCGGCAGCTCTGGAAAACGCGTGGTCCTTTTTCCAGATGAAAAAGGCGTTCTCTTCACAGGAGCCGGGGGAGAGAGGAATAAATCGCAGTCCCTTCGCGGCGTACTGTTCCCGGTAAAGGCAGAGAACGGCCCCCGCTCCGGCCTCCGTCAGAATGAGCACATTGCTGATCAGGTTGTAGGTGGCGGCGATCTGGAAATCCTTTGGCCGGCCGAGAAGATCGGTGAAGGAGCCGTTTTTCAGAATCCGCTGGGGTACGATCAGGGGATAGGGCAGAAGGTCATGGGCGGCCAGGGAAGTCCTGCGGGCCAGGGGATGGTCTGCCGGCGTGAGAATACCCCACTGTTCCTGTATTTTTATGGGAATGAAGCGGAATTTTTCTTCATTTACCGGCCCCATGACGAAGCCGAAGTCGATCAGGCCCTGATCCACCTGATGGGAAATGGCAGAGGAGTGTTCGCTGATGACGTGGAAACAGACATCAGGATACTGCCTGCGGAAACGGACCATGAGATCCGCCAGGGGACGGAAGGCTCCGCTCTCCATAGCTCCCAGATAAATATCCCCGCCGATATATTCCTTTTCGTTTAACAGCTCCGCCCTGGTTTTGTCCACCAGGGAAAGAATTTCCTCTGCTCTGTTTTTCAGCAGAAGACCCTCCGGGGTGAGACGGACGTTTTTGTTGCCGCGAATAAACAGGGAACACCCCATTTCATTCTCCAGCTGCATGATCTGGCGGCTTAAGGACGGCTGAGAAACCCGCAGGATTTCCGCGGCCCGGGTGATGTTTTCCTCCCGGGCTGCAGTCAGAAAATATTCCAGAATTCTGGTGTCCATGAAACTTTCCTCTCTTTCTCCGGGGATGGCGGTCCGGCTGGGGCGGATGCCGTTCCGGTGAAGTCCGATCCGCAGAATTTTATTATTATTATATCGGGTTTCGGGAGGCAGGGCAACGGGAGGTCAGGGGAATTCTTACGGAAAAATGGAGAAAGCCTTACAATTTGCCAATCGCTTCCGGAACACTTGAAAAGGCCCTCTGACGGCGAATATAATAACGGTATAGAGAATATCGGATGTTTGAAGATAAATTTTCTGAAAGAAGGGAGAGGGGAAAATGAAAACCAGAAAGAGATGGAAATGGGTGCCGGCCGCAGCCGTTTTAAGCCTTGCCATGACAGCCTGTGGGACGGCTGCCACGGGAACGGATCCTGCGGGAACGGAAAACACGGGTACAGAGCAGGCAGGTACGGGAAACGCCGGCAGGGAGCAGCCGGGAGCGGAAAACACAGACACGGAGCGTCCGGGAGCGGAAAGCGCCGGCACGGCTCACCCGGAGGCCGTTCCGGAGACGGCGCCGGGAACGGAAGAGGAGCAGATTTCGTGGTATACCCGGAAGCTGGAGGAAAGTCAGGTCCCGGAGACATTTTTAAACAGCCTGGATCAGTTTTCCTACCGGACGGCCTCCGCTTTATTTTCCGGTGGTGAGGTATCGGAAAATGAGAATTACAGTCCCCTGAGCCTGTACTATGCCCTGGGCATGGCGGCGTCCGGGGCAGAGGGAGAGACCTTTCAGGAGCTGGCAGAGCTTCTGGGGGAGGAAGACAAAGATGGGCTGACAGAAGGCTGTCGCACGCTCTATGAAAATCTGTATTATACCCAGAAACTGCAGGAGCTGTATGACGGGATGAACGAAAGCGGAGAAGACGGCGGGGAGAAAAAACAGCCTTCCGTTTCCCTGGCCAATTCCCTCTGGGCGGACGAGGAACTGGAGGTGAAGGAGGACTACCGGTCGCTGCTGGCGGACAGTTTTTATGCGTCCTCCTATGAGGTGGATTTCACGGAGGATGAAGCCTGGAGACAGATGGAGAGCTGGATTGCTGACAAAACCAAAGGAGTGATGCAGCCGGAGCTTCCAAAGGATCCGTCCACCCTGCTGGCCCTGATCAATACTTTTTACTATTACGGGGCCTGGGAGAACGAATTTCAGGCGGAGGAGACGGCGGAGGATACTTTCTACCGGATGGACGGAAGCACCAGCCGGGGAGATTTCATGCACGTTTCCGTATCCGGTTCCGGGTATAAGGAGGGAGACGGATGGAAGGCTGCGTCCCTGGGCCTTCGCGGCGACGGACGGGGAGATGAGATGGTGTTTGTGCTGCCGGACGAGGGAAGCTCTGTGGAAGATCTGCTGGCATCTCCTGATGATCTGAAAGAGGCGCTGGAGCTGGGAGATGAATATCGCCCAGTGAACTGGACGGTGCCGAAGTTTTCCTTTGGCAGCAGCATAGACGGAAATACTCTTCTGGAATCTCTGGGAGTCAGCCGGATGTTTACGGATCTGGCGGAGTTTCCGGATATTTCAGACCGGAGTCTGCAGGTTTCCAAAGTGATTCAGGAAACCCATATCGGACTGGATGAACAGGGAGTGGAGGGAGCTGCTTACACGGTGGTTATGATGATGGAGACGGCGGCGCCTCTGGTTCCGGAAGAACCGGTGGAAATGCGCCTGGACCGTCCTTTTATCTACGGCATCCGCTCCGGAACAGGGGGCTGGCTGTTTTTGGGCGTGGTTCGCGATCCCTTTGCGTCATAAAAGACTGATAAGAGAAAGAATATCAGCACTCATATTAAATGAGTGCTGATTTTTCGTTGACATTTGAAAAATGCGGTATTATAATACGTCTTGTGATAATAAAGCTAGAACAGCGGCAGTTCCGCTGTCCGGATAAAGAAGACCGGGGGCCTGTACCCGGGCCGGCGCCGGTCAATAGAAAGATGAGGAGTGATTTCAAATGTCAGAGAAAAAAGGAAGTCTGTCCATCAACAGCGAAAACATATTTCCGATTATCAAGAAATGGCTGTATTCCGACCATGATATTTTCTACCGTGAGCTGATCTCCAACGGATGCGACGCGATCACCAAGCTGAAAAAACTGGCTCTTATGGGCGAGTACGAGGAGCCGGAGAATCCGGATTACAAAATTACGGTGACTGTAAACCAGAAGGAGAGAACCATTGTCGTAGAGGACAACGGCATGGGTATGTCGGCTCAGGAAGTGGATGAGTATATCAACCAGATCGCTTTCTCCGGGGCTCAGGATTTCCTGAATAAATATAAGGATAAGGCCAACGAAGATCAGATTATCGGTCATTTCGGTCTGGGTTTCTATTCGGCGTTTATGGTGGCGGACAAGGTTGCCATTGATACCCAGTCCTACCGGCAGGAGGAAGCTCCCGTTCACTGGGAATCCGAGGGCGGCACAGAGTTTGAAATGAAGGACGGTGACAAGAAAGGCATCGGCACCAGAATCACTTTGTATTTAAACGAGGACAGCGCGGAGTTTTCCAATGAATACCGTGCCAGAGAAGTGATTGAAAAGTACTGCGGCTTTATGCCGTTCCCCATTTATCTGGTGAACGCGGATGCGGAGCCCCAGTATGAGACTATCGAGAAA